>WSNJ01000006.1 GCA_013316045.1 Clostridia bacterium
ATATTATATAACAAAAAAAATCAAAACGCAATGAATTTCCGCCGATTTTTATATTTATATGCCGATTTAGCATTAAATTTGAACTTCCGAGCGTAATTCGGGATAAAACCGAGCTTGTTTATTTGCATTTTACGCGAAATTATTCTATAATAGAAGTGAAAAAGCTTGCTTGCAATGGCTTTTTCACGACGTATTGCAACGTACGGCTGTTATCCGCGTTTAGCGGATAATAAAAGCGGTAGCGATGCAAAAATTTATTTTTGCAAGCCGAGGAACGTTATAATATCACTATGGACAGACAGCAAAGGATTCGCAATTTCTGCATTATCGCGCACATAGACCACGGTAAATCGACGCTTGCCGACAGACTTATAGAAAGTACGGGAACGGTTTCCAAGCGTGAGTTGTCGGAACAGTTGCTCGACAGTATGGATTTGGAGCGCGAGCGCGGAATAACGATAAAACTTACGCCCGTAAGAATGTTTTACGAACACGACGGCGTAGAATATATATTCAATCTTATCGACACTCCGGGGCACGTCGATTTTACTTACGAAGTGTCGCGGTCGCTTGCGGCTTGCGAAGGCGCAATACTTATAGTCGACGCGTCGCAGGGCGTCGAAGCTCAGACGCTCGCCAACGTGTATTTGGCGATAGACAACAATCTCGAAGTTTTCCCCGTAATCAACAAGATAGATTTGCCGAGCGCGCGCCCCGAAGAAGTAAAAAAGGAAGTCGAGGACGTTATAGGTTTGGACGCGTCCGACGCGCCGCTTATAAGCGCGAAAGACGGCATAAATATAGACGAAGTTCTGCGTTCGGTAGTCGAAAAAGTTCCGCCGCCCAAGGGGAACCCGGAAGCTCCGCTCAAAGCTCTTATATTCGATTCGTACTACGATAATTATAAGGGCGCGGTATGTCTTGTTCGCATTATAGACGGTTGCGTAAAAGAAGGCGTTAAAATCAGAATGATGCAGACGGGCAAGACATTCGACGTAACGGAAGTGGGTATATTCAATCCAAAGCCTACGCCTACGGCTCAGCTCGTTGCGGGCGACGTAGGGTATATAAGCGCGAGCATAAAGAACGTTGCGGATACAAGTCCCGGCGATACGGTTACCGAAGCCGACAATCCCACTGCCGAGCCTTGCTCGGGTTATAAAAAGGTTCAGCCCGTCGTTTACTGCGGAATTTTTCCCGTGGACGGGTCGCATTACAACGACCTGAAAGACGCGCTCGAAAAGTTGAAGCTGAACGATGCGGCAATGTTTTTCGAGCCGGAAGTTTCGGCGGCTCTCGGCTACGGTTTCAGATGCGGCTTTTTGGGGCTGTTGCATATGGAAATCATTCAGGAACGTTTGGAGCGCGAGTTCGACCTTGACCTTATTACGACCGCGCCGAGCGTAACTTATCACGCATATAAATTAAACGGCGAAATGCTTGCCGTTACAAATCCGTCGAATCTGCCCAATCCCGCCGAAACCGACAGAATAGAAGAACCTATCGTAAAGGCGTTTATTTATACGCCGCCCGAGTATATAGGCGCGATTATGGACCTTTGCGCCGAAAAGCGCGGGGAATATATGGATATGGTATATCTCGACAAATCGCGCGTTCAGCTTCACTATGAAATTCCGCTGAACGAAATAGTTTTCGATTTCTTTGACAGCTTGAAATCGCGCACCCGCGGCTATGCGAGCCTTGACTACGAGATAAAAGGTTATAAGCCGTCCGACCTTGTAAAACTCGATATTCTTCTCAATAACGATATTTGCGACGCTCTGAGTATAATAGTTCACCGCGATAAGGCTTACGCGCGCGGTCGGTCGATTGCGGAGCGGCTTAAAGAAGTTATTCCGCGTCAGATGTTTGAAATACCGATTCAGGCGTCGATAGGGAATAAAGTTATTGCGCGCGAAACCGTTAAGGCGCTAAGAAAAGACGTGCTTGCAAAATGTTACGGCGGCGATATAACGCGTAAGAAAAAGCTGCTCGAAAAACAGAAAGAAGGCAAAAAGAGAATGCGCCAGGTCGGCTCGGTCGAAGTTCCGTCCGAAGCGTTTATGTCGATACTCAAACTTGACAACAAATAGAGAAAAATTCGGAATATACGTGCATATACCGTACTGCAAAAGCAAGTGCGGTTATTGTTCGTTCTGTTCAAGCGACGATTTTTCCACGCTGAAACTGTATTCCGACAGCCTTTATAACGAGATTTGCGAGCGCGGACGTGAAGAAGCGTGCGACACGGTTTATATAGGCGGCGGCACTCCGTCCGTTTTGCCGCGCGGCGAAATCGGAAAACTGATTTGGTTTTTGCGCGAGAATTTCAACATAGAAAGCGGGGCGGAAATAACGGTTGAAGCTAATCCCGACACTTGTACGGACGAATTTTTGTACGAGTGCAGACGCGCGGGCGTGAACAGGCTGAGCCTTGGCTTGCAGTCCGACGACGACAGGCTTCTGCGTGTTGCCGGCAGACGGCATAATTACGCCGCGTTTGAAAAATGTCTGTACTCGGCGCTCGGTAAAGGCATTGAAAACATAAGCGCGGACCTTATTCTCGGACTTCCGTTTCAGACGCTTAAAGGCTTTGAAAAGACGGTAAAGCACGTTTCGTCTTTGCCGCTGAAACACATTTCGACTTACGCGCTTAAAGTGGAAGAAGGTACGGAATTTTACGATAACGAAGTCGGCGTCGACGAAGATTTGCAAGCCGAAATGTATTCCGCAGGCGTCGAGATTCTCGCAAACAACGGTTTTTTGCGGTACGAAGTCAGTAATTTCGCAAAAATCGGGTTCGAGAGCCGCCATAACTCGAAATATTGGAATCATTCGCCCTATATAGGCTTGGGGCTTGCCGCGCATTCGTTTGCAGACGGGTACCGCACCGAGAATACCGCTAATATGTCGCTCTATATTATAGGAAAGCGCGAGAGCGGGCGGGAGAAGATTCCTTTGCAAGAGCTCAGAGAAGAATATATTATGCTTGCGCTAAGAACGCGCGACGGCATGGATTTGAATCTGCTTAAAAGCGCATACGGCTGCGATTTGCTGAAAGAAAAGGCAAGCGAAATCAAAATGCTCAGAGATTTGGGAGCGGTGAAAATCGACGGCGGGCGGTTGAAAGCGTCGCCCGAAGCGTTCTATATTCTCGATTCCGTTATACTTAAATTGATATAAAAACGTTTGACATATATTTGCGCTTGCTGTATAATATAATTAGCACTCGGATAGTACGACTGCTAGCAAAGCCGAGCAAATCGGAAAATTACGGCAATGCCGAAAGGAGGTTCGCAAATGGGTTTATCGTCGAGAAAAGAAAAGATAATAGAAGCCGTCGTAGACAGCTATATAAACAAGTGCGAGCCTATCAGCAGTTCCGAAATCAGAGAAAAGCATTTGCCTATGCTGTCGAGTGCGACTATCCGCAACGAGCTTGCGGCATTGGAAGAAATGGGCTACGTAACTCAGCCGCATACTTCTTCGGGACGCGTTCCCACGGCGGAAGCGTACCGTCTGTACGTTGAAAAGCTGATGCCGCGCCGAAAACTGAGCCGCTCGGAGCTTAAAGTAGTCAAGAGATATTTCAACCGCAAGGTAACCGAGCTTGACGACCTTTTGAAGAACACCGCAAAAGTTATTTCGGAAATAACCAATCTTACTTCCGTTGCTTATTCTCAGAACGTCGACGACGCTATTATCGAGAATATCAAGATAGTCAAAATCACCGACACCACCGCGCTTATAATAATAGTTACCGACAGGGGAATGCTTAAAGACACTACCGCAACAGTATCGGCTAACATTACCGAAGAATATTTTGAACAGGCGGCAAAGTTTGTTTCGGGCGTATTCGTAGGGCATAAGGTTTCGGAAGCGTCGAAGCCCAAGCGCATAATCAAGGAAGTAAGGAAGGAATACGAGCAGGTATTCAATACCGTTATAAAAATTCTTAAAAACCACTCGCACGAAGAAATGGTCAGCGACATAGTGCTCGAAGGCAGTGCGAAAATTCTCGAACAGCCCGAATATGCAAACCTTACAAAGGCAAAAGCTATGCTCGAACTTCTCGACGCGAAAGAAGAACTTATACCCGTTCTTCAAAACAGCGACGATATGAGCCTGAACATTCTTATAAGCAAGGATAACGAGATAAAAGAGGGAATGCCCGAATGCGCGATAGTTACGGCGAATTATTCCGTAAACGGCGTAAACATCGGAAAAGCCGGCGTTATAGGTCCTATAAGAATGGACTACCCGAAAGTTATTTCGGTTCTCGATTATATAGGTAAAACGATAAATCATCTGCCCGAACCCAAGCACGACGGCGACGACGAAGTTGAAGAAGTCGAATACGCGCAAGGGGCGTTAAAGCAGGGTAAAAGCGACGAAGAAAACGAAAAAACCGATTAGTATTGCCTGAATAAATTATAAACGCCAAATAAAATGTAAATAGTAATAGGAGACGTATTCAATGCCGGAAGAAATGAATGAAGATTCTCTGATGGAGCTGAGTAAAGAAGAATTCCAGACTATTCAGAATCAGGTTGCCAACCTTAACCAACAGCTTGCAATAGCGCAAGCCGTATTGCAAAAGGAAAAGAACCGTTCCGATGAGTTGAAGAATTATTCCGACAGACTCCAAGCCGATTTCGATAATTACCGAAAGCGCACGAACGAGAATAACAAGAAGCTGAAAGAAGACGGAATAGTCGAGGTTATCGAAAAGGTTATACCGCTTCTCGATACGATGAAACAAGGCATCACCCTGATTCCCGACGAAAAGGTTGCCGACGGACTCAAAATGATTTATAAGCAGTTCAACGAAATGCTAGGGTCGTTCGGAGTTACCGAAATTCCTGCGCTCGGCGAACAGTTCGACCCGAATTTACACAATGCCGTTATGCAGGTGAAAGTAAAGGACGAGAAGAACGTAAACGTAATCGTGGAAGTGTTTAACAAAGGTTACCGTATGGGCGACAGGATAATCCGCCACAGTGTGGTAAAAGTCGGAAAATAACAACAATAACGATAAATAATTTAGTTTTTAATTTTTGGAGGATATAAAAAGTATGGGTAAGATTATAGGTATAGACCTTGGAACGACGAACTCTTGCGTTGCCGTACTCGAAGGCGGCGAACCGGTAGTAATTCCCAATGCCGAAGGTTCGAGAACGACCCCGTCCGTAGTTGGTTTTGCGAAAGACGGCGAAAGACTCGTAGGTCAGGTTGCTAAGCGTCAGGCTGTTGCAAACCCCGACAACACCGTTATCTCGATAAAAAGAGATATGGGTACGGACAGAAAAGTTAAGATAGACAAGAAAGATTATTCCCCGCAGGAAATTTCGGCAATGATTTTGACGAAGTTGAAGCAGGATGCGGAAGCGTATCTCGGCGAAAAGGTTTCGCAAGCGGTTATAACCGTTCCCGCTTACTTTACGGACTCTCAGCGTCAGGCTACGAAAGACGCAGGTCGTATCGCAGGACTCGAAGTTTTGCGTATTATAAACGAGCCGACGGCGGCGTCGCTCGCTTACGGTCTTGACAAAGGGCAGGACAGCAACCATAAAATATTTATTTTCGACTTGGGCGGCGGTACGTTCGATATTTCGATTTTGGAAATCGGCGACGGCGTATTTGAAGTTGTAGCTACGGCGGGCGATAACAGACTCGGCGGCGATGACTTCGACCAGAAGATTATGGACTATCTCGTAGACGAGTTCAAGAAAGAGAATGCAATAGACCTTTCGAAAGACAGAATGGCTATGCAAAGACTTAAAGAAGCCGCAGAAAAAGCAAAAATCGAGCTTTCGAGCTTGCAGAAGACTTCGATAAGTTTGCCGTTTATAACGAGCGGCGCGGCAGGTCCTTTGCATATGGACTACGAGCTTACGCGCAGTAAGTTCGACGCGCTCACTCAGCCGCTTGTAGATAAGACCATAAAGCTCACCAAGCAGGCTATGGCGGACGCGGGTTTCTCGAACTCGGATATAGACAAGGTTATTCTCGTCGGCGGTTCTACGCGTATTCCCGCCGTTGTTGAAGCTATCAAAAACCTTTCGGGCAAAGAGCCGTTTAAGGGCATCAACCCCGACGAATGCGTTGCAATAGGCGCGGCTATTCAGGGCGGCGTGCTTGCCGGCGAAGTAAAAGACGTGCTGTTGCTCGACGTAACGCCGTTGTCGCTCGGTATCGAAACCGTCGGCGGAATATTCACGAAACTTATTGCAAGAAACACGACAATACCTACGAAGAAATCGCAAGTGTTCTCTACGGCTACCGACGGTCAGCCTTCGGTTGATATTCACGTTTTGCAGGGCGAGCGCGAAATAGCCGCTCACAACAAGACGCTTGCACGTTTCGAACTCGGCGGAATTCCGCCCGCTCCGAGAGGCGTTCCGCAGATAGAAGTTACGTTCGATATCGACGCGAACGGTATAGTTCACGTATCGGCTAAGGATAAGGGTACGGGTAAGGAACAGCGCGTAACCATTACGGCTTCGACGAACTTGACCGAAAAACAGATTCAGGACGCTATCAAAGACGCGGAACAGTTCGCAGACGAAGACAACAAGCGCAAAGATCTCGTGGAAACGAAGAACCAAGCGGATATGTTAATATTCTCGATTGAGAAGTTCTTGTCCGAAAACGGAGATTCGATTGACCCGAATGACAAGAGCGAACTCGAAAAAGAGATGGTAAACGTAAAAGAAGTTTTGAAGACCGACGATATGGACGCTATCAAAGACGCGGTAGAAGTGTTGCAAAAGCTGTCCAACGGAATATTCAGCAAACTTTATGAGAACGGCGGCGCGCAACAGCAAGCCGACGACGTAGTTGTCGAAGACGCGGAAGTTGTTGACGATAACAACAATAACTAACCGAAAGAGTGGAGTAAATGGCAAAACCGTACTATGACATACTCGGCGTCCCCGAGACGGCTACCGAAGCGGAAATCCGCAGCGCGTACAGAGCAAAGGCTAAAAAGTATCACCCCGACTTGAATCAGGGGGACGAGCAGGCCGCCGATATGTTCAAAAAAGTTAACGAAGCGTACGAAACGCTTTCTGACCCTCAGAAAAAGGCGGCTTACGATAAGCCCGCCGGTCAGGGGTTCGGCGGCGCAAGAGCGGGCGGAGCAGGCGGCGCCGGCAGAGGCTCGTTCTTCGACGACTTTGTAAATATGTTCGATACGGACGCGCGTGAAAGCGGCGGCGGGGGCGATATTTCGCTTAACGTAACGCTCACTTTCGAAGAAGCGGCTTACGGCGTGCAGAAAGACGTTTCCGTAACGAGAAACGAGCCTTGTGCGGCTTGTCGCGGAACGGGCGCAAAGAGCGGTACGCAATACGCAAAATGTAACGCGTGCGGCGGAACGGGTAAAGTGAGATTTGCGCAGGAAACGCCGTTCGGCAGAGTCGTAAGTATGAAAGCGTGTTCGGCGTGCGGCGGTAGCGGTAAGATAATCAAGGAAGCGTGTCCCGCTTGTAACGGCAGGGGGCACGTACGCAAGAACGTTAATTTGAGAATAACTTTCCCCGCAGGTATAGAACACGGGCAGATAATGACCGTTCCGGGCGAGGGAGAAAAGGGCAAGCACGGCACTAAGCCCGGAAATCTCGTTCTTATGATTAACGTAATGCCGCATAAGATTTTCAGACGCAAGGGTCTTGATTTGTCTGTTGACGTTCCGATTTCGTTCACGCAAGCCATTTTGGGCGATAAGATACTTATACCTATGCTTAAAGGGACGAAAGTTGCATTCCCGTTGCCCGAAGGAACTCAGAACGGAACGGTGTTCAAGCTGAAAGGTCAGGGTATCGAAAACGTAAAGAAAGGCGTAACGGGCGATTTGCTCGTAACGGTGGACGTGGAAATGCCCAAAAACCTTACCAAGGAACAGAAAGCGAAAATCAAAGAGCTGAGCGAACTGATTAAGCCCGACCAATACGATAAGATTAAAGAATTCAACAGAAGATAATTCACGAAAAAGAGCGGCGGTAGCGTAATTTCCGCCGCTTTTTTCGGAAAGGAAAGTAAATACTTTATGAAGTGGCAGAAAATTACGGTAAGCACGACGCACGAATTCGAAGAACTTGTTTCTTCGTGTATGCTCGACTTCGGGTCCGAGGGCGTGAGCGTTACGGATTATGCGGAGTTCCGCGACGCCGTTAAAAACAGAATATGGGACTATATAGACGAAAAATTGCTTGAAAAAGATGACGGAACGGTTCTTGTTTCGGGCTATTTTCCGTTGGATTTCGACAAAACGACGCTTGAAAGCGAGCTTGCGGAAATCAAAGAGCGCTCGCCGTTTTGCACGGGTTCGCTTGAAACGCAAGCCGAAACCGTCGATTCCGCTACGTGGGAGAACGTCTGGAAAGATTACTATAAGCCGATAAAGAGCGGTAAACTGACAATAGTTCCGAAATGGCTCGAAAACCCCAATCCCGACACCGTACCCGTGTACATCAACCCGGGAATGGCATTCGGAACTGGAAGCCACGAAACGACGGGAATGTGCGTCGAACTTATGCAGCTTGCCGATATTAAGGGCAAGACTGTTGCGGACGTGGGGTGCGGAAGCGGAATACTCGGTATTTGCGCGCTTACGCTCGGAGCGGAAAGTTGCACGTTTGTCGATAACGACGAGAACGCCGTGGCGGCGACGAAAGAAAATTGCGGATATAACAAGGTCGGAGACCGCGCCGAAATAGTTCTCGGCAGTTTGCTCGACGGCGAAAGCACAGAGTTCGACGTTGTTTTGGCTAACCTTACCGTTGACCTTTTGCTTATGCTTAAAAACGGTATAAACACAAATTTGAAGAAAGGCGGCAAGGCTGTTTTCAGCGGAATAATAAACGGACGTGAAAGTGAAATTGCACAGGCGTTCGGAAAAGAGTACAGGCTTATAAAAGCCGAAAAGCGCGGAGAATGGCACGCGATGCTTTTTGAAAAGTTATGAGAAAATTTTTCGTAGACAATTTAACCGAAAAAGCAGTTCTGACGGGAGCGGAGCATAAACACCTTTCTGTCGTTTGCAGAGCCAAAAAAGGCGACAGAATAGTACTATGCGACGGATACTACGACGGAAACTACGAGATTACGGATATAAAAAAGGATTGTACGCGTCTTTTGCTGACGGATAAGACCGCAAACCGTTCCGAAACGACGGCGGACGTCGATTTGTATTTCTGTTCGCTCAAAGGCGATAAGAACGATTTTATAGTGCAGAAATGTACGGAACTCGGCGTTAAGAATTTTTATCCCGTTATTTCGGAATACGTGCAGAACGGTGCAAAAAATGTCAATACCGAAAGACTTAAACGTATTGCCGAAGAAGCCGCGAAGCAGTGCGGCAGGGGCGCGTTGCCGAAAATTCATTCCGCCGAGTCATTTGACGGCGCCGTCGGAAAAATTAAGGAATATCCGCTTGTCGTTTTCCCGTACGAAAGCGAAAAGAATCTCGATATAAGGTCGTTTTTGCAGGGCGCGGGAAAAGCCGATAAGATAGCCGTGCTCGTCGGTTGCGAAGGCGGTTTCTCGAAATCGGAAGTCGATATGCTGAAAGATGCGGGTATAGCTTCGGTAACGCTCGGTAACAGAATTTTGCGCGCCGAAACGGCTTGCATTGTTACCGCGGCGGTCGTTATGTACGAAAGGGGCGAGATGAATGTTTGAAAGTACATTCATCTCGGGATACGGGCTACGTTCGTCCCGCCGCCTTGGTCATTTATGAGAAATAAACTCCCGTCGGCGGCGAGCCGACAGTTGCCCGTCTACCGCGCGACTGTACTTTCAAAAAAATTGTGGCAGGATGTAATGGCATATTTATGAAATTCGTAGTTTTCACGCTCGGTTGCAAAGTCAATATTTACGAAGGACAGGCGATGATTTCGCGCCTTGAAAGCAAGGGCTTCGATGCTACCGACAAACTCGTACCCGCAGATTATTATATCATAAATACTTGTTCGGTTACGGGCGAAGCGGACCGTAAATCGCGTCAGACAATCAGCAGGGTAAAGAGATTGAATCCGAAAGCCCGAATTTACGTTTGCGGTTGCAGTTCGCAAAACGACGGCGATATTTATGCCGAGAAAGACGGCGTTAAGATTGTAGGCGGCGTTGCGGATAAAATGAGTTTTATTGATAAAATAGTCGAAGACGTCGGGAACGCCGAATCGTCGGGAATGCTCGCGGACGACGTAAGAGCGTCGGAGCTTCCGTCCGTCTACGAAGACAATCTTTTTCCCGCTCACACGAGAACGCGCGGACTTATCAAAATTCAGGACGGCTGCAACAGATTCTGCTCTTATTGCATAATTCCGTATTTGCGAGGAAGAAGCCGCTCGCGCAGTATAGAAAGTATTGTTTCCGAAGCTGAAAAGGCCGCCGAAATAACGCGGGAAATAGTGCTTACGGGCGTGGATATATCGGCGTTCGGTCTGGATACGGGCGAGAGTTTTACGGGGCTTATCAAGGCTCTCGGCAGCGTTAAAGCGCGTAAGCGTATAGGCTCGCTCGAATGTAGCGTTATAACGCGCGAGTTTTTGGACGCAATGGCGGAAAACGGATTCTGCGCTCACTTTCATTTGTCGATGCAGAGCGGAAGCAAGGGCGTGCTTGAAAAAATGAACAGGCGGTATACGCCCGAAGAATTTATCGGGAAAGTCGAATTTATCCGCGAAATTATGCCTTTTGCTGGTATTACGACAGACATAATAGCCGGTTTTCCTACCGAAACGGAAGCTCAGCACCGAGAAACGCTCGAAACGGTGGAGAGAATAAGATTTTCCGACGCTCATATATTTCCTTACAGCGAGCGCAAAGGCACAAGGGCGGCGCGCTTGCCGCAAGTAGATAAATCCGTAAGAATCCGCAGAGCGGCGGAGCTTAGCGAGTTGCGCGACAAACACAAAACCGAGTTTTTGATAAAGAATTCGGGCACCGTCCGCGAAGTTTATCTCGAAGAAAAAGACGGCGAGTACAACGTAGGATATACGGATAATTACATAAAAGTCTACTCGACCGCGGAAGAAAAAACCTGTACAAAACACATTCTGAAAGAAATTTATAAAGATGGAATAAAAGGAGAAAAAATTTATGAGTAACTGTGTTTTCTGTTCGATTATAGACGGTAAAATTCCGTCCGACAAAGTTTACGAAGACGAGCTTTGCGTGATATTCAGAGATATCGACCCAAAAGCGAAAGCGCATTATCTTGCCGTGCCGAAAAATCATTTTCCGACTTTGGACGCAATGAGCGCCGACGACGAAAAAAATATCGGTAAAATCCTGAAAACGATTTCGGGGCTTAGTGAAAAACTCGGACTCGGCGGCGGTTACCGCCTTGTGATAAATCAAGGCGCAGACGCGGGTCAGACGGTTTTTCATTTGCACATTCATATTTTGGGCGGGCAGGCGTTGCCGTTTGACGATATGCGCTAAACGGCGGCGTATGGGCTACGTGCGGCACGTCGGCTCAATCAAATTATTTTCTTTCCGCAAATCGTCTCTCTTTTTCTTGACAAATTTTTTTTTAGCGATTATAATAATTCTTGCAAATAAAGGTTCTTTTAAGAATAAAGGCGGTGTAGATAATGTCGGTTATAAGAGTCGGCGAGAACGAATCTCTCGACAGCGCGCTCAAACGTTTTAAGCGCAAATGTCAGAAAGATAACATAATGGGAGATTTGCGTCGTAAGGAACATTACGAAAAACCGTCCGTAAGACGCAAGAAGAAGTCCGAAGCCGCGAGAAAACGCGGAGCGAAAGGCTGATTTGTAAAACGAATAACGCGCAACCGTCTTGATATGACCGAGCGCGTTTTCTTTTATCCGTATTCGCAAACGTGTGAGTATATTTTTGTAGAAATTTGACTTGTTTTTTCTATATTTGTCAAACCCGATTTTTTTTCTTTTCCGTATGCTATAATTTGCCTATAAAAATTTCGGAGGATAAAATTATGGCTTTGAACGTAAAAGAATACGGAGAACTGAAAAAACGCGCGCTTATAGCAAAGCAAAGAATGCGTATGGGTTATTGGCAGACTATGAGCGAAGAAAAAGAGCGGGCGTTGCGCGCGGCGGGCGAGAGCTTCGCGTCGGTTCAACTCGTGCGCGACAGCCTGCACGCAAAATTCGAGCGCGACAACAACATAGTTTTAAACGGCTCGCAGGCGTTGAAAGACGAAAAACTTTACGATAAAGTCTGCGAAATTCTCGACAACGACGAAGACGTAATAAATCCGATAGGAATGCTTGTAGAGCACGAAGTTTACGACTGTATGGACGACGTAGGTAAGCAACGCTATATTTTGGAACTTTCAAAGAAATTCCGCGAAATGAGCGAACGCTACGCAAAAGAACGTAAGAGCAAAAGCTGTTGACTTTTTCGCACTATTGTGTTAAAATTTCCGTTACGAATATAACGGAGATTTTTTATGAACACGAAGTTAAAATCATCTGAAACGGACGAGCTTTTCAAGGCGCTGATGCTGCTTGAAAATACGGAAGAATGTTACAACTTCTTCGAAGACCTTTGCACTGTTACGGAACTTAAATCTTTAAGTCAACGCTTTCACGTGGCAAAACTTCTGAGCGAAGGCAAGACGTATATCGAAGTCGGGGAACTTACGGGCGCGTCTACCGCAACCATAAGCCGTATAAGCAAATGTTTGTCTTACGGCGCGGACGGTTATAACCTTATACTAAAACGGCTTAAAACCGCTTTTTTCACCGAAGAGGACAAAAAATAAATGAGTTTCGATTTATCTTCCTTAAACGACGAACAAATCAAACCGGTGCTCGATACGGAAGGCGCGGTACTCGTAACGGCGGGCGCGGGTAGCGGCAAGACGCGCCTTTTGACGCACCGCATTGCTCATCTTATCGTCGATAAGGGCGTTCCCGCTTATAATATTCTGGCTATAACGTTTACGAACAAAGCGGCGGCCGAAATGAAAGAGCGGTTATTCGATATGATAGACGGAAGCCGCGGGCTTTGGGTGTCTACTTTTCACTCGATGTGCGTGTCGTTTCTGCGTAAGTTTGTGGACAAGATAGGATATACTTCCAACTTTTCCATATACGGCGAGCAGGAAAAAGAGCGCGCCGTAAAAAAAATCTTAAAGGAAGAAGAACCCGAAGAAGATATATTCAAGTCCGTAATGTCCGCCATAAGCCGCGCGAAGAACGACGGTTTTTCGCCCGAAGAATATTACGAAATGAACCGCTACGAAGATAATGCCGAGATAATCCGTAACGTTTACGCAAAATACGAAGAAGAGCTCAAAAAAAACAATGCGCTGGATTTCGACGATTTACTTATAAAAGCGTACTATCTTCTTATAAACGATAAGGAAGCGGGCGATTATTATGCGGACAGATTCAGATATATTCACGTAGACGAGTTTCAGGACACCAACGTAATTCAATATAAAATAGTGCGCGCGCTCGCAAAAATTCACAAGAATATTTTCGTGGTCGGCGACGAAGACCAAAGCATTTACGGTTGGCGCGGGGCAAGCATATCGAATATTGCCGATTTCCGCACCGATTTCGATTGCAAGCTCTACAAGTTGGAGCAGAATTACCGTTCCACGAAGAAAATACTCGCGCTTGCAAACAAACTTATCGAGAACAACGAGAGCCGCATAAAAAAAGTATTATGGACCGAAAACGACAGCGGCGACGACGTTGAAGTATACGCGGCGCAGAGCGAAGGAAACGAAGCCGATTTCGTTGTTTCCAAAATTCTCGCGCTTGTGCAGAGCGGCGGTTATTCTTTTTCGGATTTTGCCGTGCTTATGCGTATGAATGCTCTTACGCGTTCGTTTGAAGAGCGGTTTATTCAATACGGTATTCCGCATAAGATATTCGGCGGTTTCAAATTTTACGAGCGCAAGGAGATAAAGGATATTCTCGCGTATTTGCGTATTATATCCAATCCGCTCGATAACGACGCAATTCTCCGCGTAATAAATTTTCCGAAGCGCGGAATAGGCGACGCGGCGATAGGACAGCTTATAAATTATTCGGCTGTAAGCGGAAAGAGTTTGTTTGACGTTATAGTGGGTATAGAGTCGAACGAAGATTTGCCGCCTGCGATTATAAAAAAGGTTACGCCGTTTTGCCTTGTGCTTAAATGCCTATTGAAAGAGAAAGACAATTTGAAAATTTCGGCGCTAATGAAGTACCTCGTGAGAATGTTGAACTTAAAGGAGCTTTATTCTCAGCCTACCGACGAGAACGAAAACCGAAAGCAGAATATCAAGGAACTTTTAGGCTCGGCGGAGCAGTACGAAAAAATGAATCCCGAGTCGGATTTGGACGATTATCTGCAAAGCGTTTCGCTGTACTCGGACCTTGACGAAATGGACGTCGACGCGGGTTGCGTTAATATAGCCACCGTTCACAGCGCAAAAGGACTCGAATTCAATACGGTTTTCGTCGTAGGGTTGGAAGACGGGACTTTTCCCATCTCGCGCGGAATGGAGAGCAGTTTCGAAATGGAAGAAGAACGCCGTCTTATGTACGTTGCCATAACGCGCGCCGAAAAACAGCTTTACTTATCTTACGCGCAAACGCGTTTTATGTACGGCGAGCGGAAAGCGTCTTTGCCGAGCAGGTTTTTGTCGGAACTCGGTTTCGAAACCCGCGCGAAAAGGGAGAGTATGTATTCGGAGTATTCGTCGAGCAGGTGGTACGGCAATTACGGCGACGGTCGGAACGGCGAAGCAAAGCGGTACTACGCGCGCGGCGAAGAATTCGGAGATTCCGAAAAAGCTATGAAGTTTACGCGCCCCGCGCCGCCGCCCGCGCCTAAGCGCAACGATAAAGTCGAAAAGTCTGGTTTTGTCGTCGGAGCGAAAGTTCGGCATAAAAAGTTCGGCGAGGGCGTTATATCCAAACTTACGGACGAAGGCGACAACAGCTATGCGGAGATAGAATTTAAGGGCGTAGGAAAGCTCGTGTTGTCAATATTCTACGCGCCGTTGGAGGTAATCGACTGATATGGACAGATTGCAGGAACTTGTCGATATTCTGAATAAATACGCTTACGAGTATTACGTGCTCGACAATCCGAGCGTAGCCGACGCGGACTACGACAGGTTGTACGACGAATTGCGCGCTCTCGAAGAAAAGACGGGCGTAGTTCTGCAAGATTCTCCGACGCGCAAAATAGGCGGCGAACCTGTCGCGGCGTTTGAACCGCATACGCACATCAATAAGCTGTACAGCCTGGAAAAGTGCAACAGCTTCGACGAGTTGCGCGCTTGGTACGAAAAGATTGTAAAAGCCGCGGGAAACAGAGTTTTGCTTACGCTCGAATATAAGCTCGACGGGCTTACGCTTTGCCTTACTTACAACGACGGATATTTCGTTTCGGCGGCAACGCGCGGCAACGGCGCGGTCGGCGAAAATGTAACCGCGCAGGTTTCGACTATTATGTCTATACCGCGGAAAATCCCGTTTAAGGGGCTTTTGGAAGCTCAGGGCGAAGGAATAATGCGCCTTTCGGCTTTCAGGGCTTACAACGAAACGGCAAAAGAGCCGCTGAAAAATCCGCGCAACGGCGTTGCCGGCGCTATAAGGAATCTCGACCCCAAGATTACGAAAAGCCGTAATCTCGATATAGTTTTCTACAACGTAAACTATACCGACGGAGAAGTAAAAGTAAGAAGTCAATCCGAGTCGATAAACTTTTTGAAAGAGAACTTATTCAAGACGGATAAGTTATTCGTTTCCGACGATATAGAAAAAATCATTGCCGAAATAGAAGCCGTCGAACGGGACAAGCTCGATTTCGACATAGACGGAATGGTTATAAAGGTAGACGATTTTTCGCTCAGGGAGCAACTCGGCTACACGGATAAATTTCCGCGTTGGGCGATAGCCTATAAGTTTGCGGCGGAAGAAGCGACCACGAAACTTTTAAGTGTAGATTGGAACGTGGGGCGCACGGGCAAACTCACGCCGCTCGCAAAACTCGAACCCGTGTTTCTGGCGGGCGCAACCGTTTCGCGCGCAACGCTTAACAATTACGGCGATATAATGCGCAAAAAAGTGCGTATCGGAAACGACGTATTCATTCGCCGAAGCAACGACGTTATTCCCGAAATTCTCGGTTCTGCGGGCGATAACGAAACGGACGGACAGGCGATAGAGCCGCCCGCGGTTTGTCCGTCCTGCGGCGCGCCGCTCGTCGAAATAGGCGCTCATTTATTCTGTCCGAACACGGACGGGTGTCCGCCGCAGATAGTCGGCAGGATAGAATATTTCGCGTCGAAAGAATGTATGGACATAGACGGCATAAGCGATAAAACGGTTATGCAGCTCTACGAAAAACTCGGCGTAAACTCGCCGTATATGCTCTATGACCTTACGGCGGACGATTTGAAAAACATCGACGGATTCAAGTCGAAGAAGATAAGCAATTTCCTGTCCGCCGTGCAAAAGAGCAAGAGCGCGCCGCTCCACAGCTTTATCAACGCCTTGGGTATTCCGAATATAGGACGAAAGACGGCGAGAGATTTGGCGGAGAAATTCGGAAGCATTGATTCTCTTGCGGCGGCTGCCCGCGAAGATTTGCTTGCGGTGCCCGAAATAGGCGAGATAATGGCGGACAGCATAATCGAGTATTTCAAGCAGAATATGCCGCTTGTGGAAAAGCTGAAAGAGCGCGGAATAAATCCCGAATTCCGTATGAATAAGCAAAGCGGATTCTTTGCAGGTAAAAAATTCGTGCTTACGGGAACGATAGCTATGCCGCGCGACGAAGCGCGCAGAATAATAGAAAGTCTGGGCGGAACGGTGCTTTCTTCCGTTACGAAAGACACCGACGCGGTGATTGCGGGCGAGAGCGCCGGCAGTAAGCTCGACAAGGCAAAAGCGCTTAATAAAAAAATTATCGGTTCGGATGAATTTATTCGGCTTATAACACTTGAAAAAAATTCAGAACAGTGATATAATTTTAATATGAGAACGGGCAAGCTGAACGCCGAAGAATTGAATAAGTACGTTTTTGCGCATATCGGCTCTTTCCGCGACGAAGTCGTGCTGAGCGCGGCGCTCGGAGAAGACTGTGCGGCGATAAAAACCGACGGCTTTATTCTGCTCTCGTCCGACCCCATAACGGCGCAAATGCCTAACGAATCGTTGGGCAGGCTTGCAATAGACGTTTCGTGCAACGATATAGCCGCAAACGGCGGCGAAGCGATTGCCTTAACGCTGACCGTCATAATGCCGACTTTCTCGCGCGAAGAAGAAATCGGCGAGATAATGCGCGGCGCGGGCGAGCGGGCGAAAGAGCTTTGCGTCGATATAGTCGGCGGACATACGGAGTTTTCGGATTGCGTAACGCGACCGATAGTCAGCGCAACGGCAGTCGGCAAGGCAAAGCGGCTAATAGCAAAATCGGCTCTTTCCGCGGGCGACGAAATTTATATCACGAAAGTCTGCGGCATAGAAGGCACGGTTATTCTCGCCGAAAAGTACGCAAGCGAACTTACGCCTAACGAGCGGCTTAAAGCGAATCGGCTCGCCGAAAGTCTGAGCGTAAGCGCAGAGAGCAAAATTCTGAAAAAATACGACGGCGTTACGACTATGCACGACGTTACCGAAGGCGGTATACTCGGCGCGGTTGCCGAGATAGCTCTCGCGGCGGGCTTGGGGGCGGAAATATTCGAGAAAGAAGTTCCCGTGGACTCCGTTACCGAAAAGCTTTGCTCGCGGCTCGATATCGACCCGCTCAAACTTATCGCAAGCGGTTCTATGATGTTCACGGGCAAGAATTTGAACAAGGCTGTAAAAGAACTTGAAAGCGCGGGCATAAAGTCCGCAAAAATAGGGAGCATAACAAGCGGAAAAGAAAACGTGCTTGTGCGCAGAAACGGAAAGAAAGAAAATTTTTCCACCGAACCCGATAAACTGCTTAGTGCGCTAATCAACGGAAACGACAAAAAGGAAAAAGACTTATGAAAAGTATGACCGGATACGGAAAGGGAGTAATCGAAGCGGACGGAAGAACGCTTACAATCGAACTCAAATCCGTAAACAACAGATACCTTGATATAAATTCAAGACTGCCGAAAGCAATGTCTGGTTGCGACGAAGCCTTGCGGCGCGAAATTCAATCGGTAATAAAGCGCGGAAGCATCGACGTGTATTTCAACTACGAGAACGTTTCCGAGAGCAGTAAAACCGTTACGGTGGATATGGCGCTTGCAAAGGAGTACGTTTCGGCGGCGAAAAAACTCAGAACCGAATTTTGCCTTGACGACGATTTCGGAACGACCGCATTGCTCAGGTCGCCGGAAGTGCTTAAAATCGAATACGGCAAGGACGACCCCGAAGCGCTCGTTAAAATGGTAAGCGAATGTACGGCGATAGCCGTAAAAGAGCTCGATAAAATGCGCGAAACCGAAGGCGCGACTATCCGCGACGATTTGAACGCTCTTGTCAAAAATATCGTAAACGCGCTTGAAAAAGTAGTTTTCCGTGCGCCGAAAGTAGTCGAAGATTACCGCAAGAAACTCGAAGCCCGTATAAAAGACGCGCTCGGCTCGGTTGAAGTAGACGAAAACAAACTTTTAAGCGAAGTTGCGTTCTTTGCCGACAAGGCGGACATAAACGAAGAAATTTCAAGACTTTCGTCGCATATAACGCAGTTTATAGATTGTATAAAAAGCAACGAGCCGCAAGGCAGAAAGCTCGATTTCATATCGCAGGAAATGAACCGCGAAATAAACACTATGGGTAGCAAAAGCAACGACGCCGAGCTTACAAACGAAGTGCTTTATATGAAAAACGAGTTGGAAAAGATTAAGGAGCAAATAAGGAACATAGAATAAGCCGTTTGGCAGACAATATTCGGAGGATAAAATGAAACAGGGATTGCTTTTAATAATATCGGGACCGTCGGGAGCGGGGAAAGGCACTATTTACAACGAAGTGTTAAACCGTATGCCGTCCGTCAAAAAGTCTGTTTCGGTAACGACGCGCGCGCCGCGTCCGCACGAGAAAGAAGGCGTTCATTATTATTTTAAGACGCTCGAAGAGTATCAGCATATGATTGCCGCCGGCGAGTTTCTGGAAACCGCGTCGGTATACAGCAATTATTACGGGACTCCGAAAAAGCACGTTTTCGACCTTATAGAAAAAGGCGACGACGTTATGTTCGAGATAGATATTCACGGAGCAAGGCAAATTAAGAAGCGGTATCCGCGCGCCGTGTCTATATTCGTTATGACGCCCACGTTCGAGATTTTGGAACAGCGTCTGCGCGGCAGGGGTACCGAAACGGAAGACAGCATTGCCCGCAGGCTCGGAAGCGCAAGAAACGAACTTTCGCAATACGAGCTTTTCGATTATATAGTGTTTAACGAAGATTTGGAAAAATCGGTCGAATCCGTTATAGACATTATCAAAGCCGAAAAGTGCAAGATGAAAACAAACGAGCAGAGAGTAAAAGCGTTGCTCGGCAATTAAATAAGTAAAAACAATTCAGGAGAATATGAATATTATGATGATTGAACCCCCCATTGACAAACTTGTCGACAAAGTCGGTTGTAAGTACGCTCTTGTTGCCGTAATTACTAAGCGTTCGAGATATTTGCTCGATAAGAAGAACGAAATGCTCGAAAGCACGGGTCAGCGTGCCATTTCGGTTGCGGCGAAAGAAGTATACGACGGAAAAGTCGAAGCGAGATACGAGGACTGAAACTGATTGAAACTTGCGGGTAAAACGGTAGCGGTAGGCGTTACGGGCGGCATTGCCGCATATAAAGCGTGCGAAATAGTTAGCTCTCTTAAAAAGCAGGGGGCTGACGTTTACGTTGCAATGACGGAAAACGCCACGCGGTTTGTTTCGCCTATGACGTTTGAAACGCTGTCGGGGCATCGCGTAAGCGTTGATACGTTCGACAGGAATTTCGAATACGACGTTAAACATATTTCACTCGCAAAGCGCGCCGATTTGTTTTTGATAGCTCCCGCTACGGCGAATTTCGTAGGAAAGTACGCTTGCGGAATTGCCGACGATTTTCTCACGACGACCGTGATGGCGACCAAATGTCCCGTCGTTATCGCTCCCGCAATGAATACGGGAATGCTCACGAGCGCGGCATACAGGCAAAACGAAGAAACGCTTAAAAAGCGCGGCGTTATTTTTATAGAGAGCGGAGTAGGGCGGCTTGCTTGCGGCGACGAAGGCGCGGGCAGACTTGCCGAACCGAATACCGTTGTGGAACGCGTAATCGAAATATTGTGTCCAAAGACCGACTATGCGGGAAAAACTCTGCTTATAACTTCGGGCGGCACGAAAGAGCCTATCGACCCCGTGCGCTTTATTACGAACCGTTCGAGCGGGAAAATGGGCGCGGCTTTGGCTGACGCGGCGGTAAGGCGCGGCGGAAAGGTCGTTTATATTTGCGGCGAAAACGCCGTTTTGCCCAAGTGCGACGCGGAAATAATAACCGTAAGAACGACGGAAGAAATGCTTGCGAAGTGTTTGGAGAATTTTACGCGTTGCGACTATATAATAAAAGCCGCCGCGCCGTCGGATTATAAAGTCGAAAATTTTTCCGCCGACAAAATAAAGTCGGAAAAACTCACTCTCAGTCTTGTTAAAAATCTCGATATTGCGGCAACGCTCGGCAAGAAAAAGGGCGACCGCAAACTTATAGTTTTTGCGGCTGAAACGTCCGACCCCGAGAAAAACGCGTCAAAAAAACTGCTTTCCAAAAATGCGGATATGGTCGTTCTTAACGACGTATCGAAAGCGGGCGCAGGGTTCTACGTTGACACTAACATTGCTACGCTTATAACGAAAGAGAGTAAAACGGAATTGCCGCTTATGAGTAAAGCCGAGCTTTCCGACGTTATACTCGACGCGGCGGTAAAACTGTAAGCTATGTTTGCCGAAGTTATCGTAGACATAAGCAATTCCGAAGTCGACAGGATATTCGATTATTCCGTCGGCGACAGCGGCGCGCAAAAGGGCAGTCGCGTAAAAGTACCTTTCGGCAACAGAACGATTGAAGGGTACGTTATAGATTTGAAAGAAACGTCGGAACTTAATCCGGCTAAAATAAAAGATATAGCCGAAACGCTCGACGATATGCCCGTCATAGGCGAAGAAATGCTTTCGCTTATGCGCTTTATGGCTGAAAAATACAATCTGCGGCTTGTAGACGTTCTCAGGCTTTTCATACCGTCGCAGATGCGCGGTGGGCGTGTAAAGGAGCTTACAAAGCAGTACGCAAGGCTTAATCCCGATTTCGAAAACGTTCCCGTAGAAGAATTTATACGTCCGTCGGCAAAAAGTCAGGCGGAGATTTACGAGCATCTTAAAACGGTCGGAAAGGATTCCACCACCGAAATTAACAAGAATTTCTCGGCGGCGGCGCTCAGAAACCTTACTATGCGCGGCATAGTACTTATAGAATCGGCGGAAGTTAAACGCACTCCGTATAAATTTCTTAGCGGAAACGATAAAAAAGTCGTGCTTACGGAAGCTCAGCGCGCGGTTGCCGACGCGATTTGCGAAAAGAGCGATACGTATTTGTTGCACGGCGTTACGGGTAGCGGAAAAACCGAAGTTTATATGGATTGCATTTCCCGTATGCTCGAAAAGGGCAAAACGGCGATTATGCTCGTTCCCGAAATTTCGCTCACACCGCAAGTGCTGAAAAATTTCAGGCTCCGTTTCGGCGAGAACGTGGCACTCTTGCACAGCGCGCTTTCGGCGGGAGAGCGCTTCGACGAGTGGCGGCGGTTACTCAAAGGCGAAGCGAAAGTCTGCGTGGGGGCGCGTTCGGCAATATTCGCGCCGCTTAAAAACGTGGGCGTTATCATAGTCGACGAAGAACACGACAACAGTTACGTTTCGGAAAGCAATCCGAGATATTCTGCTCTGCGAGTGGCGGCGTTCAGGCGCGAGTACAACGGTTGCTCGCTTGTTCTCGGAAGCGCGACCCCGTCGATAGAATCTTATTACAACGCTAAAATCGGCGAGTACAAATTGCTCGAATTACCCGAGAGAATCAACAAACGCGCATTGCCGCAGATTTCCGTAGTCAATATGTGTTCGGAGATTTACGACGGAAACAATTCGCTGTTTTCTCGCAGGTTGGAAAGCGAGTTGCACGAGTGTATGGACGGCGGAAATCAAGCAATAATTTTTATTAACCGCCGCGGTTACAGTTCGTTTATGATGTGCCGTTCTTGCGGTTATGTAGCAAAGTGTACCGATTGCGACGTTTCTCTTGTTTATCACCGCGAAGAAAACGTATTGAAGTGTCATTACTGCGGCAACAGGTATGCGGCTCTCGATATTTGTCCGCAATGCAAAAGTCCGCACATAAAACAGGGATACGTGGGAACGGAGCGCGTAAAAGAACAGCTCGAAAAAATGTTCCCCGATAAAACCGTTTTGCGTATGGATAACGACACTACGCGTGGCAAAGACGCTCATACGGAAATTCTTTCTAAGTTTGCGAAAAAGGAAGCCGATATTTTGGTCGGTACTCAAATGATAGCGAAAGGACACGATTTTCCCGACGTTACGCTTGTTGGGATAGTCGACGCCGATATGAGTCTGCATTTTTCGGACTACCGCAGTGCGGAGCGGACTTTTCAGCTTATAACGCAAGTAAGCGGCAGAGCGGGGCGCGATAAAAAAACGGGAAAAGTCGTTTTACAGACGTATACGCCGAATCACTACGTTTATAAATACGCCGTAAACAACGATTATAAATCGTTTTTCGATAAAGAGTGTAATTTGCGCGAAGTTACGAAGTATCCGCCGTTTTCCACCGTCGTAAGAGTGCTTGTGTCGAGCCAAAGCGAAAGCGACGCGATGGACGCGCTGAAAAATATTTTCGACAGAGTAAAGCCGCTTGCCGAAAGCGATAAATCGGCGTTTGCATATCTCGGGGCGATGCGTTCGCCGCTTAAAAGGATTCAGAATAAGTTCAGAGTGCAGATACTTGCGCGCATTACCGAAAACGCGGACAAATACATAAGCGAAATATACGGCATAGTGAACGACGCCGAAAACTCGAAGGTAAGTTGTTTTGTGGAAATAAATCCTGCCAACCTGAGTTAAAGGAGAAAAATTTTTATGGCATTAAGACAAGTAGTTAAACTCGGCGACGAAGTTTTGCGCCAAAGAAGCAAAGAAGTAACCGTTTTCGACGACAGATTGAAAATACTCATTGACGATATGTTTGAAACTATGGAACACGAAAACGGCGTGGGACTTGCCGCGCCGCAAGTCGGACTTTTGAAGCGCGTAATCGTTGTTTGCGTAGACGGCAAGAATAAATACGGCATAGTAAACCCCGTTATAACGAAAACGTCGGGCAGTCAGGTGGGAATCGAGGGCTGCCTGAGCGTTCCGGGGCAAAGCGGTTACGTAGAGCGTCCGAAAAAGCTCACGATAGAAGGGGTCGACGCAAACGGCAAGCCGATAAAAATAAAAGCCGACGGTTTTCTGGCTGTCGCGTTTTGCCACGAAACAGACCACTTAGACGGCGTTTTGTATATAGACAAGCTCGTAGAAGAGCCTGCGGGGCGTAAATAATATGAGAGTTATTTTCTTGGGAACGCCCGAATTTGCGGTTCTGCCGATAAAAAGCATTGCGCAATCGAAGCACGATTTGCTTTGCGTAATTTCGCAGCCCGACAGAGAAACGGACAGGAAAAAGAATCTGCTTCCCACGCCTGCGAAAAAAGCGGCGCAGGAGTTGGGGATAGAAGTTTTTCAGTTTGAAAAAGTAAGCCGAGACGGCTTGGAAACGGTAAGAAAATTCAACCCCGACGTTATTGTAACGGCGGCGTTCGGTCAACTTCTGTCGCAGGAATTTCTCGATATTCCCAAGTTCGGGGTGCTGAATATCCACGCTTCGTTACTTCCCGCATACCGCGGAAGCTCTCCGATACAGGCGGCTATATTGAACGGTGAAACCGAAAGCGGCGTTACCGTTATGAGAACGGTTCTGAAAATGGACGCGGGGGAGATTCTGTTGCGGAAATCTCTGCCGATAGACGATAAAACCACTTATCTGTCATTGAGCGAAAGTATGTCGTCGCTCGGTGCGGATATGATTGTAAAAGCGCTCGATATGCTCGAAAGCGGTTCGGCAGCTTTTACTCCGCAAGACGAAAACAAAGCAACGTATACCAAGAAAATCGCAAAGTCCGACGGGCTTATCGACTTTTCCGTTTCCGCCGATAAAATCGTAAGGCAGATAAACGCGTTCAATCCT
Organism: Clostridia bacterium; assembly: GCA_013316045.1. Classification (GTDB taxonomy): domain Bacteria; phylum Bacillota; class Clostridia; order Christensenellales; family Pumilibacteraceae; genus RACS-047. The sequence continues at coordinate 24,275 of WSNJ01000006.1, forward strand.
TGGCCGAGCGCGTACGTTATGCGCGACGGAGAACCGCTGAAAATATTCTCGGCTCGCGCGGTTGAATGCGGCGGCGAAGTCGGAAAGGTTATAAGCGTAGGAAAAAGCGGTTTTACGGTTGCGTGCGGTAGCGGCGCGTTGGAAATTTTGGAAATTCAAGCAGCGGGCAAACGCAGAATGGGCGCAGACGAATATTTGCGCGGTGCGAAAATAAACGTAGGAGAAAGGTTTTCGGATTGAGCGTATCGGCGGACAAGACGGTTTATTTGCTTTTGCAGAAGACCGTAAACGAAAAGGCGTACGGTTCGATAGAGCTGAATAAGGCGCTTAACGCTATGGCGGACAAATCGGAGAATCCGTATATAACGGCGCTTTTTTACGGCGTTCTGAGAAAGAGCTTGCAGTTCGATTATATAATCGGCAAGTTGTGCGACAAAAGCCCGAAGAACGCGATACGGCTTATACTGAAAATCGGACTTTACAGATTGCGCTATATGAACGTTCCCGATTATGCGGCGGTAAGCGGCGCGGTTGAGCTTTGCAAGGCGCTCGGAAAGGGCGGCGCGTCGGGATTCGTAAACGCCGTTTTGAAGAAGTCGGGGAGCGTGAAACTTCCCGAAATAACCGACGGATTTTCGCTTTCAGTCGTTGCGTCTTTCCCCGAATTTTTAACGCGCTTACTTGTAAACGATTACGGATTCGGGTTTGCGAAAGATTTTGTTCTTGCGGAAACCGAAACCGAAACTCACGTGCGTAGAAACGGTTTGAAAATTTCGGACGTCGATTTTGCGTTAAAATACCCGTTTTTGAAAGAAAAAATTACCGATACGGGGTACTATGTTACGCATAATGACCTTGAAAAACTCGAAAAAGGCGATTATGTGGTGCAATCGCGCGCGTCCGTGCTTGCAACGAGAAGATATTTCCGAAGCGGAGATAAGGACGTTCTCGATTTATGCGCGGCGCCGGGCGGCAAGTCGGCGTATCTGTACGAGCTTCACGGCGGAAGTGCGGAAATAACGGCTTGCGATATCCACCCGCACAGAGTGGAACTTATCTCGAAGTATGCTCGCGGAACGGGTGCGGAGTTAAAAGTAATGCGGAACGACGCTACCGTATTCAACGCCGCATTTGAAAATAAATTCGACTGCGTTATCTGCGACGTTCCGTGCAGCGGAATAGGCGTAGTGAATAAAAAGCCCGAAATATTGCTTAAAATTTCGCCGTCGGATTCGGACGCTTTGGAAGAAACGCAACGCGCGATTTTATCTACGGCGGCTCGGTACGTAAAGACGGGCGGACGGCTGTGTTATTCGACTTGTACCGTCTTAAAGCGCGAGAACGACGGAATTGTCGAAAATTTCCTGAAAGAGAACGCAGATTTTGCACGCGACGGCGAATATATGCGGCTGTTTCCGAACACCGACGGATGCGACGGATTTTTCGTTGCTACTATGAAAAAGGTAAGATGATAATGAAGATACTTGCCGATTACAATACGGACGAACTTAAAGAGATTGCGCGGAATTTTTCGCAACAGTCTTTCCGCGGCGGTCAGCTTTTCAAATGGATAAGCGACGGGGCGGACTATGACGGAATGAGCGACATTCCGAAAGGCTTACGCGAAGAATTGGCGAAGGAATATATTGCCGTTCCGCTCGAAGCGGTTAAAACTCTTTCTTCGGTTGACGGGTCGAAAAAGTACTTGTATAAGCTTGCGGACGGGAACCTTATAGAGTGCGTTTATATGCCGCACGCTTACGGCAACACCGTTTGCGCGTCTACGCAGGTCGGGTGCCGAATGGGTTGCGAGTTCTGCGCGTCCGGCAAAAACGGACTCGAACGCAATCTTTCCGCGGGCGAGATATTGTATCAAGTGATTTCGGCGAATAAATCGGCGGGCGGAACGCGTAATAAGCGAGTTGTGCGTAACATAGTACTTATGGGGAGCGGCGAACCGCTCGACAATTACGATAACGTTTGCAAATTTATAAAGCTCGCCAACGAAGAAAACGGATTGAATATAGGTCAGCGCAATATTTCTCTGTCCACTTGCGGACTTTGCGACGAAATAGTCCGCCTTGCCGACGAAGGGTATTCCGTTACGCTTTCGGTTTCGTTGCACGCAACGACCGACGAATACCGCCGCAAGGTTATGCCCATTGCAAACAAGTATTCGATAAGCGATATAATTAAAGCCGCAAAGTATTATTTTGACAAAACGGGGCGGCGCGTTATATTCGAATATGCTATGATTAAAGAAATAAATATGAACTTTTTCGACGCGAAAAGGTTGTCGGAGCTTACGAAAGGATTTGCGAGCCACGTTAATCTGATTATGCTTAATAAAGTCGACGGAAAAAACATAGCCGGTTGTACCCGCGCGGAAGCCGAACGCTTTATGAAAAAACTGAACGAATTCGGCGTTTCCGCGTCGATACGCAATTCGTCGGGGCAGGATATAGGCGGAGCGTGCGGACAGTTGCGCGGGCGGTACTTATAAAAAAATCGAAAATGAAAGAAAACAAATCAGACATAAAAGAATTTCGCGTTATAAAGTGCGAATCCAATACGTTTACGCTGGAACTGAGCGGAGAAAGAATTTCCGCGATTGCGCGTAAAAAGTTCAAGTCTTGCGGCGGTATCGTCGTGGGAGATTTCGCGCGCGTGGAAAGCGAAGACGGCGGTTTCGTGATAACCGAGATTTTGCCGCGCAAAAATTTTCTTATCCGCCCGCTGTCGGCAAATATCGACCAGCTCGTTATTCTCGTCGCGCCCGCGCCCAAGCCCGATTTTTTTCTTATCGACAAACTTATAATAAACGCGCACCGTCAGGGAATAGATACCGTAGTTTGCCTTAACAAATCCGATTTGCCGTCGGAGCTGTTCGGCGAGCTGAAATCGCAGTACGGTAACGTTGCGGACGCGGTTATCCGAATAAGCGCCAAACTTAACGAATTGGAGCCGCTGAAAGGAGTATTAAGGGGTAAACTTAGCTGTTTTGCGGGTCAGTCGGCTGTCGGCAAGTCGTCGGTTTCAAACGCTCTCTCAGGCGGCGAAAACAGAGCCGTCGGCGTGCTCAGTCAAAAGAATATGCGCGGAAAAAATACGACTACGAAAGCCGAAATCTTAATGCCCGAGCCTGATTTGTATATAATAGATACGCCGGGGTTCTCGATGCTCGACATTCACGAAATTCCGTATGAGGAACTCGATTTGTACTATTCGGAGTACGTACGGCATTCCTCCGAGTGCCGTTATCATAGGTGTGCTCACATAAACGAACCCGATTGCGCCGTTAAAAGGCTTGTGGAAAGCGGCGAGCTCAATAAAGAAAGATATCTGCGCTACAAGCAGATGTACGAAGAACTTAAAAACAGTCGGCAGTATTGAAACGGTCGGCTTATCGGGGTAACAAAACCGTACTTAAAGAAAAGGAGAAAGAAAATGAAAACTATGATTGCGCCGTCGATACTCAGCGCCGACTTCTCGAAAATGGGAGAAGAAATCAAGAGAATGGAGCTTGCGGGCGCGGATATTATACATTGCGACGTTATGGACGGCATTTTCGTGCCCAATATTACGTTCGGCATAAAAATGGTTGCGGACATAAGAAAGATTACTTCTTTGCCGCTCGACGTGCATCTTATGATAGTGCAACCCGAAAAATACGTCGAAAGATTTGCGGACGCGGGCGCCGATTATATAACAATACACGTGGAAGCTACCGAAAAACTCAACGAAACGCTGAGCCTTATCCGCAAAAAAGCGTGCAAGTGCGGCGCGGTTATAAGTCCCGACACTCCCGTTTCGGCATTGAGCGGCTGTTTGGAACTTTGCGATATGGCGCTTCTTATGAGCGTTTATCCCGGGTTCGGCGGTCAGAAATTTATTGAAAAATCGTTGGACAGAATGAAAGAACTGTCGGCTCTCGCAAAAATCGAAAATCCCGACGTTTTGCTCGAAATCGACGGCGGCGTAAATCTTGACAACATATCGGCAATAAAGCAGGCGGGGGCGCAGATTATAGTCGCGGGTAATACCGTGTTTTCCGCGACGGACCCGAAAGCGGTTATGCAGGAGCTGAGAGCTAAATGATGAAGAGCACGGATAAAGCGGTCGTCTTTCTGAACGGAACGCCGCCGAGCGCAGAACTCGTAAATTCAATAGGTGATTTGTGCGGTTACTTTACGGTCTGTACGGACGGCGCGTACAGCTATGCCGCGCAATATACGGACGTCGATTTGTTGCTCGGCGATTTCGATTCGCTCGATTTGCCGAACGTCCGCATTCCCGAAACTACCGAAATTATGCGATATAAAGCGGAAAAGAACTTTACGGACGGTTATCTCGCCGTAAAGGAATGCGCCGCCCGCGGAATCAAAAGCGCCGTAATTCTGGGCGCTTTCGGCGGCAGACCCGACCACGAATACTGCAATTATTCGCTGTTGCCGCTTTGCCGAGAACTCGGCGTTTCCGCGCGTATGGCGGGCGAGAATTACGACGTGTATTTCGTCGATAACGTCATAAAGTTAAAGGTTAAAAAAGGCGCGACCGTTTCCGTAGTACCTTTTTCCGATAAAGCGCATATATTGTATACAAAAGGACTGAAATACCCGAGCGACGGACTTACATACGATAAAATCGAAAATCTGTCGGCTGACGAACTCGTTATGGGCGTTTCAAACCTTGCCGAAAGCGAAACGGTCGAAATAGCTTTGGCCGGCGGGGTGGTTCTCGTATTTGTGGAGAGGTGAACTTATATGAAAATCGTATGCGTAAAAGCGCCTAAATTTTTGTCGGGACTGTTGAGATTTTTTGTAAGAAAAAGGGAAAGATAAACCGAAAAAATAAATACATAACAAAAAAAGGAAGAAGTAGCTTTTAAGCGATTTCTTCCTTTTTACGTTAAAATTCGGACAAGCCTAATTAACCTTTTCTGCTTGTTCTCATACAGCGTGTGCAAACGTATTCGGTGGATTCCACACCGTCGATTTCAACTCTCGTTTTGTGAACGTTCGCGCCGAATGTTCTCTTTGTTCTTCTGTTGGAATGGCTTACATTATTGCCGCTCGTTCTGCCTTTTCCGCAGATTGCGCATACCTTACTCATTTTTATAACACCTCGTCTTAATGGTAAATTTTTTAAGTTGCCTTGATATAATATCACGAATTTGACCTTTTGGCAACTAAAAAAGGCTTGTTTTGACGCTATTTTAATAAAAATTTACGAAAATGCGGGTAAAACTCTTGCAATATTTTATTCATTGGGTTAAAATAGTATGTGTGGATACATATTTTAAGCGGAGGGTTCAATGAGCGTACACACCGCAAACGCGTACGGCAGAATAACGATAAATGACGACGCCATTGCGCAGATAGCTGGAATTACCGCGCTCGAATGCTACGGAATAGTCGATTTGGTATCCAAAAAACTTTCGGACAGCTTGTCCGACCTGATGAACAAAAAGAGAATTTCCCGCGGAGTCAAAGTTCTTACGAGCGGAGACCGCATTATAATCGATTTGTACGTTATCGTTAAATACGGCGTTTCGATAGACGCGGTAGCGCAATCGCTGAAAAAGACGGTAAAGTACGGAGTCGAAAAATTTACCGGTATGGTGGTAGATGCGGTAAACGTAAACGTTGCCGGAATTAAAGTATAATTACGTTTCAAAAGTAATATAAATATAATAATATAGAATAATAAATACCATTATATCGAAAAAACACGATTAAATGGAGGAAAGAAAATTATTATGGTAAAATCGATTAACGGCGCAATGCTGCGCAAAATGATAATCAACAGCGCAAAGTTACTCGAAACAAATAAAGATTATGTAGACTCGCTTAACGTTTTCCCGGTGCCCGACGGCGATACGGGTACGAATATGTCGCTTACGATGATGAGCACCGCAAAGGAAGTTTCTAATTGCCCGAGCAACAACATCGACGTTTTATGCGACGCTATGAGCAAGGGCGCGCTAAGGGGCGCAAGGGGAAACAGCGGCGTTATACTTTCTCAGATAGTAAAGGGAATGAGTTCCGAACTGTCGCAACAAAAAGAAATCACCGCAAAGAATCTTGCCAAGGCGCTTGCAAGCGGAACGGAAGTAGCTTACAAAGCCGTAACGAAGCCCAAAGAAGGAACGATTTTGACGGTTGTGCGCGCAATGAGCGACGCAGCTGCCAAAATAACCAAAAAGAGCATAGAAGTATCCGAATTTTTAGAACGCGTTATAGATGCGGGCGAAGAAATGTTGAAGCAAACTCCCGAAATGTTACCCGTTCTTAAAAAAGCCGGCGTTATAGACGCAGGCGGACGGGGTTTGCTTATTATATTTAAGGGCTTTTACAACGTGCTTATCGGTCAGGAAGAAACGAACCTTACTTTCGACGACAGCGTTGCCGAAGGAAGTTCCAAATTCGACGAAAGCGCGCATTTCAGCTATAACGACCTTGCGGAAATAGAATTCGGATATTGTACCGAGTTTTTCGTAATTAACCTTAAAAAGCGCACTACCGAAGCGGATATCGACAGATTCCGCGAAAGTCTTATGACAATCGGCGACTGCGTTCTCGTTATCGGCGACCTTAATATGGTTAAGGTTCACGTGCATACGAACGAGCCGGGCGTTGCGCTTACCTACGCTTTGGAGCTCGGCGAAATCGATAAGATTAAAATCGAGAATATGTTGGAGCAGAACCGCGCTCTCATAGGTCAGAAAAAAGAAGATTTGAAGCCTTACGGTCTTGTATCGGTTTGCGCGGGCGAGGGTCTTACGAACATATTCAAGGATTTGCTCGTAGACAACGTTATAGAAGGCGGTCAGACGATGAACCCGAGCGCGGAAGATATTGCTGTCGCTTGCGACGCGGTAGCCGCAAAGGACGTTTTCGTTTTCCCGAACAACAAGAACATTATTCTGGCGGCTGAACAGGCAAAGGCGCTCTCCAAGCGTAATTTGCACATAATACCGACCAAGAACGTGCCGCAGGGACTTTCGGCGGTGCTCGCGTTCAACCCCGAAGATACGCTCGAAAACAACGAAACCAATATGAACGAGTCGATTGCGTCGATTAAGGCGGGTATGGTAACGTATGCCGTACGCAGTACGCAGGTCGACAATTTCGATTTGAAAGAAGGCGATGTTATCGGTATCGATTCTAAAAATATCGTCGCAAAGGGCGAAAAGGTCGAAAAAGTTACTACCGACCTTATCGACAAGATGATGGACAGCAATATAAGCAATATTACGCTTTATTTCGGTAACGACGTGAAGGAAGAAGACGCCGAGCAAATTGCAAAGGCGCTTTCCGACAAATACAGCCGTTGCGACGTGGATATTCATTTCGGCGGACAGCCGCTCTATTATTATATCGTATCGCTTGAATGAAACTCGGCGATATACGCGGACTCGGAGAAAAGAGAATACAGAAATTGCAGACCGCGGGGATAACAAGCCCCGCGAGTCTTATATTATACTTTCCTTATAAATATCTTGATTTATCGGTAACTCCCGATTTCGACGCGTTAAAAGACGGCGACGAAGTCGCTTTTTACTGCACGGTTGCGAAAGAACCCGTTTTTAAGTATGTTCGCAAAGGACTCGATTTTGTAAAAGCCGAAGTCGAAGTCGGCGGCAAAACGGTATCCTGCACCTGGTTTAATCAGAGATACGTGAAAAAACAACTTGTCGTCGGCAAAAAAATCGTAATTTCGGGCAAGATAAAGCGGTTTAAGACCAAGTTTGAAATATCCGCGCCGCAAATTGTCAAGGAGCTTCCGCGCGGCGGCAAAATTATACCGCTTTATAAAACCGTCAAGGGGTTGCCTATGAGCGTTCTTACGGAAGCGATTTCCGTTTGCGCCGATGCGGTAACCGTAAACGGATATCTGGACGCGAGCGACGCAAAGCGGTTTAATCTTATGCCTTTGAACGACGCGGTAAAGATTTTGCATTTTCCTACGGATATGGAGAAAGTGCGTATAGCTTCGCGCTCGGTGGCGCTTGAAAATCTTTCGTATACGTTGGCTGTTTTCAGTATTTTGAAGCTCGGCGGTCAAGGGTCGCGTAAATTCGTTTACGGCGATAACAGGGACAAGCTGGATAATTTTATAGGTAAGTTGCCTTTTGTGCTTACGCGCGACCAAAGAACGGCGATAGACGATATAATCGGTTCGCTGAACGGCTCTATGCGTATGAACAGGCTTTTGCAGGGCGACGTGGGGAGCGGTAAAACGGTTATAGCGTTTCTTGCGATGTATTACGCGGCTTTGTCGGGGTATCAGAGCGTTCTTATGGCTCCTACCGAAATACTTGCAAAGCAACATTACAAAACGGCTCTCAAACTGTTTAATGGCGAAAATATCAACGTTGAATATCTGTCGGGAGCGCAGTCGGCGGCGCGCAGGGCGGAAAGCCTTTTCAATATAAAAAACGGCGTTGCGGATATGGTTATCGGAACGCACTCGGTTATATCGGGCGACGTTGAATTTGCACGGTTGTCGCTCGTTATAACGGACGAACAGCACCGTTTCGGGGTGGCTCAGCGCGGCAATCTCGAAAATAAATCTTTCGGCGCGGACAGCCTTGTAATGTCGGCAACGCCCATTCCGCGCACGCTTGCCTTAACTCTTTACGGCGATTTGGAGCAGTCCGTTATAAAGACCGTGCCGAAAGACAAAGCAAAGATTTTAACTCGTATAGTTCCAATGGGCAAAATTTCGGATATGTACGGGTACATTAAGCAAGACGCGCAAAAGGGGAAACGTTCGTATCTTGTTTGCGCGCGCATAGACGACGATGACGACAGGCTCGTTTCGGCAGTCGGGCTTTATAAATATCTTGAAAAATCTTTCTCTGACGTCGGTATCGGATTACTTCACGGGCAAATGAAAGACGCGGACAAAAACCGCATAATGCGCGATTTTTACGACGGAAAAATCTCCGTTTTGGTTACTACGTCTGTCATAGAAGTCGGCATAGACGTGAAAGAAGCCGCAAATATGGTTATTTTCAATGCCGAACGCTACGGATTAAGCCAGCTGCATCAGCTTCGCGGCAGAGTGGGCAGAGGCAATATAGACAGTTACTGTTTTCTGCCGCTCGACGAAGTCGGCGAAAGTTCGCGGGACAGGCTTGAAAATTTCGTGAAGAATTCCGACGGATTTGCGCTTGCCGAAGCCGATTTCGAAACGCGCGGCGCGGGGGACTTTTTGGGTACGCGTCAGCACGGGAGAAATTCCGCGCTCGGTCTGGAACGGATAACGCCCGAACTTCTTATGCGCGCGAAAGAAATTTGCGACTACGTTTTATCTAACCCCAAACTGCAAAAAGCAGTCGCGGAAAGCGCGGGCGGCGGCGGAGAATATATAAAAAGTCTTACGCTTAATTGAAATTCGCTTGACAAACGCGGTAAAACAATATATAATCAATTCAACGCTTTGTTACTCTATCGCTTTATTGTGGCAAAGCAGAGCGACAATCGGATAATGAAAATCGAAAGGATTTATACGTTCGGATGAAAAAATTTCAACTGCCTTACGGCGTGCAGGACTATCTTCCGCAAGAATGTTATAATAAGGAACTCGTCGAGAATAAGCTCTCGGAAGTTTTTTATAAATGCGGCTATGAGAGAGTGGAGACTTCCGCGCTCGAATATTTTGATTTGTTCGACGGAATTCTGCCGCCGAGCGCAATAAATAAGATGTTCAAAATGACCGATTCGGACGGTTCGCTTCTCGTTCTGCGCCCCGATACTACGTTGCAGATTTGCCGTATGGCGGCGGGAAATCTCGATACGGGCGAGATTAACCGCTTGTACTATTGCGAGAACAGTTTTGAATTTTTAACCGATAATTCGACGGCGAGAACGCGCGAGTTTGCGCAGGTAGGCGTGGAACTTTTGGGGAACACGGGCATAGACGGCGATATAGAAATTATTTTGACGGCGATAGAAGCGCTCAAAGCCGCTGGTCTAAAAGATTTTCTGATAGATATAGGAAATCTCGATTATTTCGGCGGAATTATAGAAGAGTGCGGTTTCGACGCTTCGGACGCGAAAGAGATAACCGATTATATTAACAATAAAGACGTTTTGGGGATCGAAATGTTCCTGACTTCCAAGCGGACGGAAGCAAAGTTCCGCGACGCGCTTATCGGCTTGCCTACGCTTTTCGGAAAGGACAACGTGCTCGACAGAGCCGAAAAACTTTGCTCGAATAAAAGGAGTCTTAAAGCGGTGCGCGACCTTAAAAAGACGGTTGCCGCCGTGCGCGAATGCGGGCTCGGGGACTATATTTCCGTAGATTTGGGTATGCTTTGCGGAAATTATTACAGCGGGCTGGTTATACGCGGCATTGCAAAGGATTTGGGCGTTTCGATACTCGACGGCGGAAGATACGACGGACTTTGCGGCAAATTCGGCGCTCCTATGCAGGCGGTCGGCTTTGCGATAGGAACGAAAAGGCTGTTGAAAGCGCTTGAAAACCAAGGCGCGCTGAGAGAAACGCTGCCGTGCGATATTGCTTACGTTCAGTTGAAGAATTTTTGCAAGGAAGAATACGCTTACGTAAACGAAATGAAAAAAAGCGGTAAGCGCGTGCAAAAAACGTTCTTTACCGAAAAAGAAGATTTGCTGTCGTACTGTCGGAAAAAATCCGTTCGGACAGCCGTGATTTTCGACGGAAAAAACTATGAAGAAATAAAGGTTAAGGGATAGAAAACTATGCAACTTACGTTCGCTTTGGCAAAGGGCAGGCTTGCCGAAAAGGTTGCCGAAATACTCACTCAGTGCGGAATAGACTGTTCCACGCTGACCGCGCCCACGCGTAAACTCGTGCTGTTCGACAAAGACGGAAAGTACAGATTCATATTCGTAAAACCCGCAGACGTTCCTACTTATATAGAGCGCGGCGTTGCCGATATAGGAGTGGTAGGCAAGGACACTCTCGTCGAAGAAAACAAAGACGTTTACGAAATGGCGGATTTGAAATTCGGCGCGTGCCGTATGTGCGTAGCGGGTTATCCCGAGCGCAAAAACGCCGTAACTTCAAACTGTTTGCGCGTTGCTTCGAAATACGTTAACACTGCTCGCAATTTCTTTTTGACAAAAGGCGTAAACGTGGATATAATTAAATTGAACGGTTCGGTTGAGCTCGGTCCCGTGATAGGGCTTTCGGACGTTATCGTAGATATAGTAGAGAGCGGCAAAACGTTGGAAGCCAACGGGCTTGTAATACTCGAAGAAATTTTCAGAAGCAGCGCGCGGCTTATAGTGAATAAGGCGAGCCTGAAAACGCGGTACGACGAGATTATGCCGCTAATCGAAAAGATAAAGAAAGCAACGGAGGGCAAAGCATAAAATGATACCCATAATAAAATCGAGCGGAGATTTGTCGAGAGTTTTCTCGCGTTCGCAATTCAACCGCGACGACGTTAACGCTTCGGTAAAGAAAATAGTAAACGACGTGCGCGAGCGCGGCGATAAGGTGCTTTTCGAATATACGGAAAAATTCGACGGCGTTGCGCTCGACGGCAAAACGGTAACGCTTACCGAAAAAGAGATTGACGATGCCGTTGCAAAAGTTCCGACCGAAACGCTCGAAGCTCTGAGAAAAGCCAAGCAAAATATACTCGCTTATCACGAGCGTCAGTTGAAAGACGGCGACACAAAGACCGTAAACGGGCGTACAACGGGTTTTACTTTCCGTCCCGTAAGTTGTGCGGGGGTCTATGTGCCGGGCGGTAAAGCGGCGTACCCGAGTTCCGTTTTGATGTGCGCTTTGCCTGCCGTGGTTGCGGGAGTAAAAGAAATAATTATGTGTACGCCTGCGGGAAAATACTTGAATCCGCTTACGGTTGCCGCGGCGCGCGAGTGCGGAATAAATAAGATTTACAAGGTCGGCGGCGCACAGGCAATCGCGGCTATGGCGTTCGGAACCGAGTCGGTAAAAAAAGCCGACGTGATAACGGGACCCGGGAATATCTATGTTGCAATGGCAAAGAAAGAAGTTTTCGGTTATGCGGGAATAGATATGATTGCGGGTCCGAGCGAAATACTGATTATAGCGGACGAAACGGCGAACTTCAAGTTTGCGGCGGCGGATATGCTGTCGCAAGCCGAACACGACGAACTTGCTATGAGCACGCTTATTACTACCGATTACGACTTTGCGGTAAAGGTGCGCGACGAAGTGGAACGTCAGCTCGAAAAGTTGCCCAAAAAGCAGATAGCTTCGGCTTCGGTCGCGAAATTCGGAACGATAATCGTCGTTAAAAATTTAGACGAAGCCGCCGAGATTTCAGACAGGGTAGCGCCCGAGCATTTGGAACTTTGCGTAAGAGAACCAGAAAAGTTGCTTGAAAAAATCAACAATGCGGGCGCTGTATTTATGGGTAATTATTCGCCCGAGCCGCTCGGAGATTATTTTGCGGGGACTAATCACGTGTTGCCGACTTCGGGTACGGCGAGATTTTTCTCGGGTCTGTCGGTCGACAATTACCGCAAGCGCATAAGCATAGTCAACTACACGGCGGACGCTTTGAAACAAGACGCCGACTACATTATAAACTTAGCCGAAACGGAAGATTTGGCAGCGCACGCCAACGCAATAAGAGTAAGGAAATAAGGAGAGAGATAAATGCGTAAAGGAACGAAAGAGAGAAACACGCGCGAAACGAAGATTTCGGTTTCGCTTAATCTCGACGGCACGGGTAAAAATTCGATAGATACGGGCGTGGGATTTTTCGACCATATGCTCGAACTGTTTGCCTGCCACGGCAAATTCGATTTGCAAGTGCGTTGCGACGGTGATACGAAAGTCGACGCTCATCATTCCGTCGAAGATATCGGCATAGTTATGGGCAAGCTGTTCTATGAGTTGCTCGGCGATAAAAAAGGCATAGAGCGCTACGCCACCGTATACGTTCCTATGGACGAAAGTTTGGCGAGAACTGTGGTCGATATAAGCGGCAGACCGTATCTTTGTTTTGATGCGGAACTTAGCGGCAAGATAGGCGAGTTCGACGCGGAACTTATAGAGGAGTTTTTCCGCGCGTTCTGCACTTACGGGCTTATAACCGCGCATATCGACGTTATCCGCGGAAACAATCTGCACCACAAGGCGGAAGCGGCGTTTAAGTCGTTTGCGCGCGCGCTGAAAGCGGCGGTAGCGGTTACGGGTACGGAAATTCCGAGCTCCAAGGGGACGCTCGAATGATTCTTTTTCCCGCTGTTGATATTCTTAACGGGCAAAGCGTCAGGCTTCTGCACGGAAATTTCGATAAAGTAACCGTTTACGGCGACCCCGTGGAAATGGCTGAAAAATGGGTGGGTCAAGGCGCGGAATTTCTGCATCTCGTAGACCTTAACGGCGCGCGCGAAGGCAAAGGAGTTAATTTTTCCGTAATCAAGCAAATAGCCGAAAAAGTGAAAATTCCCCTTCAACTCGGCGGCGGAATAAGAACTATGTCAGACATAGCCGAGCGATTGGAGTCGGGGGTTACGCGCGTTATACTCGGTACGGCGTGTTGCAATAACCCCGAAATAGTCAAACAAGCCGTAAATAAATTCGGTGCGGAGAGAATTGTTGCTGGAATAGACGCGAAAGACGGAAAAGTCGCCGTTCACGGGTGGGAAGAAAGTTCCGACCTTTCGCCTTACGAACTCGGCGAAAAGATGTACTCGTTCGGACTCAGGTACGTTGTGTTTACGGACATTTCGCGCGACGGCGCTCTTACGGGTGTAAACGTTGATTCCTGCGTGAAAATGGCTGCCGAAACGGGACTCAACGTTATAGCGAGCGGCGGCGTCGGAAGTTTGGACGACCTGAGAGCGTTAAATGCGAAAAACCTGTACGGCGCGATACTCGGAAAGGCAATATACGAAAAGAAATTCAACGTTACCGAAGCAAAAGAGGTTATAAAATAGTATGGATATCAAGGATATAAAATTCGACGCGAACGGACTTGTTCCGGCGATAGCGCAAGACGTGGTTACGGGCGAAGTTCTGATGCAGGCGTTTATGAATAAAGAAGCTCTCGAAAAAACGGTTTCGACGGGCAAGGCGCACTATTACAGCCGCAGTCGCAAAAAACTTTGGCTCAAAGGCGAAACGAGCGGACATTTTCAGCACGTGGTTTCGATGTGTACCGATTGCGACAGCGACTGTATTCTTATGAAGGTGGTGCAGGACGGCAACGCTTGCCATACGGGCAGTTATTCGTGCTTTTTCAACGAGATTAAAGAGTTCGACGAATACAAGGGCAAGAGCGGAGCAAACGCGCTGTTCGATTGTATAGCGACGATTGCCGAGCGCGCCGAAAATCCCGAAGAGGGTTCTTATACGAATTATCTTTTGGGCAAAGGACGCGAAAAAATCTGTAAGAAGATAGGCGAAGAAAGTTCGGAAGTCATAATTGCCGCTATGAAAGGCGATAACGACGAATTGAAGAACGAGCTTTCCGACCTTTTGTATCACGCTTTTGTACTTATGAAAGACAGAGAACTCGATTTTTCGGAAGTTTTGGACGTTCTGCACGCTCGGCATAGCGCGCCGCGCAAACGAAACTATTAAGATTTCGATTACGGAAGAAGGTTGAAAAATCACAGATTTATAAATTTCAGAGCGTTTTTGATTATTGCCGCAAGTCTTGTATTTGCGGCAATTTTCGCGTTTGTGTCCTTTGCGGTTCAGTGGCTCGGTTGGACGTTGTTCGCTCTGTCGCTCGCTTTCTTTTTCGTAATGATATTTGTTTTGCTTTACCGCGGTGCGAAAAAGTACAAGGTGCTGACGTTCGCGCTATGTATCGTGCTGTTTACTGCCGTATTTTTCAATTTCATAATAACGGTAAATCTTTGGCAACGCGAAACTGTTATTCAAGACGAAAAGTATTCGGTAAGCGGCACGGTCGAATCGGTCGCCGATGTCGACGGTAAAGTCGTTATGGTACTTAAAAACGTTTCGATAGCGGGCGAGAAGCACAAGGGCAAAATTAAGGTTTACGCGTCGTTCGAAGAAAAATTGATAACGGTAAAAGCAGGCGATACGGTTATTATGCCTGACGTAAGACTGTATAAAAACGAACTTTTGGAAAACGGAAAGGTCAACGCGTTCTATAAGCGCACGGATATTCGTTTCAACGTAAACGCTTTTGTAGGCGACGTGGAAGTTTATTCGGGAAGTCCGAGCTTAGGCGACAGATTTTCGCAGAGTATTAAAGATTTGCTAATCGGCGCAATGGGTTCGACTTACGGCGGCGAAGCGTACGGAATGCTTACGGGCGACAAGTCCGGCATTTCGCGGGAAACGAAAAGCGCGTTCGATTTAAGCGGAATTTCTCACGTGCTTGCCGTTTCGGGTTTGCACATAGGTTTTGCCGCGGCGTTGATAACTTTTGTAATGCGTAAACTTCGAGCACGCAGAGTTTCCGTATTTGTTACCGTAACCGCATTTTTACTGCTTTATACGGCGTTGGCTGATTTTTCGCCGTCCGTAATCCGCGCGGCGGTTATGACGGAAACGGGTCTTGCGGCAAGCGTATTCGGTCGGCGCAAAGACAGACTGTCGGCACTGTGTTTCGCGGTTTGCGTTATTCTCGTTTTTTCGCCGCTGTATTTGTTTGAAACGGGCTTTCAGATGAGCGTCGGCGCGGTACTCGGCATTATTCTGTTTGCGGACTTTTTCGGAAAAGCGCTGCAAAAGATAAAAATTCCGAAGTTTTTGTCAAACGGGATAGGGGCTTCCGTTTCCGTTCAGATAGGAATTCTGCCCGCGATTATTTACGGCTTTAACGAAATTCAAATCTATTCCGTAATAGCTAACGTTATTTTAATGCCGCTAATCGCTTTTGTGTTTTGCAGCGTGTTCGTATCGCTAATATTGACCGCCGTTTTTTCGTTTATGAGTTTCGCGCTAAGGCTTTCTTCGTGGGGAATGTGGCTTTTGGATAAGTGCGCGACGGCTGTTAGTATGTTGCCGTTTGCCGTCGTTCCCGTTCGCTCCACCGCCGCAATCTTTTTTGCGTACCCCGTTTACTTTCTTATTAGCGGATTTTTTATGCTGAAAAGGGCGAAATATCCCGTTAAAATTCCGCTTGTACTGCTCGCTTGCGTGATTCTTGCTCACGGAACGTTTGCGGTTCCGCCTTATAATCTTAAAAACCTGATTATTCCCGTTGTCGATACGGATTCCGTCGTTTCGGTCGTTTGTACGGACGGAAAAACATATGTCGTCGGCGATTTGCTTTCGTATTATCCCGTGTACGAAACCTTGAACAGGTACGGGATAACGGAAGTAGACGCGGTGTATATGACGGGTCTTGACGAAAAGCGAGCGCGCTCAGCCGTAAAACTGAACCGTGCGTTCGCAATAGGCGCGTTCTATTCTCCCGAGAGCGAAGATATCGGCGGACTCGGCATTCTTGCGGAAGAAAAAATCGGCAATTATTATATGCTCGGCTCCGACGCAGAGCAAGACTCCGAAATAAAAGCCGTATATTCGGACGGTAATTTCGTTTGCTATTCGCTTGCTTTTCTATCTTCCGGCGCGCTGTTTTTCGGACGCTATTCCGATTATACGCTTGCGAATGCGGAAATTATAAACTCCGCCGCCGTTATACGCGCGTTCTCGTATGCGGAAAAGTTCTCGGACAGATTGTTTATCGTCAACGATTATCTTTCTTCTTCCGCCGTTCCGCCGCGCGGCTTTTCCGTCGCCGAAAACCCGAACCTTGTGTTCGATTACGCGAACGGCGAGTATTTAAGACTTGACGGTTGAAAATTTTATTCCGCGCTTTCGACTTATTCCGTCATATTTTTCCGAATTCCGACATAGTTATATAGCGGTATGTTGCGCTTCGATTTTTACGGCGTTTACCGCGACTTTCTCGATTTTGTGCGGTGCAATAAATTCAGATTGATAATTGTGGCGGCATTTGCACTTGCGGGGTGCGGGCTCGGCATAAGCAAGGCTTTTACTCTTGCGAATTCCGAAGGCGTCGATTGCATTAAACGATACAATATATATTTGCTTATTTGCGGCACGCGCGGATTTTGGGGTTACTTTATTTCGCGCGTTTTGTCGTGCCTGTTTCTTACCGTCGCAATGGCTTTTCTAAGCTACCGCATATATACGGCGTGGGTGAATATAGGCATAGTGTTTCTGTTTTGCTATTATAATTTCCGTTCGGCTACGGCGGCGGTTATACTTCTTAAAATCACGT
>WSNJ01000039.1 GCA_013316045.1 Clostridia bacterium
TAACCAACCATTTTCTTTGATAAATTTGTTTCTATCTGCTATAGATTTGTTAAAAAAGAATTTCGCTTTAATATAACGTCTAAACGTAGGTTCTGTATCGGCAGAAATTTTTTGTTCGGCTATCTTTAAGCTGTTTCTTAATTTTGCATTATTATTTCCTTGATTTTCAATAAGTGCTTTTAATGATTCGTATGCCTCTATTTCTTCTTTCAAGTTTTTATATTCCTTGCTGTTTTTAACCTCCGCATTTGTAATATTTGCCGTTAAAAATTTTTCGATTACATATTCGTTTGTTGCTTTTGCTTGGAAGCACAACTCTTTTTCTTCTTCTGTAAGTTGCTCTCTTAAATCAGAATAAGGAAGATTCGTTATTAAATTCGTTACAAAAAATATTCTTTTTACTTTTGAAAACACATCATCGCCACGCAAAAATCTGCGCATCAATTCAACAACAGTCGTTGTCTTTCCAAAACCCGTCGGCGAATCCAATAGAAAGAGTCCATTGGCATTTTGTTTTATTGTTTTCTCTAATGTGATTTTCATTAAATATTTTTCCTATGATTATATTTAGTCGTTCCTAAATTCTTTGTATATCTCGCTCATAAATATACCGAGTAATTCTTTCTTAATATCGGCATTATTTAATAAGAGCGTAAAGAAATCTTGATTCTGCGACAACCCCTCGATAAGCGCATCGTCGATACTTGCAAAATACGGGAATGAAAAATCGTCCTCCGTGTTGACTCTCGCGCTTTCTCGCAACGTTACCGATTTTTTAAGTAAATCTTTTATTTGCAACATCGCTTTTATTGCAAGGTCGCTGTCGTATTGTTTTCCCGTTCGACTGTTGATTTCGCCTATGATTTCCGATAAACGTTTTACTTTATCTTCCGTCAAATGAAAATCGTCGGCAATAGGTAATTTCAAAACGGGATCGACTTTAACCGAACTTGTCTTGTGTTCCGCACCTTTCTTTTGCACAAAATTGTCCGCTTTGATTTTATCCGACAAGTCGAATCCCGCGCCCGGATTGGAAATGTTTATAAACGCCACTAGATACGTTAAGAACAAATACTTCTTATGCAGTTCCACGTCCTCGAAACAAGTCGCTTGCATCAAAAACTCATAAAACCGTATAAAGCTCCGAATCGTAGCCACAATTTCACGTTGCACGTCGATTTCGTTTTCTTTGATTTTCTTTTCCGCACGTTGCATATAAAAACGAAGCTCGTTTTGCGCCTTTCTGTCGATTTCGCCGCCATAAACAATTTGCGCCGTCATTTGTATATCGTGCGGATCGAGTACCATATACCCGTCGAGTTTCGCCTCAATATCGTAAACGGCAGTGGGCGTAACGGAATTGGAAAGAAGCGTCGTTGTGTAATACGGCGCAAACGCTTTTACGATATCGTCGTACTTATTTACAAAGTCGAGTATAAACGTCTTTTTA
The DNA here is from genome assembly GCA_013316045.1 of Clostridia bacterium. GTDB lineage: Bacteria > Bacillota > Clostridia > Christensenellales > Pumilibacteraceae > RACS-047. The sequence continues at coordinate 1,451 of WSNJ01000039.1, forward strand.
TCCCACGGCAAGCAAGTCCTATTCAAGCGCGATAAGGTTTGCACGGCGTTCACGCCACGTAGCCTTTTAAGCACATACATAGCGCAAAGCTTGGGCTGGTCGAATCCCGTCTGATATTTATTTGCAACAAGCAAAACGTTGTAATCGTCTTTATCGAACATTTTCGGCAATTTGTCTTCCGAAAAGCCGTTCATAAGCGTTTCGGTGTATTCGGTTTCGTCGCCGTCGAGTTTTATTTTACCCGAAAAAGCGACGAGCGCGTGAATATCTTTATAGCCTTTCTTGGCAACGTATTCTTCAAATGCCTGCCTATATTTGACTGCGCTTTGCCGCGAAGCCGTGATAACCATTGCTTTGGCTTGTCCGCCCAACTCGCTCATAACGGACGTGCGGAAATGTTCTATAACCACTTCCACACGTTGGGCGATATTCGTTTCGTGCAGTTCCACAAACCGTGCGATTTGCCGTTTTGCTTCCACGGTTTTATACTTTGGGTCTTCGGCTATCTCTTTATTTAATCGATAATATGTATCGTATTCCGTGAAATTTGCAAGCACGTCGAGAATGAACCCTTCCTCTATCGCTTGCTTCATAGAATACAAATGAAACGCCTCTTTCTGTCCTTTGCTGTTTACTTTTCCGAACAAATCAAGCGTTGTCGCCTTGGGCGTTGCCGTGAACGCAAACATAGACACGTTGGGCTGTTTACCGTTGCGTTTGAGTTCGCTCGTGATAATATCCTGCGCGTCGATTTCGCCGTTTGTTTCTTCAAACCAATGATTGTCCGAGCCGAGCGACATCGTAATTGCCGCCATATCCTTGCCCGCCGTAGACGAATGTGCTTCATCGATAATCACAGCAAAACGCTTTTCGTTTAATGCCTTGACCGTATCGACGATATAAGGGAACTTTTGAATGGTAGTCGCAATGATTTTGGGACTGCCGACAGACTTTTTCACGCCGTTTATCGTAACGTATCCGAGTAGCGCCGCCGCAAGGTCTGCCGATGTGGATTTATCGTCCAAAACTTTGATAAGCCCCGTAACGTGTTCAATCCCCAAAATCGCCTCTTGCAACTGCCTGTCCACAACTACCCTATCCGTGCAGATAACAATATTGTCGAATATCACTTGATTGCTCATATCGTGCAACGACGAAAGCCTATGCGCAAGCCATGCAATAGAATTGGTTTTGCCCGAACCCGCACTGTGCTGTATCAAATAGTTTTGTTCGGTACGGTTGATTTTAACATCGGCAACAAGTTTGCGTATCACGTCTAATTGGTGATAGCGCGGAAACACAATCTTTTCTTTTACGGTTTTCTTACCCGTAACCTCGTCCGCTTCTTCTTTACGCTCCAAAAATATAAATTTGGATATAAGATCGAGCACCGTATCCTTTTGCAAAATGTCTTCCCACATATAGCAAACGGAATACTTATCCTCGTAAATAGGATTACCTTTACCCGAATCGACGCCTTCGCCCGTTCCCATATTAAACGGCAAAAAGTACGTACTCTCGCCCGACAGCCGCGTACACATATAAACTTCGTTTAAGTCCATAGCGAAGTTTACAAGGCAACCCGCTTTGAATAAAAACAGTCTTGTTTTGGGATTGCGCTCTTTTTTGTATTGATAGATAGCGTCGTTATACGATTGCCCTGCAAAATTGCATTTGAGCTCAAACGACATAATCGCAAAGCCGTTGAGAAATACAACAAGGTCTACCCTTTCTGTATCGCTCGCCCACACTTCTTCAATTACGGAAAAAATATTTTGATTGTATTTATTGAGCAAATCGGCATTATACGTAGTAGCCGGCTTGGTATACATTAGTTCGAGTTTATAATTTGCAATCGTAACTCCGTGTTTGAGAACGTGTAGCAAACTGCTTTTCGGCTTAGTTATTTCGGCATTGATATAACCTACAACTGTTTCTTCCGTTTTATCTCCGAAAATTTTATACAGAGCGTCCATAGTCTTTGCTTGCGTACTGTTTAGGAACGCAAACAGCATTTCCCGATCCACGGCAAAACGGCTGTCGAACTTTGCATTAGGGCGAATGACGTAACCATTCTGCTTTTCGAGAATTTGCATTATGTACTGCTGATATTCTTTTTCGGAAAGGATTTTATTCATTGGTTTTCTCCTATTTAGCGATAGCAACAATTAAAGATGCAATGGATATAGCCGTTGCAACGCAAAACGTAACAATCGCAAAAATTTTTGACCGTCGTGCTTCTTTCTTTGCAAGTTTTCCGTTTTGCTCCGCTATTTGCAACTGCTCCTTTTGGCGTTCGTTTTCTTCTTGCAGTAAAACAAGTTGTTCCTGCGCTTGTTCCGACAACAATTCCAAATGATCAATAATAGGCACTCAAAATTGCTCCACTATTCGCATTTCTTCCTCCATTGGCCTTGCCATCTCACGTTCCCTTTCTTTCTCAATTTCGGCAAATTGACGCGCGGAATGGATAGTATTGAAATTCATATTAAAATTTTTCACTATACCACTTCCTTTTTACCTGTAACGTATTCGTAAATAAGCGATTTTTTATATTCGTCAAGAGTTTCGATTTGCGATTTTTTATCGGCGATTATCTCATTAGTACGAGCAAGTTGGTAATCAATATAGTCCACTATTTGTTCCTGTTCGGCTATCGGCGGTAACGGATATAATAACTCGGCAAGTTTGTTCCAACGTAAATCGCACGAACGCACTCTAATACCCGTAGATAAAGCGGTAAAAACATCGTTATACGCCATACTGCGCAAATAGTACATAATATATTCTTTGTTTTGCTTTGTATCCAAAACATTCAATACAGGCGACGCTTTGCCTCTCGAATCCGAAATACCGATTGCGCCGGCAAATCCATCCATACCGTGAACTACCAAATCGCCGACATTAACGCCTTGATAGCCGATTTCTTTATCTGCCATAGTAAAGCCTTCTTCGCGTCGATTGCTACGCAAAGTAACTTCACCGTCCCTAAAACAAGTAATAACACCATCGTCTTTCTTTATCGGTCTTGACAATAATGTCAAAATGTATTTACCTTTTTTGCGTTCCCAATGCGCAGGAAATTCTCCCACCCACGCAATTCCACTATCTTTCATTGACACATCGGGATTAAGACCGTGCGTTACGGCTTCCGTGATTACGGAACGTTTATATTGTTCGAGCGTGTCAATTTGCGTTTGAATGTCGGCTTTTAACTCATCGATTTTTCCGCACTCTTTATCCAAAAAATCCGCAATCCGTTTCTGCTCGTCAAGCGGTGGAACAGGCGAAAATAATCTGTTAAATTCATCCGCATTAAGGGTATATCTTAAACTCTTAGAATATTGCTTATAATAACGCTTAGAACTTACATAATTAAACCAATAAGCATAATAGCGCTCATTTGATATAGAATTATTTATTTTCAATATTTTATATGCGGGGGAAATCATTCCGTCATACTGGCTTATTCCAGAGAATACGGCAGAACAATCCAAATCAAAAAGACACATTACCAAATCATTCCTTCGTACTATTTGATAACCGTCATAGTTTTCAGGAACTTTTCCGCTGCAATCATCCTCATCTTTTTCTCTAATTCCGTTAGTAGTAAGAGATAATAATTGATAGCTTTTATTAGGCAAAACTATATCTTTTTTAATCTTAAAAATGTATTTATTTTTTTGAATGTCCCACTCTTGCGGAATCTCGCCAACCCAAGCAATTCCGCTATCTTTCATTTGTCGCATTTCACTTATCTCCAAACAGTTTGTCAATTCTTTCGCTGACGCTCAATTCCAATTCCATAAACTTTAAGGCAAGTTCGTCGCTCGGCGTGGGCTGTGTGTACTTATAAAAATAGCGTGTAAACGGAATCTCTGCGCCGACTTTGATAATCGGCTTTTTCGCGCCGAGATTTTCTTCGTAAAACCATTGCGCGTCGGGAACATAAGGCAACACTTCACGCGCCATATAGTCCTCTATGCTCTCGGTATACTTTACGATTTCCTTATCATACGTTTCTTTGTCGTAAATAATATTGCCCTTTTTGTCGCGTTGAATTTCGGCGGTCTTATCCATAACCGAAAGTCCGTCGGCAATTTTCTCTATCAATTTTTTATCGACCGACAGAATTTGCGAAAGGAAGTCAATAAAACCTTTCGGCTCTTTATATACCTTGTCCGAAACATTTGCTTTAAGCGTTTGCAAAATGCTCTCATACAGCGGTTTACTGTTTAGCATTGCCTCATACTTGCGCCTGTCCTTTTCTTCGATAGACACGCCTTGGCTTTCGTATTCCGCAACTTTCGCTTCGTCGTAAAGCGATGACAATGCACCCTTTATGAGCATTTGCTCTATGCGCTCTTCTGTTATGGCGTAACTGCGTTGCAACGGTTGCATCACCGCATATTCGCGGTACATAAATTCGGTATTATCGAATATCTTACAGTTTTCGGTCGGCACGAAATCCGCATACAAGTGCGTAATTGCTTTTCTGTCCTCGCGCGATATTTCGTTCTTTTTGTTGCCTACGGCTTTGCGAAGTTTGTGATAAATCTCGGCAGCATTGATAAGCTGAATTTTCCCTTTGCGTTCGTGGCGTTTGTTTTTCGATAGAATCCACACATACGTCTGAATCCCCGTGTTGTAGAATAAATCCACGGGCAATGCGATAATTGCCTCTATCAAATCTTTTTCGAGTAGCCACCTGCGAATTTGACTTTCGCCCGAAGCGGTATCGCCGTTAAACAGCGGCGAGCCGTTTTCGATAATAGCCGCTCTGCCGCAAGTATCGTCCATTTTTGCGATTGCCGATTGCAAAAATATCATTTGCGAATCGCCGCCGCTCGGCAAACCGTGTCCCCATCTGCTTTCTTCTTCACCCTTTGCAAATTCTTCTCTTACCGCCGATTCTTGTCCGTCCTTGGCGTCCTTGCCCGACCACGGCGTACCGAACGGGGGATTTTCGATAACAAACCGCATTTTAGTATTTGGAAAGCAATCTTCTTTGAAAGTATCGACGTGGCGAAAATTCTCGGAATCCTGATTTTTTATAAGCATTTCGGCAAGCCCTACGGCATACGACGTAGGCATAAGCTCTTGTCCGAACAACTGCACGATAGCATTGGAATTGTAGTGCTTGATATACGAATACGCCGTTGAGAGCATACCGCCCGTTCCGCACGCTTGGTCGCATACGGTTATAACCTTGCCGCTCTCGAAAATATCGTCGCAACCTTCCGCCATCAGAATTTCCACAAGCAATTTGATAATATCTCTGCCCGTGTAATATTGTCCTGCGTCCACGTTCTGAAAAAATCTGCCGATTAGATTTTCAAAGATATAGCCCATTTTTATGCTGTCGTAGGTTTCTATCGACAAGTCGAGTGTAGCGAACGCTTCCACAACGGTATATAAGCAACCGTCTTTATCCATTTTATCTATGTGTTTGAACATTTCCAAGTCGTTGAAAATTTCAAGCGCATTGGTCGAAAACCCTTCTATGTAATTTTTGAAATTCGCGGCAATATGGTCGGGATCATCGCACAGCTTTTTCAACGTGTATTCGCTCGTATTGTAAAACGAAAAGTTTGCAATTTTGCACATGGCTTTGTGCGGAAAATTCGGATTTGCTTTATAAGTATCCACTACCGCTTGTTTTGTGCGCTCTAATGCGCACTCGAAACGGCGCAATACCGTCATAGGGATAATTACGTCGCCGTATTTATCCGGCATATACGACCCGCGCAATTTATTGGCAATCGACCAAATAAAATTCGCCTCTTGCGTTATGTCAATGGGATTATCGTCCCACATTGTATCTGATATTTTGCTGTTATTCATCGGTTGTGTTCTCCTTTGCGTTATAACCGTTACTTATCGGAATCGAATACAATTCCGTTCTCCTCGCAAAACTTATTAAACTTTGCTCGCGTTAAAAACGACGGCTCTATTCCCTTCGTTTCCCATCGTGAAACGGTAACATACGAAACTCCCAGCTTGTCCGCAAGCTGTTCTTGACTCAATAATAACTTCGCTCTCACACTTTTAATTTGTTCCGAAAAAGTCATAAAACCCACCTCTTAACTTTTCATAAACTATTATAGCATTTTTTAACACCAAAGTCAATAACCGCAATATAAAAAGTCGGAACAGCTCCGCACTACTCCAACTTTATTTTTACGAACTTGCTATTTGCTTGCGTTTTTATTTAATCCCCAAGGATATTTATCTTGTGCTAAACTATGTACATCATTCATTTGATAAAATCTCCTTGTGTTTTCGTTGCAGTTGCCAGGCCGCAACATTATCTTAACACAAGGAGATTTTTTATGCAAAGCTATAAACTCTTTGGAACCCCGCCACTATGGCGGGGGTTTCGTTATACAAAAAAAATACGCCCGTTAAAAAGGCGTATTTTTTTGTTTAATACCCGTTACTCGCTTATCTCCGAATATAATCCGAATTACCGAAATAGTCTACGTCCGATTCCTTAACGACAAGCGTCAGCGTCCTTTTCGGCTCGATAAGACGAAAATTCACCGTAATGCCGTCGCCGTCAAACGATACGATTTGTCCGTATGCGCCGCGGTGCACGCCTTGCCGCGCGTATTCTTCTTTTTCTACGAGCAACAATGCACCGTCGGTTCTGTATCCGTCTTCATTAACCAAATCCGGAAAATAAATCGCACCTACAAAGTGAGCGTAATCTTCGAGTTCCGAAATTTCTTGAAGCCGCAAATCTTTTCTGTCTATTCCCGCATAATCGTATATATTCGGAGATAAGCGAGTAACGGGTATTAAACAAAAAAATACGCCTTTTTAACGGGCGTATTTTTTTTGTATAACGAAACCCCCGCCATAGTGGCGGGGTTCCAAAGAGTTTATAGCTTTGCATAAAAAATCTCCTTGTGTTAAGATAATGTTGCGGCCTGGCAACTGCAACGAAAACACAAGGAGATTTTATCAAATGAATGATGTACATAGTTTAGCACAAGATAAATATCCTTGGGGATTAAATAAAAACGCAAGCAAATAGCAAGTTCGTAAAAATAAAGTTGGAGTAGTGCGGAGCTGTTCCGACTTTTTATATTGCGGTTATTGACTTTGGTGTTAAAAAATGCTATAATAGTTTATGAAAAGTTAAGAGGTGGGTTTTATGACTTTTTCGGAACAAATTAAAAGTGTGAGAGCGAAGTTATTATTGAGTCAAGAACAGCTTGCGGACAAGCTGGGAGTTTCGTATGTTACCGTTTCACGATGGGAAACGAAGGGAATAGAGCCGTCGTTTTTAACGCGAGCAAAGTTTAATAAGTTTTGCGAGGAGAACGGAATTGTATTCGATTCCGATAAGTAACGGTTATAACGCAAAGGAGAACACAACCGATGAATAACAGCAAAATATCAGATACAATGTGGGACGATAATCCCATTGACATAACGCAAGAGGCGAATTTTATTTGGTCGATTGCCAATAAATTGCGCGGGTCGTATATGCCGGATAAATACGGCGACGTAATTATCCCTATGACGGTATTGCGCCGTTTCGAGTGCGCATTAGAGCGCACAAAACAAGCGGTAGTGGATACTTATAAAGCAAATCCGAATTTTCCGCACAAAGCCATGTGCAAAATTGCAAACTTTTCGTTTTACAATACGAGCGAATACACGTTGAAAAAGCTGTGCGATGATCCCGACCATATTGCCGCGAATTTCAAAAATTACATAGAAGGGTTTTCGACCAATGCGCTTGAAATTTTCAACGACTTGGAAATGTTCAAACACATAGATAAAATGGATAAAGACGGTTGCTTATATACCGTTGTGGAAGCGTTCGCTACACTCGACTTGTCGATAGAAACCTACGACAGCATAAAAATGGGCTATATCTTTGAAAATCTAATCGGCAGATTTTTTCAGAACGTGGACGCAGGACAATATTACACGGGCAGAGATATTATCAAATTGCTTGTGGAAATTCTGATGGCGGAAGGTTGCGACGATATTTTCGAGAGCGGCAAGGTTATAACCGTATGCGACCAAGCGTGCGGAACGGGCGGTATGCTCTCAACGGCGTATTCGTATATCAAGCACTACAATTCCAATGCTATCGTGCAGTTGTTCGGACAAGAGCTTATGCCTACGTCGTATGCCGTAGGGCTTGCCGAAATGCTTATAAAAAATCAGGATTCCGAGAATTTTCGCCACGTCGATACTTTCAAAGAAGATTGCTTTCCAAATACTAAAATGCGGTTTGTTATCGAAAATCCCCCGTTCGGTACGCCGTGGTCGGGCAAGGACGCCAAGGACGGACAAGAATCGGCGGTAAGAGAAGAATTTGCAAAGGGTGAAGAAGAAAGCAGATGGGGACACGGTTTGCCGAGCGGCGGCGATTCGCAAATGATATTTTTGCAATCGGCAATCGCAAAAATGGACGATACTTGCGGCAGAGCGGCTATTATCGAAAACGGCTCGCCGCTGTTTAACGGCGATACCGCTTCGGGCGAAAGTCAAATTCGCAGGTGGCTACTCGAAAAAGATTTGATAGAGGCAATTATCGCATTGCCCGTGGATTTATTCTACAACACGGGGATTCAGACGTATGTGTGGATTCTATCGAAAAACAAACGCCACGAACGCAAAGGGAAAATTCAGCTTATCAATGCTGCCGAGATTTATCACAAACTTCGCAAAGCCGTAGGCAACAAAAAGAACGAAATATCGCGCGAGGACAGAAAAGCAATTACGCACTTGTATGCGGATTTCGTGCCGACCGAAAACTGTAAGATATTCGATAATACCGAATTTATGTACCGCGAATATGCGGTGATGCAACCGTTGCAACGCAGTTACGCCATAACAGAAGAGCGCATAGAGCAAATGCTCATAAAGGGTGCATTGTCATCGCTTTACGACGAAGCGAAAGTTGCGGAATACGAAAGCCAAGGCGTGTCTATCGAAGAAAAGGACAGGCGCAAGTATGAGGCAATGCTAAACAGTAAACCGCTGTATGAGAGCATTTTGCAAACGCTTAAAGCAAATGTTTCGGACAAGGTATATAAAGAGCCGAAAGGTTTTATTGACTTCCTTTCGCAAATTCTGTCGGTCGATAAAAAATTGATAGAGAAAATTGCCGACGGACTTTCGGTTATGGATAAGACCGCCGAAATTCAACGCGACAAAAAGGGCAATATTATTTACGACAAAGAAACGTATGATAAGGAAATCGTAAAGTATACCGAGAGCATAGAGGACTATATGGCGCGTGAAGTGTTGCCTTATGTTCCCGACGCGCAATGGTTTTACGAAGAAAATCTCGGCGCGAAAAAGCCGATTATCAAAGTCGGCGCAGAGATTCCGTTTACACGCTATTTTTATAAGTACACACAGCCCACGCCGAGCGACGAACTTGCCTTAAAGTTTATGGAATTGGAATTGAGCGTCAGCGAAAGAATTGACAAACTGTTTGGAGATAAGTGAAATGCGACAAATGAAAGATAGCGGAATTGCTTGGGTTGGCGAGATTCCGCAAGAGTGGGACATTCAAAAAAATAAATACATTTTTAAGATTAAAAAAGATATAGTTTTGCCTAATAAAAGCTATCAATTATTATCTCTTACTACTAACGGAATTAGAGAAAAAGATGAGGATGATTGCAGCGGAAAAGTTCCTGAAAACTATGACGGTTATCAAATAGTACGAAGGAATGATTTGGTAATGTGTCTTTTTGATTTGGATTGTTCTGCCGTATTCTCTGGAATAAGCCAGTATGACGGAATGATTTCCCCCGCATATAAAATATTGAAAATAAATAATTCTATATCAAATGAGCGCTATTATGCTTATTGGTTTAATTATGTAAGTTCTAAGCGTTATTATAAGCAATATTCTAAGAGTTTAAGATATACCCTTAATGCGGATGAATTTAACAGATTATTTTCGCCTGTTCCACCGCTTGACGAGCAGAAACGGATTGCGGATTTTTTGGATAAAGAGTGCGGAAAAATCGATGAGTTAAAAGCCGACATTCAAACGCAAATTGACACGCTCGAACAATATAAACGTTCCGTAATCACGGAAGCCGTAACGCACGGTCTTAATCCCGATGTGTCAATGAAAGATAGTGGAATTGCGTGGGTGGGAGAATTTCCTGCGCATTGGGAACGCAAAAAAGGTAAATACATTTTGACATTATTGTCAAGACCGATAAAGAAAGACGATGGTGTTATTACTTGTTTTAGGGACGGTGAAGTTACTTTGCGTAGCAATCGACGCGAAGAAGGCTTTACTATGGCAGATAAAGAAATCGGCTATCAAGGCGTTAATGTCGGCGATTTGGTAGTTCACGGTATGGATGGATTTGCCGGCGCAATCGGTATTTCGGATTCGAGAGGCAAAGCGTCGCCTGTATTGAATGTTTTGGATACAAAGCAAAACAAAGAATATATTATGTACTATTTGCGCAGTATGGCGTATAACGATGTTTTTACCGCTTTATCTACGGGTATTAGAGTGCGTTCGTGCGATTTACGTTGGAACAAACTTGCCGAGTTATTATATCCGTTACCGCCGATAGCCGAACAGGAACAAATAGTGGACTATATTGATTACCAACTTGCTCGTACTAATGAGATAATCGCCGATAAAAAATCGCAAATCGAAACTCTTGACGAATATAAAAAATCGCTTATTTACGAATACGTTACAGGTAAAAAGGAAGTGGTATAGTGAAAAATTTTAATATGAATTTCAATACTATCCATTCCGCGCGTCAATTTGCCGAAATTGAGAAAGAAAGGGAACGTGAGATGGCAAGGCCAATGGAGGAAGAAATGCGAATAGTGGAGCAATTTTGAGTGCCTATTATTGATCATTTGGAATTGTTGTCGGAACAAGCGCAGGAACAACTTGTTTTACTGCAAGAAGAAAACGAACGCCAAAAGGAGCAGTTGCAAATAGCGGAGCAAAACGGAAAACTTGCAAAGAAAGAAGCACGACGGTCAAAAATTTTTGCGATTGTTACGTTTTGCGTTGCAACGGCTATATCCATTGCATCTTTAATTGTTGCTATCGCTAAATAGGAGAAAACCAATGAATAAAATCCTTTCCGAAAAAGAATATCAGCAGTACATAATGCAAATTCTCGAAAAGCAGAATGGTTACGTCATTCGCCCTAATGCAAAGTTCGACAGCCGTTTTGCCGTGGATCGGGAAATGCTGTTTGCGTTCCTAAACAGTACGCAAGCAAAGACTATGGACGCTCTGTATAAAATTTTCGGAGATAAAACGGAAGAAACAGTTGTAGGTTATATCAATGCCGAAATAACTAAGCCGAAAAGCAGTTTGCTACACGTTCTCAAACACGGAGTTACGATTGCAAATTATAAACTCGAACTAATGTATACCAAGCCGGCTACTACGTATAATGCCGATTTGCTCAATAAATACAATCAAAATATTTTTTCCGTAATTGAAGAAGTGTGGGCGAGCGATACAGAAAGGGTAGACCTTGTTGTATTTCTCAACGGCTTTGCGATTATGTCGTTTGAGCTCAAATGCAATTTTGCAGGGCAATCGTATAACGACGCTATCTATCAATACAAAAAAGAGCGCAATCCCAAAACAAGACTGTTTTTATTCAAAGCGGGTTGCCTTGTAAACTTCGCTATGGACTTAAACGAAGTTTATATGTGTACGCGGCTGTCGGGCGAGAGTACGTACTTTTTGCCGTTTAATATGGGAACGGGCGAAGGCGTCGATTCGGGTAAAGGTAATCCTATTTACGAGGATAAGTATTCCGTTTGCTATATGTGGGAAGACATTTTGCAAAAGGATACGGTGCTCGATCTTATATCCAAATTTATATTTTTGGAGCGTAAAGAAGAAGCGGACGAGGTTACGGGTAAGAAAACCGTAAAAGAAAAGATTGTGTTTCCGCGCTATCACCAATTAGACGTGATACGCAAACTTGTTGCCGATGTTAAAATCAACCGTACCGAACAAAACTATTTGATACAGCACAGTGCGGGTTCGGGCAAAACCAATTCTATTGCATGGCTTGCGCATAGGCTTTCGTCGTTGCACGATATGAGCAATCAAGTGATATTCGACAATATTGTTATCTGCACGGATAGGGTAGTTGTGGACAGGCAGTTGCAAGAGGCGATTTTGGGGATTGAACACGTTACGGGGCTTATCAAAGTTTTGGACGATAAATCCACATCGGCAGACCTTGCGGCGGCGCTACTCGGATACGTTACGATAAACGGCGTGAAAAAGTCTGTCGGCAGTCCCAAAATCATTGCGACTACCATTCAAAAGTTCCCTTATATCGTCGATACGGTCAAGGCATTAAACGAAAAGCGTTTTGCTGTGATTATCGATGAAGCACATTCGTCTACGGCGGGCAAGGATATGGCGGCAATTACGATGTCGCTCGGCTCGGACAATCATTGGTTTGAAGAAACAAACGGCGAAATCGACGCGCAGGATATTATCACGAGCGAACTCAAACGCAACGGTAAACAGCCCAACGTGTCTATGTTTGCGTTCACGGCAACGCCCAAGGCGACAACGCTTGATTTGTTCGGAAAAGTAAACAGCAAAGGACAGAAAGAGGCGTTTCATTTGTATTCTATGAAGCAAGCGATAGAGGAAGGGTTCATTCTCGACGTGCTTGCAAATTTCACGGAATACGATACATATTATCGATTAAATAAAGAGATAGCCGAAGACCCAAAGTATAAAACCGTGGAAGCAAAACGGCAAATCGCACGGTTTGTGGAACTGCACGAAACGAATATCGCCCAACGTGTGGAAGTGGTTATAGAACATTTCCGCACGTCCGTTATGAGCGAGTTGGGCGGACAAGCCAAAGCAATGGTTATCACGGCTTCGCGGCAAAGCGCAGTCAAATATAGGCAGGCATTTGAAGAATACGTTGCCAAGAAAGGCTATAAAGATATTCACGCGCTCGTCGCTTTTTCGGGTAAAATAAAACTCGACGGCGACGAAACCGAATACACCGAAACGCTTATGAACGGCTTTTCGGAAGACAAATTGCCGAAAATGTTCGATAAAGACGATTACAACGTTTTGCTTGTTGCAAATAAATATCAGACGGGATTCGACCAGCCCAAGCTTTGCGCTATGTATGTGCTTAAAAGGCTACGTGGCGTGAACGCCGTGCAAACCTTATCGCGCTTGAATAGGACTTGCTTGCCGTGGGATAAAAAGACGTTTATACTCGACTTTGTAAATAAGTACGACGATATCGTAAAAGCGTTTGCGCCGTATTACACAACGACGCTTCTTTCCAATTCCGTTACGCCCACTGCCGTTTACGATATTGAGGCGAAACTCGACGGGTATATGGTACTCGATCCGCACGATATACAAATGACGGCGCAAATTGTTTATGGCGGCGAAATCGACAGAAAGGCGCAAAACGAGCTTCGTTTTTATATGCAACGTGCGGAAAAGAAAATCAAAGAAAACGAAATCGACGTGCAACGTGAAATTGTGGCTACGATTCGGAGCTTTATACGGTTTTATGAGTTTTTGATGCAAGCGACTTGTTTCGAGGACGTGGAACTGCATAAGAAGTATTTGTTCTTAACGTATCTAGTGGCGTTTATAAACATTTCCAATCCGGGCGCGGGATTCGACTTGTCGGATAAAATCAAAGCGGACAATTTTGTGCAAAAGAAAGGTGCGGAACACAAGACAAGTTCGGTTAAAGTCGATCCCGTTTTGAAATTACCTATTGCCGACGATTTTCATTTGACGGAAGATAAAGTAAAACGTTTATCGGAAATCATAGGCGAAATCAACAGTCGAACGGGAAAACAATACGACAGCGACCTTGCAATAAAAGCGATGTTGCAAATAAAAGATTTACTTAAAAAATCGGTAACGTTGCGAGAAAGCGCGAGAGTCAACACGGAGGACGATTTTTCATTCCCGTATTTTGCAAGTATCGACGATGCGCTTATCGAGGGGTTGTCGCAGAATCAAGATTTCTTTACGCTCTTATTAAATAATGCCGATATTAAGAAAGAATTACTCGGTATATTTATGAGCGAGATATACAAAGAATTTAGGAACGACTAAATATAATCATAGGAAAAATATTTAATGAAAATCACATTAGAGAAAACAATAAAACAAAATGCCAATGGACTCTTTCTATTGGATTCGCCGACGGGTTTTGGAAAGACAACGACTGTTGTTGAATTGATGCGCAGATTTTTGCGTGGCGATGATGTGTTTTCAAAAGTAAAAAGAATATTTTTTGTAACGAATTTAATAACGAATCTTCCTTATTCTGATTTAAGAGAGCAACTTACAGAAGAAGAAAAAGAGTTGTGCTTCCAAGCAAAAGCAACAAACGAATATGTAATCGAAAAATTTTTAACGGCAAATATTACAAATGCGGAGGTTAAAAACAGCAAGGAATATAAAAACTTGAAAGAAGAAATAGAGGCATACGAATCATTAAAAGCACTTATTGAAAATCAAGGAAATAATAATGCAAAATTAAGAAACAGCTTAAAGATAGCCGAACAAAAAATTTCTGCCGATACAGAACCTACGTTTAGACGTTATATTAAAGCGAAATTCTTTTTTAACAAATCTATAGCAGATAGAAACAAATTTATCAAAGAAAATGGTTGGTTA
>WSNJ01000040.1 GCA_013316045.1 Clostridia bacterium
TATAAGCCCACTATCTGCGCCGTTAAATGCTATCGGGTTTTGCGAGTACCCCGACCGTCGGCACCAAAAGAAAACACCTGCATTTTTGCAGGTGTTTTCTTTTGGAAATTATATTATGGAATCGTTTATTTCCTTTATTCTTTGTTTTTGAGCGGGCGTGAGTTTATCGGCGCGGTTGTAATCGTAAAAGCCGTTGCACTCCTGCTCGATGTCATACAGTTGCGTGTAACAGAAACCCGACAGTTTTTTGCTTGCTCCGATTGTTTTCATAAGCGCGTCGTAACGCTCCACGAAATCGTCGCCGTCCGACGCACCTTTGCCGTAGCCCCAAGTCGTTTCGCTCTCTACCGCGCCTTCGCCGACCGTGCTCGTTTCCGCAATCTTGCCCCTGCTCAGACAGATTCCGCCGCACTCGCTAAGATTTACGGGGACGTCGCCCGTATACTTCAAATTTTCGTCCTGACTGTACAGGAGTTTACTTTCGAGCGTGCCGTTTTCGTCAAGGTCGCGAAGAATTTTTTTGAGCGCGGGAAGTTCTTCGTAACAGTGAAAATCGAACAGGTCGGTCGAATGTCCGTGATAACCGCCGCTCGACTCGACGCACGGGCGCGTCGAGTCGAGAGTTTTTGTAAAGCCGTAAACGGCATCCACGAATTGAACGGAGCGCGTTTGCCGTTAAGCAAAAATTCGAAGCCGTCGTACTTAACCGACCTTAACCCGAAATAGCTTATTACGTTGTCGCCGCAGAAGTCGATATCAACGTTGTAAAGATTGCCTTCGCCCGCCTACCACAGGTGTTTTTCGTCAAGACGAATTTCAATCTTCGTACGGTATACGGCATATCCTTTATAATGCCGTAGCCGACGATTTCCTGCGTGTCTACGGAAGCGACGTTCTTCGCAATCACGGCGCTGTCGCCCGTCAATTCCGCGACTATATCCGTAAACCGGTTGTTCGGTCCTATCGAGTAGGAAACGAGTTTGTCGGCGTTGCCCGAAACAAATACGTTTTCGATTGTCGCGGCGTTGGCAAAAGCAAGACCGCAACCCGAACCGTCGCGCGGTACGCCGAGATTTACAAGCGCAAGATTTTTTACGACCGCAAGACCGCCGAGACTACCGAACAGACCGTTTTCGCCTACGTTCAGGTTTTTTACGGTATGCCCCCTGCCGTCGAAACCGCCCTTAAAACAGCCGCCTTCGCTTTTGACTACGCTCGTTTCGAATACGTTGCCTTTCTCCGAAAAATACATAGGCTCGGCGTTGTTTTCCGCATCTATATCGGCGGGCTTTTTTACTACGTAAATTCTTACATTTTTGTAATGTCGGGCGTTAAAAGCGTCCGTTTATTGACCGCTAAAAGCTTTTGTTTTATAATTAGCTTAGGGAATAGTTATCATAGCTATACGCACAATAACTTTACGGAGAAAAAAACTTATGTACAGAATACTTATTGCGGAAGACGACGACGGTATCCGCGAAGAGCTTACGCTTCTGCTCAAAGCCAACGGCTACGCCGTGGTTGACGCGCCGCCCTACGACCTTGCGCTGCTCGACGTAAATCTGCCCGAAGAGAGCGGCTTCGAGACGTGCCGCAAGCTGAAATCGAAAAACCCCGCTCCCGTGATTTTTCTTACGGCGCGCGAGAGTGCGGAAGACGAGCTGATAGGTTTCGGCGTAGGCGCAGACGACTATATAAAAAAACCGTACAACTCATCGGTGCTTTTAATGCGCATTTCAAGACTTCTGAAAAGTCAGACCAATACGGCGTTTACGAAAAATTCCGTAACGCTCGACCTTTCGGCAATGACGGTAAGCCGCGGCGACAAGTCCGCCGAGCTGACGAAAAACGAAACGCGCATACTTTTGTGCCTTATGCAGAATGCGCTCTGCACGAAAGAAAAACTGCTCGAAGAACTTTGGAACACGGGGCTATACGTGGACGAAAACACGCTTTACGTAAACGTTAACAGACTGCGCGACAAACTGAAAAGCATAGGCGCGGGCGACTTTATAAAAACAGTCCGCGGAGTGGGTTACAAAATATGAAATTACGTGAATACCTTGCGTCAAAAGCAATATCTCTGTGCTTTACGGCGATTGCCGCCGCGCTGTGGGGAGTTTTCGCATACCTCACGGGAGCTAACGCCGCACTGCTTTGGGGAAGCATAGTTTTTTTTACCGCCACCGTTATTTTACGGCATATACTCGGCTTTGTTTTTGCAAAAAACAGACTTGAAAAGCTGAGCCGCACAAAAGACGTGCTTTCGAGAAAATACCTTTTGGGCGAGCTTATCCCCGCCCCTTACGACGCAACCGAGCGCGAATACTTCGAAATAATGAAAGAAATTTCGCGGTCGGCAATCGGCGCGGTCGAAGACAACGAGCGCGAAAAAAAAGAATATTTCGATTCGGTCGAAAAATGGATACACGAGATTAAAACTCCGCTGACTGCCTGCTCGCTTATATGCGACAACGGCGGCGACGTTGCGAAATTGCGCAGAGAACTCAAAAAAGCCGACAATCTAACCGATACGGTTCTGCAATACGCGCGGCTCAGAAGCCCCGAACACGATACCGCAGTAACGGAAATAAGCGCGGCAAAGATAATAAACGACGCCGTAAAAAGTCAGTGCGAACTGCTTACGGCGGCTAAAATCCGCGTGGAAGTAATCGGAGACTTTACGGCGCACACCGACGGCAAAGCGCTCGCGTTTATGATAAAACAACTGATTATAAACTGCGCCAAATACTGCGCGGGGTGCAAAATCACGATAACGGCGCGCGACGGAGTTATAACCTTTTCCGACAACGGTTCGGGAATTGCCGCGCACGAACTGCCGCGCATATTCGACCGCGGATTTACGGGAGGCGGCAAAACGGGCACCGGAATGGGTCTTTATATAGTTTCTCAGCTATGCGAACGCCTTTCGGTTTCGCTCGACGTAGCTTCGCGGGAAAACGTCGGCACGAGTTTTACTTTTACCTTTCCGGAATATAACGAAAACGTAATATCCGTGCAAAACGGCGTTAGACAATAATCGGCTCTGCCGTGCTATACTTGTCGTATCGAATAAAAAGGAGCAACTTTATGAACGAAATACTGAACGTGCAGAACGTAACAAAGTATTACGGCAACGGAAGCGTAGTAACAAAAGCGCTCGACGGAATATCGTTTTCCGTAAAAAAGGGAGAATTCACAGCCGTGATGGGCGCGAGCGGCTCGGGCAAAAGCACCCTTCTGAACGTAATAGCCACGATAGACCGCGCAAGTTCCGGCAACGTAATTTTAGACGGGATTAACGTGAGCAATATGCGAGAAGACGAATTGTCGGCGTTTAGGCGCGATAAACTCGGCTTTATTTTTCAGGACTATAACCTGCTCGACACGCTCACGGTGGAAGAAAACATTACTCTCCCGCTGAATTTACGGCGCGCACCGCTCGAAAAGACGAAAAAAGATTTGCTGAAAGTCGCAAGCGAGCTCGGAATAGCCGCGCAACTGAAAAAATTCCCCTACGAGCTGTCGGGCGGTCAACGTCAACGCGCGGCTTGCGCACGCGCTCTTATAACTTCGCCCGCGCTTATTCTCGCGGACGAGCCTACTGGCGCGCTCGACAGCAACAGCACTAAATCGCTTATGAAAACGTTCTCGATGATGAACGAAGCTCTCGGCTCTACAATACTTACCGTAACGCACGACGCAAACGTCGGAAGCTACGCGAGCCGCATACTGTTCCTAAAAGACGGAAAACTTTTCAGCGAGATTATCCGCGGCAACAAAACTCAGCGCGAAATGTACGCCGAAATTCTGTCTGTTACTACGGCACTCGGAGGCGACGCCGATGCTTGCTAAACTTGCCGCGAGAAACGTAAAACGGCAAATAAAAAATTACGTTATCTACTTTATAACGGTATCGCTCACCGTCGCGCTTATGTTTGCTATGAACAACGCGATATTCGATAAAACTATGCTTGCAAAGTCAGTCGATATAAAAGAGCTTAAAACGGGACTCACCGTGTTAACCGTTCTTATATCGGTAATAGTAGCGTTCGTACTCGGCTACGCTACGAGCTTTATGTTAAAGTTGAGAAAGCACGAGTTCGGAACTTATCTCACGCTCGGTATGACGCGCTCGAACATTCTTTGCATATTCTTAACCGAATCGCTTATACTCTGCGCGCTGTCGCTTATTACGGGTCTTTTATTGGGGCTTGCGTTCTATCAGGGCATTATGGCGATAGTAACGAACATTATGGAAACGGAGTTTGTTTTTGCGCCGTATTCGGCAAAAGGATTGCTCTTGACGGTTGCGTCCGTAGTTGCCGTGTTCGTGCTGTCGAATCTTACTTCCGCCGTATACCTAAGGCGCGTAAGCATTTTCT
This sequence comes from Clostridia bacterium, assembly GCA_013316045.1. Taxonomy (GTDB): domain Bacteria; phylum Bacillota; class Clostridia; order Christensenellales; family Pumilibacteraceae; genus RACS-047. The sequence continues at coordinate 4,386 of WSNJ01000040.1, forward strand.
CGCTTATACGCGGCGCGCGGAAAACGGAAAAAAAAGTGCGTTGCCCCGCCGCTTGGTTCGCTTTGTCGGCCGTTTCGCTCGCGGCAGTAATATATTGCTGTATTGCTTTCAACGTCGAGTTGAAAAAGATAATCCGCACCGACGCTTCGCCGCTCGTGCCCGTGCTTATTCTTTTCGGATTCGCGGCGGCTATGCTACTGTTTCATATCGGCGTTTCCAAAAGCCTTTTCCACGTTCTTCTGCGCTCGGAAAAATTCAAAAACAGCGGCGCAAACACGTTCGTACTGCGACAGCTTTCGGGCAAAATGAGCGGTAACGCCGTTATGGCGGGAATGCTCGCTCTGCTTATTTCGCTGGCAATTATAGGTGCAAACTTCTCGTTTGCTATGAAAGCGTTCAACAACGAATCGCTTATGCGCGATTATCCGTTCGACATAAGCGCGGAAATATCGACCGACAACACGTCCGTAACGCCCGACGACGCCGACGAAATAATCTCGGGCTATGCGGAAATCGAAAGCAAAACCGCGTATTCGGTTTACGACTCGGGCGAACGCTATCTGCACGGATTTACGAAATGGGCAAGCGACGGATATTGGGACTTAACCGACTCTTATATTACCGAAAGCGACTTTAACAAAATATGCGCAAAGTCCGGAAAAGACGCTACCGACCTTAAAGGCGGTTTTATGATAGCTTTCAACCCGGCTTACGAAAACGAAATAAAAAGTTGTGATTTTTCTTCCGCCGCACTGAATTTCGGCGGAGCGGAACTGCGCTTTAACGGTTTTTGTCAGGCTCCGCTCATATCGTATAACTTCTTCGTTGCGATAGTCCCCGACGACGCTGTAATCGGTATGGAAAAAAAGACGGACGGTCTTATATACGACCTTAAAAACGACTCGTTCGACGCGCAGGGACTATACGACGCGCTGTCTTACGAACGCGCTTCGGGAAATTGGACGTTGCGGCTCTGCGACTTCAAAATCCGCGAGTACGAACGGGTGCAACTGAACGCAAACAGCGCCGTGTTCGTAATATCCGCTCTGTACGCGTCTTTCGTGTTCGTGTTCCTGGCTATGGCGATTCTTGCGCTCAAAACGCTTTCGGACGCGGCGGATAACAGGCGGCGCTACGAAATACTCAACAAAATAGGCGCGAGCGAAAAAACGCAGTGCCGCGCGCTGTTTGCGCAGATATTCGCGTTCTTCTTTTTGCCGTTCTGCCTGCCGCTGCTTACAAGCATTCCCGCGGGCGCCGCTTTTACGACGATAATGACGCTTACGGGCTTTGCGGCGGCGAATCTCAAAACGGCGGCCACTACCCTGACGATAGCTCTTATAATAACCGCGGTTTACGCACTGTACTTTACGGCAACCTACCTGCTTGCAAAACGCTACGTTATCGCGCGCAAAACAACCTGACAAAAAGCAAATCGGACGGTCGCATTTCAAGCCGTCCGATTTTTGTTTTACAGTTGTATTTTTTCTTTATAACATTAACCTTTCGAGAACTTTAACGAATTCCAAAGCGTTTTCGGTATAGTAGTCCGCGCCTATTTGATTTGCGATTTCCTGCGTAAGCACCGCGCCGCCTACGAACACGGGCATTTTCAGTCCCGCCGCTTTAACTGCTTTTATCGTTCTTTCCATACTCGGAACGGTGGTCGTCATAAGCGCGGAAAGACCTACCGCAATCGGCGAATACTTCTTTGCCGCTTCGATTACGTTCTGTTCGGGAACGTCTTTCCCCAAATCTATTACGGAATAGCTGTGCGATTCGAGTACTATTTTTACTATGTTTTTGCCTATGTCGTGAACGTCGCCCTTAACGGTTGCAAGCACTACGATGCCCTTTTCCGCAAGCCCTTTCGGCAAATACTCTCCGACTACGGCAAACGCGGTTTTCGCCGCTTCCGACGCGGAAATAAGTTGCGGCAGAAAAAACGCGCCGCTGTCGTACCGTTTGCCCACTTCTTCGAGAGCGGGTATAAGCACGTCGTTTACTATCTCCATTGCGTCCATTCTGAGAAGCTCTTTGCGCGTAAGTTCCTCTACCGACGCTTTAAGCCCCTTTATAACGCAATCGTAAAGCGATTCCGCGCTCGCCTTGCCGCCCCCTGCGCTCTGCCCTACGGCGGTAACGCTCGCCGTCTGCGGCGTGAAATCGCGGTACAAATCTATATAGTTTTCCGAACCCGCGTCGAGATTTTCAAGCACCTTATACGCGTTAACCGTCCCCGTCATATCTCCGTCGAGCGGATTCATAATCGGCATATTCAGCCCGCATTCGAGCGCCATAGATAAAAACGTTCTGTTCAGAAGCGGTCTGTTCGGAAGCCCGAAAGACACGTTCGAAACGCCGAGCGCCACTTTTGCGCCGAGCGTTTTCACAAGTCTTATCGCCTTTAACGTTTCCTTTACGAGAGCCTGCTCCGCCGACGCCGTAAGCACGAGCGTGTCTATCATTATTTTGTGGCTTTCTATGCCGTAATCGGCGGCGCGCGAAATTATGCGCTTAGCTATTTCAAACCGCTCTTCCGCCGTCTTCGGTACGCCCTTTTCGTCCATAGTAAGACCGAGTACTACCGCGCCGTACTTCTTTGCTATCGGGAACACGCGAGCCATTATTTCTTCTTCGCCGTTTACGCTGTTGATTATCGGCACTCCGCAACAGTACCGTGCTCCCGCTTCTATCGCGTCCTTGTCGGACGAGTCTATTTGAAGCGGCAGGTCCGAAACGGACTGCACTTTTTTGCACGCAAGCCGCATCGTTTCCCTTTCGTCTATCGTAGGAAGCCCGACGTTAAGGTCGAGTATATCCGCGCCGGCGTCCTTTTGCGCAACGGCTTCGCCCGCGAGATAGTCGTAGTCGCCCGTCGCAAGAGCTTCTTTCAGTTTCTTTTTTCCCGTGGGGTTCAAACGCTCGCCGCAAATTTTCACGCCGTCTATTACCACGTACCGCGAACCCGACGCAACAGCCGTTTCCCTTTTAGGGCTTTCTCTTTTAACAGTCTTTCCGCGGTAAGCGGCGCACAGCTTATCGGTAAATTCGGGCGTAGTGCCGCAACAGCCGCCTATAACGCTTACCCCCGCTTCCACGAACTCGCCCATAGCGCTCACAAAGTCGTCCGCGCTCATATCGTAGTACGTTTTGCCGTCCTTTATTTTCGGCAAACCGCGGTTAGGCTGAACTATAACGGGAACGCCGCTTACTTTAAGAAAGCGACTTACAATATCCTTTAACTGTTTAGGTCCCAGAGAACAGTTAACGCCGAGAGCGTCAACGCCCAAGCCTTCGAGCATAAGCGCGGCGATTTCGGGCGTTGCGCCGCTCAGAGTGCGCCCCGCCGCGTCGAAAGTCATAGTCGCAAAAACGGGTTTGTCCGTATGTTCTTTCAGCGCGAGTACGCACGCTTTCAGTTCGTACAAATCCGAAAACGTTTCTACTATATATCCGTCGACTTCGTTCTTCGTTATTTCGGCGACTTCGGCAAAAGCGCCGTATGCTTCGTCGAACGTCATACTGCCCGTAGGTTCGGTGAGCGCGCCCGTAGGTCCTACGTCCAGGAATACTTTTTTCCCCGCAACGCGCGCGTTTTCGACCGCCGCAATCAAAACGTCGGCAAGATTGTAGGTGCCCTTGTATTTTATCCTGTTCAGTCCGAACGTATTCGCGGAAATTATATCGGCGTTTTTATACGAAAGGTGAATTTTCCGTATAACTTCGGGATGAGTTATATTCAGGTCTTCGGGAATATGTTCGCCGTAACCCGCGGCTTCGATTTCACTGCCGAGTCCGCCGTCGAAAACGATTACTTTTTCACGTAGCATTTTTATCTCCTTAATTCTTTCCGAACAGTTTGCCGAATACATTTTCGAGCCTTTTATGGATAGCTTCCGCCGTAGAATAGTTATTCATTATATACAGATGCACGCCGGGCGCGCCCTTTGCGATAAGGTCGATAATCTGATAAACGGCGTAATTAAGCCCTATTTCTTTCATTACTTCCGCGTCGGACGAATAGATTTCTATCATATTGCGGAATTCGAGCGGTATGGCGCTGCCGCACATATTCTTTATGTTCTTTATATTTTTCGCGTTCACGAGCGGCATAATTCCGGGAATAATCGGCGAAACGATTCCTATTCTTCTCGCTTCGTTCACAAGCCTGTAATAGTACGAGTTGTCGTAGAAAATCTGAGTTATGAAAAATTTCGCGCCGCACTCTTCTTTCTTTTTCATATTTACAAGGTCGGCGTATAAGGTATCGCACTCGGAATGACCCTCGGGATAGCAAGCCGCGCCGAGCGTAAAACCGTACTTACCGAGATACCCCATAAGGTCGGTAGCGTGCGGAAAATGCTTGCAGTACTCGGCTGTAAAATCCTGCGGTCTGTCGCCCCTGAGAGCAAGCACGTTTTCGACTCCGAGAGATATAAACCGTTTTGCCGCCGCGTCTATATCGGCGGGAGTACTCGGTCCGCCCGTAAGGTGCGCAAGCGGTTCTATGCCTACGCTTTTTATATATCCCGCGATTTCGGCGGCGTTACGGCTGTTCGAGCCGCTCGCGCCGTAAGTTACGCTTATAAAGTCGGGACAAAGCGCTTTAAGCCTTTTTATCGTGTCGAAAAGTTTATCCGTTTCGGTTTCCGCTTTCTTGGGCGGAAAAACTTCAAACGAAAGAGTGCGTTTTTCGGAAAGTATCTTGTCTATCTTCATAAAATCTTAAAAATCTCCATTATATACATTCTACCACTATTTACGCCAAACCGCAATTAAAAAAGCGCGCCGCGAAAATATTTTTCCGCACGCGCGCCGAATAATTCAACCGCTTCAATATCCCGCTTTATTCAATATGTAAACGGGAACCGCGCTCCATCCGTGGCTCAGACTGCCCGCGTCCGCAAACGCCGCCGCGCCGAGCTCGTCTTCGTAAAAAGTGCTTGCTCCTTCGTCGAGCATTTTGCCCCAAATGCGTTTTATCTCGCTCACGATAAAACCGTTGTACTTTCCGCCGGCCGCAAGAAGCGCGGAGAACTTGAAAATGCTGTGGCTGAGCGTAATATGCAAAAGGTCGTTTTCTCCGCTCAGAAGCTCCAACGCCGCGGAAACGTTGGCTTTGTTGCCGCTTACGAGCGCGCAAAGGCTGTTCGTAAGCTCGCTGTAATGCCAAAGCCTGCCGTCCGTTTCCATAAAGTCCGCAAAGCGGTTTTTCTCTTTGTCGAAGAACTTATCCACGGCGGCGGTCGCTTCGGACAGAACGGCGTCGTACTCGCCGTTGTAGCGGTCTATGCTTTTAAGCATATTTACCATACTCTTAACAGCCATTGCAAAGAACGCCGAAAGCGGCGCGTCGTAGCGGTCGGGCTGTTCGGGCGTTCCGAAGTGAGCCGACGCGTCAAGCCCGTCTATCCACTCGTAAAAATTCCAATATTTTCTGCCGCTCAAAGGCTTTATAAGTCCGTTATCTTCACGCAGAGCCATAAACTTACCGATAACCCGACGGTAATTGTTCTCGTACTCCGCAAACAGCGACTTATCGCCCGAATAGTTCATATAGTCTTCCATAGCGCAGAACTGAACGAGCGAGAAGCTCGGGATATTTATGTTCATAACGTCGCGCATACTCGGCGTGGTTATCGTGAAAACGTCGTCGTCGCGAATGTTTTTCGACATAAGGTTAAGCGACGCGCGCGCAAATGCGAAATCTTCAAACGCATAGTAACCGCAAAGCATCTGATTTCGGCTGTCCATAGCGTAAAGAGCCTGTTCGCGCCACGGCGTATCTTCGTAATGCTCGTGCATACATACTTTAAGCGTCTTGACCGACGCGTCGTAAATCTCCTGCAATCTCTTGTCCGCAAACTTTTTCGGCTTTTCGGCTACGGGGTAATCGGTGGAAATCAGATTGAAGTCGTAAATTTTCGCTTCGGGAGTTTCGAGAAAAAGGCTCATATAACGCATTCCCAAGCGACGGAAAGGACCGATAAAGCGGTTGCGTCCTTTCTTTAACATAAACTCGAACTGAAAGTGCCGTCCGCCCACATACGAACGCACGCGTCCGTCGATTATATGTTCGCCGTACCCCACAGCCATATAGCAATCGGCGGGAACTTCTATATCGAAAGTAAGAACGCCCGTCTTTTCGTCGCGCATATCGGCGAGCAGGTAGATATTCTTTTTATTTTTCAGGTTAACGCCGCTTTTGCTCGGCAACGTGAAATTTTCTTCCTTTCCGACTATTTCGGCGTATTGCATTTTTTCAGCCGCCGTGCCGTACTTACCGTCAAACGCGTACTCGCCCGAACGTATTATATATGCCGTATTCTTCTTTTCGACGAGTTTTGCAATGGGTCGCGGAAAAAGCTCTGCTTCCGTCCGCAAAACTTCGGACGGCGCGAAAGTATCGGCATTTCCGCCGTTTTCAAAACCGTCTTCGGCGCGGAAATCGTAAAGATAAGTTCTGCCGAGCTGACCCGTTATAAACGGCATATCTTCGCCGCCCTTATAAGTCGGAGAAACGCGCGACAACGTATCGGCGCAACTCTCGCAAAGCACGTTACCGCCGTCCGACACTTCGAACGCAAGCCCGCACCCCTTTTCCATATAGTGCGCGTTGTCGGTATGCTCGAAAAACGCGCGAATCGCCAGAACGTTTCTACCCTTTTTTATAAACGGAGTTATATCTATTTCGTCGTAAACCTTATAGTCGGGCAAATCTTCGTATTGACCGTATCCCGCAACGTTGCCGTTCACGTAAGCGCAATAATCCGTTTCACTGCTTATTTTAAGCGTCGCTTTTTTTCCGCCGAAATCGAAAAACGAAATAAATTCCTGAAATTCGTTTACCTGCCGCTCCGCTGCCGCGCGTATCTGTTTCATATAAATTCAACTCTCCCGAAGAAATATACGATTTTCATATTATATACTATGATTTGAGTTTTGACAACAAAAAACGCCGACTTATTATCGGCGTTTAAGTATATTTTTACAGTAATTTAAGTTATAAATTATCTCTGTACGCGTCCCGAACCGTCGCCGCCCGCGAGTTTGTTCACTTCGTCGACCGAAACAAGATTGAAGTCGCCTTCTATCGAGTGTTTGAGCGCGCTTGCCGCAACTGCGAACTCAATCGTCTTCTGCGGCTCGAACTTGTTAAGCATAGAGTAAATAAGCCCTGCGCCGAAGCTGTCGCCGCCGCCCACTCTGTCAACGATGTGAACGGGATATTTTTTCGAGAAGAAATAATCTTTTCCGTCGTAAAGCATAGCCGCCCAGTTGTTATCGGATGCGGAAATGCTCTCTCTGAGCGTTATCGCAACGTACTTGAAACCGAACGCGTCTTTCAGTTTTTTCGCAACCGACTTGTAGCCGTCGTGCGAAATCTTGCCCGACGTTATGTCCGTGTTTTCGGCTTCTATTCCGAACACGTCTTTCGCGTCTTCTTCGTTCGCAATGCAAACGTCGACGTACTTCATAAGCGAAGTCATTTTCTTCTTGGCGTCTTCGCGCGACCAGAGATTTTTGCGGTAGTTAAGGTCGCACGAAACGGTTACGCCGTTTCTCTTTGCCACTTCGCACGCTTTAAGACAAGCCTTGTACGCGTTGTCCGACAATGCGGGCGTAATTCCCGTAAAGTGAAACCAATTTACTCCGCAGAGAATCTTGTCGAAATCGAAATCGCTCTCCGAGCACTCGGCAATCGCCGAACCCGCTCTGTCGTATATAACCTTGCTCGGTCTTTGGCTCGCGCCTTTTTCGACGAAGTAAATACCGACTCTCTTGCCGCCGCGGACGATTTTCGACGTATCGACGCCGAACTTTCTGAGAGAGTTTACAGCCGCCTGCCCCATATCGTGCGCGGGCAATTTGGTAACGAACGCCGCGTCTACTCCGTAGTTTGCGAGCGATACGGCTACGTTTGCTTCTCCGCCGCCGAACGTCGCGCCGAATTTCTCGGCTTGTAAAAATCTGTAATATCCTTCGGGTGCAAGTCTGAGCATAAGCTCGCCGAACGTAACAACTTTCATATTATTTACTCTCCTTTACAATAAGCATAGCCTGCTTCGTATTTTCTTTAATATCGCCTTTCATCATAAAACTGCCGCCGACGGCGTAGATTTTCGGGTTTGCTAAGAATTCGGCAAGATTCGAGTTGTCCGCTCCGCCCGTGGGAATGAACTTAACCGACGGGAACGCCGCGCCGAGAGCGTTTATCGCTTTAAGTCCGCCGTACACCTGCGCGGGGAAGAACTTCAACACCTTTAAGCCGCGCGCTATGGCGTGCATAATCTCCGTGGGCGTAACGCAACCGGGGAAATACGGAACGCCGAACTTTTCGCACTCGTCGAGAACTTCGTCGGAAAAGCCGGGGCTTACTATAAATTTCGCGCCCGCGGAAACCGCTTCTCTGCATTGAACGGCGTTAATAACGGTACCCGCTCCGACAAGCATTTCGGGGAATTCTTTCGACGCTTTTGCGATAGCGTCTTTCGCGCAAGCCGTTCTGAACGTAATCTCGGCAATCGGCAAGCCGCCGTCTATAAGCGCTTTCATCTTAGGCGTAACTTCCGAAATGTCGTTCAATACGACTACGGGTATAAGCCTGTATTTTTCAACGTATTCTTCTACTTTCATAAATTTTCCTACTCTCCCGTTATTTAGTTGATTTCTGTTTTGATTCGTGATATAATATCAACGTAATATGTAAGCGGTTACATACCGCTGTGTATTTTATGCTAACATATAAGCCGAAATTTGTCAATCAAAAGGAAACCGTTTTTTTATGAACATTTACGATATTGCCAAAAAAGCCGACGTATCGATTGCCACGGTTTCGCGCTACATAAACAAATCAGGCTACGTCGGAAAAAAAACAGCCGAGAAAATAGAATCGGTTATTTCGCACGTAGGTTATACTCCGAGCGCGGCGGCAAAAACGCTCTCGAAGGGCGGAAGTTTTAAGCTGATAGGACTCGTTTGCTGCAATATAGACGACCTTTACTACGCAAAGAGCGTTTCGGTGCTCGAAAAGCGGCTTAAAATCTACGGCTACGACATAATTCTGTCCTGCACGGGCGAAAGCATAGAAGAAAAGGAAACTTCAATAAATATGCTGCTGTCGAAAAATGCGGACGCGATTATATTTATAGGTTCGGTGTTTATGGACGGCAGCGGCGCACTGCTTAAAACTGCGGCAAAGCACGTCCCCTGCTTTATAATAAACGCGCTTGTACGCGGAGAAAACATTTACTGCGCTTACTGCGACGACCGCGCCGCAGTTAGGGAAACGACGCAAAAGCTGTCGGAGCGCGGTTGCAGATACCCTATGTTTCTGTACGACGTGGAAACCTACGGAAGCGAAAAAAAGCGGCTCGGCTTTTCGGACGCTTGCAGAAACGGTCATATCGAAAAAATTTCGGGCGGCTTCGAAGAAATTTCGGCGGCGTTCGGAAAACTTTACGACGAATTCGCGCCCGACGCCGTAGTCTGCTCGAACGACGTAATCGCGGCGGCCGTGCTTAACTGCGCAAAGAAGCTCGGCGTTCCCGTTCCCGAAAAACTGAAAATAGTCGGGCACAACAACAGCCTTATAAGCTCTTGCACCGCCCCGAGCCTGACGAGCATCGACAACGGCGCGGAAGAGCTTTCTTCGATTACGGCTAACAATCTTCTGAAACTTTTCAACGGCGAAAAATTCGACGCCGCAATAAAAATAGACTACAAACTTATCGAAAGGGAGAGTTTTTAATATGGAATTTTTGGACGACAAACTGCTTCTTACAAGCGACCTTGCGGTCAATCTTTACAACGACTGCGCGAAAGATATGCCGATAATCGACTATCATTCGCACCTTATCCCGCAAGAGATAGCCGAAGACAAGGCTTTTTACAACTTAACTCAGCTTTGGCTTAAAGGCGACCATTACAAATGGCGACTTATGCGCAACTGCGGCGTAGAAGAAGAGTATATTACGGGCGACAAGAGCGACAAGGAAAAGTTCCGCGCGTTCGCCGCAACGCTTCCCCGCTGCGCCGGCAACTCCATATATATATGGTGCCACTTGGAACTCAAAAGGTACTTCGGAATAACTACGCCGATATCCCCCGAAACAGCCGACGGGATATTCGACAAAACCGAGCGAATGATGAAAGACGGCTCGTTCTCGGCGCGGAAACTCATAAAAAATTCGGGCGTTACAGCGCTCTGCACGACCGACGACCCGATTGACGACCTGTCGTGGCACAAAAAGATTGCCGCGTCGGACTTTACGGTAAAAGTTTACCCCACGTTCCGCCCCGACAAAGCGCTTAACATAAACAAGCCGACGTTCCGCGACTACGTCCGCACGCTTACCGGCAAGAAAAAGCCCGCCGTTAAGGATATTAAGAATGCGCTTACCGAAAGGCTCGACTACTTCAAATCGCTCGGTTGCTTTATCTCCGACCACGCGCTCGACAACTACATATATCTCGACTGCTCCGACTCGGAAGCCGACGAGATTTTGGAAGTCGCGTTTACGCACGAATATCTTACCGCGGAAGAAACCGAAAAATACAAAACTTATATGATGCTGTTCCTTGCGCGCGAATACGCAAAACGGAATATGGCTATGCAGTTGCATCTCTGTTGCAGCCGCGATAACAATACGGGTATGTTCGCGCTTCTCGGACCCGACACGGGATTCGACTCGATAGAAAATTCGCGCAACCCCAAAAAGCTCGCCTACTTTTTCGATTCGCTCGAAAGAGAAGGCGCTTTGCCCAAAACGGTAGTCTACTCGCTCGACCCGAACGACGACAAAGTTATAAATACGATAATAAACTGCTTCCAAGGCGGAGCGCGCGGCAAAATACAACACGGAAGCGCGTGGTGGTTCAACGATACCGAATACGGTATGAAATCGCACCTTAAAACGCTTTCGGAATATTCGGTTATAGGAAACTTTATCGGTATGCTGACGGATTCGAGAAGTTTCACGTCCTACGTGCGCCACGACTATTTCAGAAGAATACTTTGCAATCACGTAGCCGAAATCGTAAACGCGGGCAACTACCCCGCGGATAAAAACGCGCTGAAAGAACTTATTCAGGGCGTCTGCTACGAAAACGTAAAAAATTATTTCGGGTTAAAGTTATAAGGTAAATTTTATTCGGAACTCCGACCCGTAAATATAAAATAAGTTTATTCGGAACTCTAACCCGTAAATATAATAAGTTTATTCGGAACTCTAACCCGTAAATATAATAAGTTTATTCGGAACTCTAACCCCTACTTAAAAAAATACATTTTGACAAAAACGTATAACAAACAGCGCTTGAAAAAAAACTTTTCGGGCGCTATAATTTTTATATAAGATTTATTTGTTCTTACGGTACGCGTTCGGCGTACTGCCGCTTACTTTCTTAAAGTTTTTGGCAAACACCGAAACGTCGGAAAATCCGCATTTCTCGGCTATTTCCGAGAGCGGCAAATCGGTATCCGCAAGCAGCTTTTTCGCTTTACCGACGCGCACGTCCGTTAAGTATTCCTTGGGCGGAACGCCGAACTCTTTCGTAAACAGTGTGGAAAAGTAAACGCGCGACACTCCCATTTCCTGCGCCGCCTCGTTTACGCCGATGTTGAAAGAAAAGTTTTTTTCAAAGTAT
>WSNJ01000041.1 GCA_013316045.1 Clostridia bacterium
GTGTTTAGATAGATTTTTAATAAAACGTTTATATCCGTTTGAATAGCCCGTGTCGATTAACAAAAATCCGTCGTTTAATTCGACCAAATATTGATTTACAACTCTATTTCCCAAGTTTAATATTTTCATTTTCTTTAAGTCCTTTAAGAAGTATGCCAACACCGACATTAAAACTGTCTCTTATAGACACAGAATTACCAAAACTATCGTGCTGAACTAAATAAACATAACCTTGTAAAAAACTGCGGAATACTCGTATAGTATGAACTTCGTATTTTTCACTTAAATTATAGGCGGATAACACTTGCCGTATAGTTTCTATTAAGCCGCTTGTAGCCGCTATTGTTTCTTGCGATATATGCTGGTTATAAGATTGCATAATGTTGAACAGCCCTAAATGTTCCAATGTAAAATTCAAATATGCGGCACACATAGATTTAATAGCGTCGTCTTTTGATTTGCCGATTGCTGCTTGCATTACTCTATATTCAAGTTGTTTCCAACCGTAAAGCATAAGCGCAGTAAGCAAATCAGATAAACTGTTAAAATGGTTATATAGAGAGGGTGAACGTACTCCCAATTTATCTGCCAATACTTTTAGAGTTAAATTTTCTGCACCTATGTTATCAACTATTTCCATAGCCGATTGCAAAATTATGTCTTTGGTTAATCCTATTCTTGACATTGTTTGCTCCTTATGGTATATTATAAACTAATTCTAATTATATTTTATCTAATCAGATTAGTTTTGTCAAGTAAAAACATAGATTTGTTATTCGCTTGTGCTTACCGTCTGGGGACGGAATACGCCGCCTTGACAAATTGTAAAGGGCGACGATTTATCTCCCGTAAGGCATAAAACCGTCGTCGCCTACGGCGCAAACCCTTGACAATTTGCCTGCGGCGGCATTTTTTGCTGGTTAAGACGGTAAGTACCAAAGCGAACAACAAATTTTTAAGCCGCAATCCGCAACGGACGGCGCAAAGGAGCAAACAATGAAAAACGCAGTTATATACGCCCGCTATTCGTCGCAAGGGCAAAACGAGCAAAGCATTGAGGGGCAAATTCGCATTTGCACCGAGTACGCCGAAAGCAACGGCTACACCGTTGTAAAAGCCTACAAGGACAAAGCACGTTCGGGAACGAACGACCACCGCCCCGACTTTCAAAAAATGATAGCCGACGCCGAAAGCGGCGCATTCGAGCAAATAATCGTTTACAAATTCGACCGTTTCGCCCGTAACCGCGTTGACAGCATAATGTATAAAGCGCAGTTAAAAAAGCGATACGGAATAAGGGTTGTTTCCGCAACCGAACCCGTGAGCGATGACGAGGGCGGCGAGTTCTACGAAATGTTTTTGGAGTGGAACGACGAAAAGTATTCGCAACGCCTTTCCAAGCGCGTACACGACGGACTTGACACAAGCGTTAAAAACGGCACTTATTGCGGCGGCACTCTCATTTACGGGTACAAACTTATTGACACCGACAAGCGCGGCAACAAGGGCATTATACACCGCGTAGCCATAGACGAAGAAAAAGCCGAAATCGTCCGTTTCATTTTCACGGAATACGCGCACGGAACGCCGAAAAAGGAAATCGCGGACGAGTTGAACAAGCGGCATATACTTTACAAGGGCAAGCCCTTTACATACCGCACGTTTGAAAACTGGTTACGAAACCGCAAATACACGGGCGACTGTATGCACGGCACGAGAGTTTGCGACCATACATACCCCGCCATTATAGACAAAGCCACCTTTGCGGCGGTGCAAAAGCGGCTTGAAAAGAACAAGATTTTAGCGGGCGCAAATTCGGCGGTTGAGCCGTACATACTCACGGGGAAAGCCTTTTGTGGTTTCTGCGGCGACAGTATGACGGCGGGCGGCGGTACGAGCCACACGGGAGCAAAGCACTATTATTATGTTTGCCACAGCAAGCGGAAAGGCGGTTGCCGTAAATCGAGCGAGAACAAAAACAACCTTGAATTTACGGTTGCGAACGCCGTTTACGACTTTTTGAGCAGACGGGAAAACGCCGAACTTGTCGCGCAAGACACGATAAACTATTACGAAAAGCGCACGGGCGAGGACAGTTTGCGGAGCATAGAGGCGCGAATACGCCACGCACAAGACGAGGCGGAACAACTTACAAACGCTTTTATTTTGGCGCGGAACGATATGCTACGGGCGAACATAGAAAAGAAAATGCAAGAGATTGAAATACTTATAAAAGACTTGTCGGCAAGCAAGGCGCAAATCGAGCTTGAACGGGGCAAGAAAATCACGAAAGAGAAAATCATTGACTTTATCGCGGAAATGTTGAAAGGCGACCCCGCAGACAAGGAATATCAAAAAACACTCATTGATAATCTTGTTTACAAGGTGTTTGTGTACGACGACCATATAGTTACATACCTAACTTTCGGCAACGAAAAGGACATTAAAGAAATAAGCCTTGCCGATAACGACAAGGCTATTGACGAATTAAAGGTTCAACCTTTATCGTCTTTGGTGCGAAGGATGGGACTTGAACCCATACGGTATGCCCATACGCCCCTCAAACGTACGCGTCTGCCAATTCCGCCACCATCGCACGGATACCTATAAAGTATACTCTACGCGGCGGCGTTTGTCAAGAAGTTTTTCCGAAATTTCAAAACAAAAATCAATTTTTTTCGTTAAAACCGTCTATGAAATGCTTTATCGTTTCGGCGGTGCCGTCTATGCCGAGCTTAGACGAGTTTATGCACAAATCGTAGTTCGACGCAACGCCCCAGGTTTTGGAAGTATAAAAGTTGTAGTAATTCGCGCGCTTTTTATCCGTCTTGCGGATTAAAGTTGCGGCGGCTTTCTCGTCGAGCTCGTAAAGGCGCGAAATGCGCTGTACTCTGTCTTGCATTTCCGCATAAACGTAAACGCGGATAATTTTCTTGTCGCCGAGAATATCGTCGGCGCAACGCCCTACTATTACGCAAGGCTCCTGCGCAAGTTTCTTGATTGCGTTAGCCGTGTGAATAAAGAGTTTATCGTCGGTAATAATGTCGTTAAGCTGCAACGGCGCGACCGAACCGCCGTAATGAGCCGACACGAGCGAAAACAAAAAGCTGTTTGTTCGTTTTTCGTCGGCTTTTTCAAAGTGTTCTTTCGAAATGCCGCTACTCGACGCCGCTTCCGCAATTATGCTCTTGTCTACATACGGAATCGAAAGCGCTTCCGCGAGTTTCTTGCCGATTTCGCTTCCGCCGCTTCCGAACTGACGGGACAAAGTTACAATGTGTTTATTCATAATACAAACCCTCCTTGTATTTATAAAGTCGACGCTGTTTCTTTTATGAAATTCTTCATTTTTTCACCGTATTCGTCCGAACGCAAAGCGTATTCGACTATCGCCTTTACCGAGCCGAACTTATCGCCCATATCGTAGCGCGTGCCTACGAAATCATACGCGTAAACTTCTCTTGTTCCACACATATTGTTAAGCGTATCGGTGAGTTGCAATTCGCCGCCCAATCCCGTTTTCGTGTTGCGAATCGCGTCGTACACGTCGGGAGTAAGGATATACCGCCCGAGCGCCGCAAGACGCGACGGAATTTTGTCGAGCGGCGGTTTTTCCACTATTCCGCGGCAAAGGTACGAACGCCCCTTTTGCTCGGCAACGTCGGCGACTCCGTATTTTACTATATCGTCGCCCGCCCAATATTTAACGCCGAGTATCGTGGTTTGCAGTTCGTCGTAAGCCGCCGCAAGCTGTCCCATAACGGGAACGTCCGAGTACATAAGGTCGTCGCCCCAAGCGAGCGCGAACGCGTCTTTACCCGTGAATTTTTCGGCTTGAAGCACCGCGTCGCCGCTGCCGAGCGGTTTTTCCTGAGTTGCGAAAACAATATTCGCTCCGCCGTTTATTCTGCGCAGAATATCGGCGTATTCCTTTTTCCCGCTCTTTTCGAGATGTTCCGTAAGTTCGTCGTTTTGCGAAAAATAGTTTCTTATGCTCTCTTTTCCGCGCCCGAGAACTATCATAATGTCGGTAATTCCGCTCGCAATCGCTTCGTTGACTATGTAGCCGAGTACGGGCGTATCTATAACGGGCAAAATTTCTTTCGGGACGGCTTTCGTTATAGGCAAAAATCTTGTGCCGAGTCCGCCGCAAGGAATTACGGCTTTCGTTATTTTAGTCATTGAATATAGCTCCTTTTGAAATAAGGATTGAATTTTGAGATACGCCAAGGCGGCGGAGACGGGTACGGAGAGCGGCAACAGGCGGCAAGTCGGCGACGGGAGTGTACTTCGGCGTACTCGACCGAGCCGACCTTGCCGCACGTAGCCGTTATACGCGCACGTATACGCCGCCTATTCGGTATAGATTATCCGTCGGCAGTTATCGCACCTGCAAACGCCTTTTTCGAGCAATTCGTCTTTTACCTTTTGGCTTGTCGCAAGTCCGCAACCCGAGCAAGTGTAGCTTTTGCCGCCGTCGAACGACCGCGCCGCAACTACCGCGGGATACTTCCGCTCCGCCGTTATCGACTTGTAGGCTTCGAAAACGGTCTTGTCTATTCCCTTTTCCATTTCGCCGAGCTTACCGTTAAGCTCGTTTATTTTCGGCATTTTTTCTTCCTTGAACGCTTCGAGCTTCTGTTTTACGCTGTTGTAAATATCGCGCATTTTCTTGCCTTTTTCCTGCGCTTCGAGATAGCCGTGAATAACTTCGTCGGACTTCGATTTTTTTTCCGAGAGCTTTCTTTCGAGCTCGCTCATTTTATCGCGCAACGTTTCCATTTGCGACAGAATTTCGCGGCGGGCGGCGTCGTCGTTCTCGTCCGTAGCGGCGAGCTTGCGTTCGAGTTCTTCAAACTTTTTTATATTCTCGTCGTAATATTTCTGCGCGTTGTTGTAGAAAGCTATTATGCTCTCCGCCGTCTTTTCCGTTTCCAAAACGCTGTTCTTCGCATCGGAAAACGCCTGACGCGCCTGTTCCTTTTTGCGGTTAAGCTCGTTGCGCTCTATTTCGTCGAGCGCGCGCCTAAGCTCTATATCCACCTTTTGATAATCAAGCATTTTCTGCAATTTTTCCACCATTGTTTAAGCTCTCCTTTAACGCTGTGATTTTTTTTTGTATTTGCCTTACCGTTCAGACTTCCGCAAAATCAGAATCTCGGGTTATTCTCAACCACCGACTGAACTATTTCCAAATCGAGCTTACTCGACTTGGCTTCGATTTTAAGAATCTGAACAAGTCTGCTTATGTAGACGTATTCCATATTGAAATGCTGCGGCTCTATAACGGTAAGTCCGCTTTCGCGCGCGTACATTGCCACGTGATGTCTTACGTCCGCCGTTATAAGACAATCGGCTTTCGCGGCAAGAGCCATATCTATATAAGCCGTATCGCCGCCACCGCCGCCGTTTATTACGGCTATGCGCTTTACCTGCGCAAGCGGTTCGCCTATTATGCGCACGTAGTTGTCGTTAAGCACGTTTTCGACTTCGCCTTTTAGCACGGTGCAGTAAACTTTATTCGACAGCTCGCCCACTCTGCCGAAGCCTATATCGTCGGATACGTACTTGTCGAGCGGCTCTACGTTCCTGAGCCCCAAAGCGTTTGCCACGTATTCGTTTATTCCGTCCTTTGTGAAGTCGAGATTCGTATGAGCCGAATAAATGTTTATTCCGTTCTTCGCCGCCTTTAAGATTTTGCGCCCCTGAACTGTGGACGCGGTTATGCTTTTAACGGGATTCCAGATAAACGGGTGATGACTGATTATAAGATTCGCGTCGATATTTACCGCTTCGTCTATTACGGATTCGGTAACGTCAAGACAGCACAGAACCTTATTTACGGACGCTTTCATATCGCCGAGCATAAGCCCTATATTGTCGTATTCTTTTTTATATTCGTATTCTTCGGGCGCGAAATTCTTTATCATTTTCAACGCCTGCTCTACCGTTGCCATTTCAGAACCTCCCTTACAACGCGCAACTTTTCCGCGTTGATTTCCGTTAGCTTGTATCCCGTAAGTTTGCTTTCTTCTTTCTCCAAACGCTGTTTAAGCGTCGGGCTTTTCTCGTCGCAGAAAATTCCCCAAAAGAGTTTTTCTTCGCTCGGCATCTCCGCCGCGTTTTTATCCGTCCTGCTTGCCTTTATTATATCATAATACTTGCCGCGCTCGCAAACGCAAAAGTCTTTTACTATTCCAAAGCCGAGCATAAAAAGAGCTTTGCGCAAGGCGTAGGCGTTGTTATGCGGTCCTAGGATAAGCGTATCCGCGCACTTATCGCCCGAAATTATCTTTACGATTTCGTAGCCGCCCATTCCGAGAATAAGCGCGGTATCGGGCTTGTACGGCAATTCCTTAAACCCGTCGGATACGAAAAACCGTACGTTTTCGTAATCTTGCAAAAGTTTCCGCGCCTTATTAAGCGACGATGCGCTTATATCGCACGCCCAAACTTCGTCGGCAAGCGAGTTTTTAAGCGCGTACAGCGAAATATATCCGTGGTCGCAACCTATGTCTGCAACAGTACCGCATTTTTCAATCAGCAACGTTGCCGCGATAAGCCGTTTCATCAATCTATATAATCTTTGAGCTTTTTACTGCGCGACGGGTGGCGCAGTTTCCTGAGCGCTTTTGCTTCTATCTGCCTTATCCTTTCACGCGTAACGCCGAACTCCTTGCCGACTTCTTCGAGCGTGCGCGGGTGTCCGTCGTCTATACCGTACCTTAGGCGCAAAACCATTTCTTCGCGCGGGGTGAGCGTGTCGAGAATGGAAACGAGCTGTTCTTTAAGCAAAGTAAACGTTGCTTTGTCCTGCGGCGACGGCGCGTTACCGTCTTCTATAAAGTCGCCCAAGTGGCTGTCTTCTTCTTCGCCGATAGGAGTTTCAAACGAAACGGGGTCGAGCGCTATGCGCTGAATTTCGCGCACTCTGTACTCGGGCAAACCCATTTCGCGGCTGATTTCTTCGGGCGTGGGGTCGCGTCCGTATTCCTGAACGAGCATTCGCGTCGTGCGCGTCAGCTTGTTGATTGTTTCGACCATATGAACGGGTATTCTTATCGTGCGCGCTTGGTCGGCTATCGCGCGGGTTATGGCTTGACGTATCCACCAAGTCGCATAAGTCGAAAAACGGAAACCTTTCGTGTAGTCGTATTTTTCGACGGCTTTCATAAGCCCCAAATTGCCTTCCTGAATAAGGTCGAGAAACAGCATTCCGCGCCCTACGTAGCGTTTTGCAATCGACACCACAAGGCGCAAGTTCGACTCGGACAGCTTTTTCTTGGCTTCTTCGTCCCCTGCCGCCATATCTTCGGCGAGTTTGAGTTCGTCTTCGGGCGAAAGCAACGGAACGCGTCCTATATCTTTAAGATAAACCTTTACGGGGTCGTCGATATTGAGTTCCGACCCGCCGAGCAACTGCTCTATCGAATCGTCGTTCTGCAAGTCTATCTGAGTGTTCTTAATCTCGATATTGTTTTCCGCGAGAATTCTGAACACTTCTTCCATCTGACTTGCGTTCGCTTCGCATTCGACCGCGAGCTTTGCGCCGACTTCGTCGTAAGTCAGATGCTTACGGCTCTTGCCGTCCGCGATAAGACGCTTTAATTCTCTTTGAATTTTATCGTTAAGTTCTACGGTCTTTTTGGGCGCTTTTACCACCGTTATATGCTCCGCCTCCAATATAGAATAAACTTCGTCCATCTGCTCGGCGTTTGCTTTGCATTCGTCGGCTATTTTTTCCGTGAGTTTACTAAGGCTTACGGCGCCGACTTTCCTACTCTCGTCTATGAGCTTTTTAAGCGTTTTTTCTATATCTTTCGTAAGAGTCGTTTCGTTCTTTTCTTTCACTTCTTTTTTACTCATTTGAATCACCGCCGTTTTTTAAGGTTTTGAGTTTTTCGTCAAGTTTTGCTATTTCGGATATAATGCCGAAGTCTTTGCTTTCTTTATACTTCGCGTTGAGCCGTTCTTTTTCACGATTAACCGCGCTGATTTTAAGAACGTTTATGCAATCGCAGTATTTTTCTTTATTGTCGCCGACCATAAAATTATAAGACAGAATCTGCCCGAGCTTGCCGTGGTACTTCTCGTCGATGCGGTCGTACAAAAGCCCCGTATTTTTTTTGCCGTCGCGCTTTGCGGACATAAGCAAATCGGCTACCGTCAGGTAAAATTCGTCCGTAAGCAATGCGCCGAAGTCTTCCGACCAATCGACGAAGTCCATATCTTCCGCAAGGCACGCAAGCACGAACAGCGCGGCCTTTTCGTCTTTCGTTCCCGCCTTTTTCTCACCCGAACCGTGTGCGACGGGCGGAGTTTCGAGCGGTTGCCGTTCCGCGACGGGAGTTACGTCCGCTTGCTTGCGGAGAACGTCCATCGGATAGTTAGTATAGGCGTGAACGAGCGATAAATATTCTTCCCGCTCCACGGGATTTTCAAGCTCCTTGACCACCCGTACGGCTTCTACGGCGAACTTTGACTTTTCTTCGGGCAAATCGAGATTGTAACCGCTCCTAAGTTTATCTATCTTGAACTCGGGCAAGCTCTTTGCTTTTTCGAGAAGTTTTTCGTAGCCGTCCGCGCCGTACTTCTTGATAAAGTCGTCGGGGTCGAGTCCGTCGGGCAGAGAAACGACCTTGACGTTAAGCCCCGCCTGAACGAGAATATCGAGTCCGCGCATCGTGGCTTTCTGCCCCGCAGTGTCGCCGTCGTAACTGATATAAACCCTGTCGCAATAGTTGCGGATTTGCTTGGCTTGATTGAAAGTAAGCGCCGTTCCCATACTTGCGACCGCCGTATCGAATCCCGCTTTGTGAAGCGAAATAACGTCCATATAACCTTCTGCCATAATTATATATTCGATAGGCGCTTTAAGTTTCCGTTTTTTCAGCAAATTTATGCCGTAAATGGTTTTGGATTTGTCGAAAATGACCGTTTGAGTGGAGTTTCTGTACTTTGCGAACCCCGGGTCGGGCTTTAACGTGCGACCGCCGAACGCCACTACTTCGCCGAATCCGTTTATTATGGGATAGATTACTCTGTCGTAAAAAACGTCGTAATATCCGTGCTCGCCGTTCTCGGCGATTCCCGCATCTTTCATTTCGCTTTCGGTGTAGCCGAGCTTTTTAAGATACTCTATAACGTCGCGTCCGTCGAGCGAATATCCGAGCCCGAACTTTGTTACCGTTCCCCTGTCGAGCCCGCGCCGCGCGAGATAGTCGTTTGCGGCTTTCGCTCTCGGGTCGGAAAGGTTCGAGTGATACTTCCGCGCCGCGTCGCGCATCAGCGAGTACAGCCTTTCGCGTTTCTTTATAAGATTCGGGTCGGCGTCCTTGAAAAAATTTTCTTTCGGAAGTTCCATTCCCGCGGCTTTCGCAAGAATTTTCACCGCTTGACTGCTGTCAACCGACTCTATGTTTTTAACGAAAGTAACCGCGTTGCCGCCCGCGCCGCAACCGAAACAGTGATACAACTGTTTCTGTTCGTTGACCGAAAACGACGGAGTTTTTTCGTGGTGAAACGGACAGCAACCCCAATAGGTCGCGCCCTTGCGTTTCAGCGGCACGTAAGCGGAAATAAGTTTAACTATATCCGTTTTTGCCAGCAGTTCGTCAAACCACTCCGATTTTCTTTCCAATTTCTCTCCCAGACGTTTAGTAAGTTATTTTCCCGTAAGTTATAAAACGGCCCAGCTTTTGGGAACGCAAAGTTCTTCGAACGTTCTTATGGCGTAATTGTCGCTCATAGTCGAAATATAATCGCAGACTTTCTGTTCGTCGGTGCTGTCCATATCGAGAAACTTCTTCGGTAGCTTGTCCCTGTGCGAGAGATAGTATCCGTACAGATACTTAATCATATCTATCGCTTTCTGTTCTTCGCCCTTGGCTATCGGCGAACGGTAAACGTTTTCAAACATAAATTCCCGCAGCTCGCCTATCAGCTTTTCAAACTCGGGAGACGGCTTTACGACGCTCTTGTTCTCGCTGTTGCGAATTATGTCCAATATCATTGCGCCTATTCGTTTGCCGTTGTTTGCGCCGAACGCTTCAATGTATTTTTTCGGAATATCGCTTTCGCTTATCACACCGCCGCGCACCGCGTCGTCTATATCGTGATTTATGTACGCTATTCTGTCTCTCCACGCTACGACCATACCCTCGGGCGTTGCGGGCTTCCCGCGCGAAGTGTGATTGAGTATTCCGTCGCGCACTTCGAACGTAAGGTTCATACCCTTGCAGTCGTACTCTATGTAATCGACTACGCGCAAAGACTGCTCGTTGTGGTAAAACCGCGTAAAGCTCTGCAAAGCGCGCTCGCCGCCGTGCCCGTAAGGAGTGTGCCCCAAGTCGTGCCCCAGAGCAATGGCTTCGGTAAGGTCTTCGTTTAGCCTGAGCGCACGGGCAATGGTGCGCGCTATCTGACTTACTTCGAGCGTGTGGGTCAAACGCGTGCGGTAGTGGTCGCCTTCGGGCGAAAGAAATACCTGTGTCTTGTGCTTTAAGCACCTGAACGATTTACAGTGAAGTATTCTGTCTCTGTCGCGCTGAAATTCAGTGCGCAGACCGTCGTTTTCGAGCGGACGCACTCTCCCTTTCGTTTCGCACGACTTGGTAGCAAACGGCGAAAGAAACTCGTTTTCGAATTTTAGCGTGTTGTCTACGTAATTCATAAAGCTCTAAATTACAGCATACCCCAATTTACATTATAGACTTAACAAAAATTTTATCACTTTTGACGCGATAAGTCAAGTAAACTCACGTAAATGCGCGCAAAGTCCGCCGACCGCGCCGCTCCGATTACCGAGTACGCCGAATATAAAGTTACGGAAAATTTTTCAGGTGGCAAAACCCGCGTACTGCGTCATATACAATTCGTAATATTTGCCTTTTTCGGAAAGAAGTTCCTCGTGGTTGCCGCATTCGGAAATCCGTCCGTTATCCATAACGACAATCATATCCGCGTCGCAAATAGTAGAAAGTCTGTAAGCAATGACTATGCTCGTTCTGTTTTGCATAATTCGGTGCATCGCGTCCTGAATGGCTTTTTCGGTACGCGTATCCACGTTCGAAGTTGCTTCGTCGAGAATAAGAATTTTCGGGTCGGCGATAAACGCGCACGCAATCGCAAGGAGCTGACGCTGCCCCTGACTTATATTCGCGCCCGACGCGGCGAGCATCGTTCCGTAGCCGTCCGAGAGCGAATTTATCATTTCGGCGCACATACTCGTTTCGGCGGCGCTTACAAGTTCTTCGTCGGTTGCGTTTTCGTTCGCATACAAAAGATTGTTCCGCACGGTATCCGCAAACAGCACGGTATCTTGCAGAACTATCGCAAGATTTTTGCGCAGACTTTCTCTCGAAATTTCCGAGAGATTCTGCCCGTTTATGAAAATGTTGCCGTCGTCAACGTCGTAATAGCGCATAAGAAGATTTACGAGCGAACCCGTTCCGAATCTGTCCGCCTGCGGGAAAGAAAACGACATAATACTGCGGAAGCAATCTTTTCTCATAAGATTACCGATATTCTGCCCCGAGTTGTGAACGAATACGCTGTTCAAAGA
Source organism: Clostridia bacterium (assembly GCA_013316045.1). GTDB lineage: Bacteria > Bacillota > Clostridia > Christensenellales > Pumilibacteraceae > RACS-047. The sequence goes on from WSNJ01000041.1 coordinate 11,564, forward strand.
CCCGCAAAGGCAACCGAATAGCACAAGACCTATCATAATCGACCCGTAACGCCATATCAAGCCGACGTCGCTCGCACCGCCGTTATTAGCGCCCAATACGCCGTCGTCCACAATGCTCTGCATTATGCTCAGTTGCAATAAATCCATAGTTACTTCGGCGCCCATAAATAAAGCGGCAAAAATCGCGAAATGCAAATAAGGCTTAATATATTTCCACATCGTTATTCTTCCGTATTTTTGCCCGACGAGCCCAAGCGGTTATGCCCGCCGCAATGATGCGCGCAAAACGGCTTTGCGTTGCCGTAGCGAACTTCCCAATCGGAATTTATCTTTTCAAACAGAACAAGCGCGGCGTTTTTTTCGGCGTCGGACAGACAGGAAAACATTTCCTTATAACGCTTTTTCCGCTCGGCAAGCGCTTTTTCTGCGCTCTCCCTGCCGCTCTGCGTAAGCCCGAGTTCGCAAGTGCGCTTATCTTTTTCGCTCTCCGCGCGCGTAATAAGCCCCGTCTTTTCCAACTTGCCTATAACTTCGCTCGCCGTCCCCGGCTGAACGCCGAGCCACTCCGTAAGCTCGCTCTGCGTTATAGTCTTAACATCGTTTAGTATAATCAATATTCGGCTTTGACTCGCCTTTCCTTCGGACAGCGCGCGAACGGTATGCCCTAAGTCGCGGATATTGCAAATCAACTTATCGTCCGTATCCAAAGTCGCATAAATTTTCTTGCGCTCTTTACGCAAACAGAATTTTTCACCCATAATTCGCCTCGGATTTCCGTATTTCGTTTACTCCGCTATTTTAACACTTCCCGCACAATTTGTCAAGGTACCTTGATATATTTTTACCGAAAACCTAATCGTCCACCCACTCGATTTCCTGCTCTACTTCCCAAAACGTCTTTCCGTCGAATATAGGCGCTTGAAGAAATTTCTCGACAGGATAGCTATACTTGTCCCCTGCTTGCACCCAGAGATATTGATATTCTCCGCTTGCTTTCTTAAATTCTTCAATCTTCCTTATATAATCTTCATAACCGTCATCAAGCGGAAAAGTATCACTGCCGCTCTTCAAATCCCACATATCCAAGAATAACGTTAAAGCATTATTGTGCATATACCCTTGAATAAAATACTTTTGACCTTTATATAAAAATATGCGTTCGTCGCCGTAATATAAGCCGTCTATAAACTCATTAACATCACCGTTTAGCGTTTTCAGGTACTCCTACTAAGTATTTTTTGTATTTTCTGTATTCTTTCCTGTGTTAATAATCTTGGCGCTCTATCAATAAAATTATCTCTTTTATATTCGTGTATATGCAACACTTTCTCGTGTTTGTTTCCGCCAATTTTCGGCTCAGGATGATAAGCAATTTCGTGCGTTAAATAATGCTCTTTATCGTATATACGCATCTCGTGAAAAGTCCCGTCGGGTTTCAACTTGATATATGCTCTGCTCGAATGTGCTTCTTCGGGAAGCAAATGTTTTCCGCATAAATATCACGCCTTTCACTCATCGTCTAATGTAACAGCTTCCAAATATTCGGCAGGTGTAGTTAAAACGTCAATAGTATCCCCATCGGCATCAAAGAATTCTACTTCAAAAGCCGTCCCGTCATACTCCAACACTATGCACCCTACTGTCCCTTTAGGTATATTATTATAATTGCAAAGCAATTTTACTGTATCAAGTTCTTTCATAATCATAACTCCTATTATTTTTTATTTGGATAAACAGTAACAATTTTATAAGTTACTCGCTTGTTATCTCTTTGAATGACAACTACAACATTAGCCTCATATAATCGTCCATTTATGCCCCTGATTGCAGTGTGAAATGTGTGTCTAATACCATGCTGTGTTTTGTCCGTTTTTACGGGTAATCGTCCCCTTATTGAGTTATATAGTGCGTTATGTAATTGCTCACCATTTCTTTGAGAATATCCAAGTATCTCAATAAAAAACTTCGCTTTTGCGCTCCCTTGCGGATGATTCGGATTTAATAAATATCCTTCGGTTTTACGTTTGTCATAACGTAAATCTTTTCTCTCGCTAATAGGTGGTTTACCGTCAGCGCCTTTAGTGCCGTGAAAAAGTCCGCTTCTGCCTGCTCCCATTTCAAACCACCTCCTTTTTATGAGATAAGCCGAAATCGCTTTCAAAAGACATAACTTCAATCCCGTAAAGCCGAGCTATACAGAAAAGTCTTTCCGACGCTCTGCCGTACACGATTATTCTTTTAGGCGCCAATTTTTGTACTACATAATCAAAACCTCGCGTGAAAAGTTGTTTGTATTCCATAGACTTTATACAGCCGTGAGAACTGATAGCAATGGTCTTACCTTTTTCAACGCCCATACAAGCTAAATCTAAACTTCTCTCGTCCCCCCAACGTATGTTTGGTATTACGGGTATATCGTTATCGTTCAGCCACGCGCCGACAGCTTTGCCGCGATACGTATTCCATACTTGCATAGCATAAGGCATATCGCAATACAAGCTGTAATCTGGTGTAACCACTCCATCGAAACGTTTTAGTATAGGCAAATATTTTTGCGGAGTATTCCAAAGCCTTTCAATTTTTTCGTCATTTTCATAAAAAACAACAAAACCCGTATGGTTTGTTTCTGATATAGCTTTTGAAAATGGTACAAGCCTTTTCGGAAATTTGTCGGTAGTATTGACGCAAGGAATTTCATCTTTGCCGTCAAAATTTGCATTTTGTACCATAAATGCGTGGAACACGTCTTTTCGTCCTGTTCCGTATGGCGAATAACTATTTTTCATATAGCATCTCCTTAAACAATGTCAACCTTTGGTTGTCGTCAAATTTATTGACACAAAAGACGGGAATATGCTATAATGCAACTGCTATGGGTGCTTTACGGCATTCATCCCGAAAGGCGTGTAATCGTTGCTGCAACAACTTTTATGCGCTTTTCTTTTGTGGCTAAATTCAGTACTTTATTCTTTTTTCGGCAGCGGCTTTCGATACGCCGTAGGTTTTCATAAGCAGCGCCACCGACATATTTTCAGTCGCTTCATACGGCATCATAACTTCACCGGCAAGAGCCATAACTATCCATTCGAGCTTACAATAAGAAGGCGTTTCTTTCGTAAGTTTACGAGTGAAAATCGGCGTAAAACCGAGTTTGTCCGCATAAACGTGCATAATTTCGTGCATAATATGCATTCTATGACCGCCGATTCTCTTTTCAAATGCCCCTGTATAAACAGACTCTTTTATTTGTATTAAGTAACCTTCTTCGTCTTTAATACATTGAGCGGGAACGTTTCCGGGCAAATTGTTGTTATACAAAACTTCATATCGAACGTTCTCAAATCCTTCCAAGTCGGGCAACCTGTCAAGCAAAGTTATCGGGTCAATCGGTTCAAAGGAGTTAAATCCGCAAACAGAACGAAATAGCTTAGAATACAAACGCAAATCTTTTCGGCGCGCAGGTTTCGTTTCGTAATCCATCAAGTATTCTCCTTGCGCAAAAGTTTCAATATCTCGTTTGCGGTTTCGTCATCAAGGTTCTCGAATGAACGCTGAAATTGCAAAGCCGCTCTTCTCTGACACGGCGTCGCAAGAACCAGATTGATTTTTGCTTGCGTTTTGGAATCTTCAATCGCTTGTCGCAACTCATTCTGTTCCGATTCTGACAAACGATAATGTTCGACAAGCAATGCAAACCAGTCTTCGGGAACGTTTCTTTTTCCGTTTTCCACTGCGGAAATAAACGGTATTTTGACTCCCAAAAATTTGGCGATATCCCCCATTACTTCGTGATTCTTTACTCTTTGTACTCTCATAAACTCACCGAATTTTGTATAAGGCATAACGATATCTCCTTTAATGATAAATACAGCATACCACATATAAATCAATTTGTCAATAATTTTTTAATCATTTTTTGATTAACTGAAAAATATCAAAATACGGTTTCACCGACAACAAATTATCGTTTTCAATTCATACAAAAAAACGGGCTTATCCCTATAC
>WSNJ01000042.1:0-1264 GCA_013316045.1 Clostridia bacterium
ATTCACATCAAATCTAACTATATTATTTATCCAACTTTTGGGGTTCACATCATTAACTGCGCTTTTTTATTTATTCGATTCCGTCCATAAAATCGAGATTTAAGTTTTCGGGGCGGTAAATGCAACCGACTTCGCCGAGCTTTGTATAGCCCGCTTTGTCGAGTATTTCGCAAATCTGCTTAATTGCTCCGCCGCCCCAACCGTAAGAACCGAACGCAATGTAGCTAAGCGCGGGCGGTTTAAGCCCCGCTGCGTAGTTCAGGAAAGCCGCAACCGACGGCATAATCGTAGCGTTAAGAGTGGGTGAGCCGACGCAAAGGAATTTCGCTTCGGCGATATCCGCCATAAGGTCGGAGCGGTCTACCGTTTGCAGATTTGCATATATAACTTGCTTGCCTTTGCGTTCGAATTCCGCGCCGATTTGCTTTGCGATTATTTCGGTATTGCCCCACATAGTGTCGTAAACGATAACGGCTTTGTCGAGCTTTTTGCCCGAAGTCATATCGTCGTACAGCGCGAAAATATCCTTTATATGCTTAGTCCATATAACGCCGTGGCTCGGCGCGATAATTGCGGGCGAGAGCGATTTTGCCGCGTCGAGAGCTTTCTTGACTTGCGGGGCGAACGGCATAACGATATTCGCGTAATACTTTTTCGCTTCGGCGAGCGAAATTTCAAGGCTGATTTCGGCGTCGAAAATATTGCTCGACGACAGGTGCTGACCGAACGCGTCGTTCGAAAACAGAATTTTGTTTTTCTTTTCGAACGTTACCATATTGTCGGGCCAATGCACCATAGGCGTGGGCAGAAACGCAAATTCGAACTCGCCGACGCTAAGCGTTTCTCCTGCCGCCACGGCGTGGAAGTCCATATCGCCGTAAAGATTTTTAAGCGTCTTTACGCCCGCCGCCGTCGCGTAGACCTGCGCACCCGAAATATCCGCAACCGTTTTTATTGCTCCGCTGTGGTCGAACTCCGCGTGATTCGAGATTATAATATCTATGTTTTTAACGTCCGTTACGGAAGAAATTCTTTGCAGCATTTCGTCCGTGAACGTCTTTTTGACCGAATCGATTAAAACGGTCTTTTCGCCCGTCAATAAATACGCGTTGTACGTTGCTCCGCGCCCCGTCTTGTAGCCGTGGAACGAGCGCACGTTAAAGTCTTCCGCGCCGACCCAATATACGTTTTTCGCAATCTTCTTGGCTTGCATCATAAAAGTTCTCTACCGCCTTTTTAAATTTTTCCGCTATTATTATAACGC
>WSNJ01000042.1:1274-14925 GCA_013316045.1 Clostridia bacterium
GCGGGCGAAAAAACGTTGACTTTATTTTCAATAAATTTTATAATTGAATGGTCGGCGCGGATTTTTTTCACGCCGCCTAAATCATTAAAAGGACGGACAATTACTATGGAAACTTTGAAAGAACTTGAAAAACTCGTTTGCGAATACAAGGGCGAAACGGTAACGCTCGCCGCAGCTACCACGTTTGACGAACTCGGTTTCGACTCGCTCGATACGGTTGACCTTATGATGCAGCTCGAAGAAAAATTCGGAATTACTTTCGACGACGATTTGCAGGTTTCTACCGTGGGCGAACTTGCCGCAAAAATAGACGAACTCAAAAAGTAATTTTTTTAAGTAGGGTGTAGAGTTCTCACATTCTTTTGAGTATGGTGTAGAGTTCTTGCATTCTTTTGGGCAGGGTAATGACTGAAAAGGAAATACGCGAGCGGCTTATTACGCTTGCTGACGCTGACTACAAGAAGTTTAACGACAAGATAATAAACACAAAGCTCGAAACGCTCGGCATAAGAATGCCCGCGCTGAAAAGTTTTGCGAAAGAGCTTGCGCGCGGCGGAAACGCGGAAGAATTTCTGAGTTGTTTCCGCGGCAGTAATTACGAAGAAATTATGCTGTACGGCTTGACGCTCGGCTTTTGCAAACTGCCGCTCGAAAAAGTTTTCGGCTATTTCGACCCGCTTGTCGAAAAGTTCGAGAATTGGGCGCACGTTGACTGTATAGTCGGCAATATGAAGATTTTTGCGAAAAACCGCGAAGCAGTCCTTAATCATTTCAAGCCGCTGTTTTTATCCGACGGCGAGTTTACCAAGCGCACGTTCGTAATAATTCTTATGAGCTACTTTCTCGACGAAGAATATATCGACAGGGCGCTCGGGTATCTGACGGAAATACAAACGGGGCAGTATTATACGGATATGGCTGTCGCCTGGGCTTTGAGCGTGTGCTTTGTTAAGTTCTGGGATAAGACGCTCGCGGCATTCGACCGCGAAAAGCTCGGCGAGTTCGTATACAGGAAAACGATAAGCAAATGCGCGGACAGCTACCGCATTACAAAAGAGCAAAAAGAGTTTCTGAAAAAATTAAGATAAAGATTTTTTAAGGCGTTCTTCCGACTTCTTCGGAAAGGACGCTTTTTGCTTGTAAATAGTTTTGTTTTATGGTATAATATTTTCTGCAAAATCGGAAAGGGGCGCATAAACGGTGAAAAAGTACGTTTTATCGATTGACCAAGGGACGACTTCCACTCGCGCGATTCTTTTTTCGCGGGACGGCAAGGCGGCGGCGCAATCGTCGCGCCCGTTTACGCAACGTTACCCGAAGGCGGGATATGTCGAGCACGACCCCGAAGAAATATGGGAGTCCGTCGTCTCCGTTATTGCCGAAGCTCTCGCAAAAGCGGGCGCGAGCGCAGGCGACGTTGATTCCGTGGGCATTACGAATCAGCGCGAAACGGTTATCGTTTGGGATAAAAAGACGGGCAAGCCCGTTTATAACGCGATAGTATGGCAATGCAGGCGCACGGCGGAATATTGCGAAGAACTGAAAGCAAGCGGCGCGGAAAAAACGATTTACGACAAGACGGGGCTTATAATCGACGCGTATTTTTCGGCGAGCAAGATTAAATGGATATTAGACAACGTTTCGGGCGCACGCGAAAAAGCCGAAAAGGGCGCGCTTGCGTTCGGCACAGTCGATACGTTTATTCTGTGGCGACTTAGCGGCGGCAAGATTTTCAAGACCGACTATACCAACGCGTCGCGCACTATGCTTTTCGATATACGCTCGCTTTGCTACGACGAAGAGCTTCTGCGGCTGTTCGGCGTTCCGAAAAATATGTTGCCCGAAGTCTGCCCGTCGAAGCACCTGTTCGGCTATACGGACGAAAAAGTTTTCGGGGCGGTCGTTCCCGTAACGGGCGTTGCGGGCGACCAACAGGCGTCGCTGTTCGGGCATCTGTGCCTTAACGTAGGCGACGCGAAATGTACGTACGGCACGGGCTGTTTTCTGCTTATGAACACGGGCGATAAATTCTGCCTGTCGAAGCGCGGACTTATAACCACTCTCGCGGCGAGCGGCGGAAAATCTCCGCACTATGCCGTAGAAGGCAGTGTGTTTATAGGCGGAGCGGCTGTTCAGTGGCTCAGGGACGAAATGGGGCTTATAAGCTCGTCCGCCGAATCCGAAACTCTTGCGCTGAGCGTGGAGAACACGGGCGGAGTGTACTTCGTTCCCGCGTTCGTGGGGTTGGGCGCGCCGCATTGGGACGCCGCCGCGCGCGGGCTTATCTGCGGAATTACCCGCGGCACGAACAGGGCGCACATAGTTCGCGCTACTCTCGAAGCCGTGGCGTTTCAGGTGAACGACGTTATCCACGCAATGGAAAGCGATACGGGCATACGCGCCGCTACTCTCGAAGTGGACGGCGGAGCTACGGCGAATAAGTTTCTTATGGGGTTTCAGTCCGACGTGAGCGGCAAGAAAATTGTCCGCCCCGCAATGGCGGAAACGACGGCTCTCGGCGCGGCGTATCTCGCGGGGCTTTATACGGGTTTTTACGCGTCGGAAAGCGAGCTTAAAAAATTCGCTTCGTCGGAAAGCGAGTTTAAGCCGAAAATAAGCGCGGAAGAACGGCAGAAACTCATTTTCGGTTGGGGCGACGCCATACTTAAAGCAAAAGCGCGCTGAAAGACGATTCAACTTATCACTACAAGGAGCACGGCATATTGAAAATACAGGCATTTGAATTTACGCGGCAGGCGGCGGAGAGTTTTCGGAAGCGAAAAGGCGAGTTCAAGCGCGGCTCGGAATACGTTGCGGAATACTTGGAGCGCATTTTCGAGTTCAAGGACGAGATAATAAGCGTTACTTCGCGCGTTAAAACAGCCGATTCCCTGCGCGAGAAAATTCTCAGAAACGAATTGTATAAAAAAACCGATTTGGAACACTTTTTCGACAACGTGTCGGACATTATCGGCGTAAGAATAGGTTGCAGGTTTTTGCGCGATGAAAAGGACGTTTACGAGCGGCTTAAAAACATTTTCTGTTTGAGTTACGACAACGTGTTTTTTCATCCGCTCGACAATCAGAACATATTCCTTAACTTTGCGGGCGCGCAACCCGAGCGTCAGAAAAACGGTTTCGAGATTTACCGCATAGACGGCTATGCCGTAATCGACGACAAAAAACTCAGATTCGAGCTTCAAATCAAATCCCTTATCAACGGTTTTTGGTCGGAAATCGAGCATAAGATAATTTATAAAAACAAGCGCTCTATGCTGTCCGACGGATTTATGAGCGATATGATGAACTCGATTTACGGCAATCTCGTGAACATAGACAGACAGCTCTATATGATGTACACGCGCGCGGTCGATACCGCGTCTACCGAGTTCTACTCGCAGACCGAAAATCTGCTCGTAATTATCGTCAACGAACTCTATACAAGGCTTGTCGAGCGCAAAACGGGCATATCCGTAAACGTGAACGAGTACGCCGAAAGCCTTGTGCATTACATACTCACAAATTCGTCGTTTCTCGGCGAAGGAAGCGACGGTCAGCGTTTCGGCGGCATAGTTATGCGGCTGATAACGCGCGTACGAGAGCTCGATATGATGAAAGACATTCGGCTCGGCGAAGAAATTTTTCTTCCGGGCGACTTGGAGTATAAAACTCCGCTTTGCCGCAAGATAGGCGAAAAATTCCTTGCGGGCGTGAACGGCGACTTCTTTCTCAACGCATACTTTCATATACTGTTCTGTTTGGAAACGGGCAACGACGCCGAAGATTTTATGCGCTACGTCGAGTACTTCGAGCAGCATTTATTGCGCGAAAGCAATATGAAGCCTAACGAGCTTATGCGCGTTCTGGACGAAGCGGACGCGAGCAAGATTATAATCGAGAGTAAATTACTCGAAATCTTAAAGAAAGCGTAGCCATCCCGTGATGCAGGCTACGGCTTGGATGATATAAAAACAAATTATTAAACTCAAATCGAAAAGGAAACACTGAAATGAAAAGACTTATAACGTCCGAAAGCGTAACGGAAGGGCATCCCGACAAAGTTTGCGATACTATATCCGACAGCGTTCTCGACGCTCTGCTCGAAAAAGACAGGAACTCGCGCGTTGCGTGCGAAACGTGCGTTACTACGGGGTTCGTTCTCGTTATGGGCGAGATTACGACTAACGCTTATGCCGACGTGGAAGCTATCGCAAGAAAGACTATAAAAGACATAGGCTACACAGACAGCTCGCTCGGATTCGACGCGGCGGGTTGCTCGGTAATGACGACTATTCACAATCAAAGCCCCGATATAGCTTTGGGCGTCGACAAGTCGCTTGAAGTTAAGAGCGGCGCGAAAGAAGACTACGACCTTACGGGCGCGGGCGACCAGGGTATGATGTTCGGCTACGCGTGCAAGGAAACGCCGACGCTTATGCCGTTGCCGATTTCACTTGCTCACGCCGTAACGAAACGGCTCACCGAAGTAAGGAAAAACGGAACGCTTCCGTATTTGCGCCCCGACGGCAAAAGTCAGATAACGGTGGAATACGACGGCGGCAAACCCAAGCGTATAGACGCGGTTGTTCTGTCGGCTCAGCACTCTGCGGAAGTCGATTTGGAAACGCTCAAAAAAGATTTGCGCCGCGAAGTCGCGGAAAAGGCGTTGCCCGAAAATCTTCTCGACAAAAACACGAAATTCTATATCAACCCGACGGGCAGGTTCATAGTGGGCGGACCCGCGGGCGACAGCGGACTTACCGGCAGAAAGATAATCAACGACACATACGGCGGCTACTGTCCGCACGGCGGCGGCGCGTTCTCGGGGAAAGACCCTACAAAGGTCGACAGAAGCGCGTGTTATATGGCTCGCTACGTGTGCAAAAATCTCGTAGCGGCAGACCTTGCCGAAAGATGCGAAATGCAGGTTTCGTATGCAATCGGCGTTGCGCGCCCCGTGTCCGTATATATCGACACTAAGGGGACGGGCAGACTCTCGGACGAAAAACTAACCGAAATAGTGCTTAAAGAATTCGATTTGCGCCCGCGCGCTATTATAGAAACGCTCGACCTTTTGCGCCCCATTTATGCGCAAACGGCAAATTACGGTCATTTCGGCAACCCCGCGTTCCCTTGGGAAAAAACCGACAGAGCCGACGAATTACGTAAATATTTATAAATTTTTAACTTAAACAAGAAAGAAAAATTATGTTTGCTTGTTCTTGACCTATAAAAAGTTTTGCCTACTTTTTCTAAAAGTAGGGCATTGGGGGTCCGGGGACAGTTGCAAGCCCCCGGCGGCTTTTTTGCTCCACTTTTTTTGCCGCGGTAAAAAAGTGGAAAATATTTATGAGTATACTCGAAATCAAAAATTTATCGCATATTTTCGACTCGAAGCCGCTTTTCGAAAACGCGTCGCTTTCGATAAACAACGGCGAACACGTGGGCGTAGTCGGCTTGAACGGCGCGGGCAAGTCCACGTTTATAAACATTATAGCGGGGCTTCTGCCGCAGGACGCGGGCGAAGTCAAGTTCAACAGCGGCATACGCGTGGGCTATCTCGACCAACACGCCGACATCGACAGATCGAAAACCGTTATGGAATATCTGAAAGGCAGTTTTTCGCATTTGTACGACCTTAACGCGCGTATGGAAAACATTTACGCCGAAATGGGCGGAATTTCCGACGCGGACGAGTTGGAGCGCAAGATAAACAAGGCTAACAATATTCTCGAAACGCTTACGCGCGAGGGCTTTTTCGACTTGGAGTCGTCTATAAAGAAAGTTGCAAACGGGCTCGGCGTAAACGCGTTCGGTTACGATACGCCTATTTTGCAGTTGAGCGGCGGACAGCGCGCAAAACTGCTTTTGTCCAAACTTCTGCTCGAACAGCCCGACCTTATGCTTTTGGACGAACCGACCAACTTTCTCGACATCGAGCACGTAGAGTGGCTCGTGGAATTTCTGAATTCGTGTGAGAAAACTTTTATGGTAATTTCGCACGATACCGATTTTCTGAATAAGGTCTGCAAGTTTATCGTGAGCATAGAAAACGGCATTATAAGAAAGTACGGCGGAAACTATGACGCTTACAAATCGCAAGCCGAACAGAACGCTAAGCAATACGAAGAAAACTATCTGCGTCAACAGCGCGAAATCGAGCGAATGGAAGATTATATAGCCCGCAACAAGGCGCGCGCGTCTACGGCGGGTATGGCTAACTCGCGCCAAAAAATGCTCGACAGAATGGAAGTTCTGCGCAAGCCTACCGTAATTTACGACGCCGTTTTTTCGTTTCCGCTGAATCCGCTTCACACGCGCGATATGCTCGTAGTTAAAAATCTGAGCATAGGCTACGATTATCCGCTTTTGCCGCCGCTGAATCTGCACCTTTCGTCGGAAGACAAAATCTGGATTCGCGGCACGAACGGCATAGGAAAAACAACGTTTATAAAAACGCTTATGGGTTCGCTCTCTCCGCTCGGCGGAACGTTTTCGTTTCACCCCGCGGCTGTGCGCGGCTACTTGGAGCAGGACTTGTTCATAGACGAAAAGTCGAATAACGCGGTCGGATATTTTTCCGATTTGTACCCGAAAATGAACGTTAAAAACGTGCGCTCGGCCCTTGCCGGCGTGGGTATAAAAAACGAGCTTGCCACAAAGCCCGTGGCGGACCTGTCGGGCGGCGAGCAGGTAAGAATTTTCCTGTGTTCGCTTATGCAGAAGCAAACGAATATTCTTTTGTTGGACGAACCGACAAACCATTTGGACGTCCGCGCAAAATCCGCGTTGCAAAAAGCCCTTGTCGATTACAAGGGCTGTATAGTGCTCGTAAGCCACGAAAAATCTTTCGCGGAAGCCGTCTGCAATAAAGTTTTCGACGTCAAGGCGTAAGATTACTTTACATAATCTCTCTTATTCTCTGTTCGAGCATTGCGCGCTCGTCGGTTTTGATTTTTCTTATATAAGTGAGCATAAGCGTACTCAGCTTTTTGCTCATTTCTATTTTTGCGGGGTTCTTTTTTAGCAGTTCAATAAACAGCTGTTCCAAAACGCGTTTCATCGTTTCGCCGAAGCGAATGCGTTCGTTCTTTATAAGGCACTTTAATATTTCGTCGGCTGCGTCTACCTTTCCGCCTGCGAGCAAGTCCACAAGCGCGGTAAAGTTATCGCTCTTACCCGCTTCGGGGGAGTGTTGGTAAACGGCTCTCCTTATGCTCGGAATATCGCAAACGGCTTTTACGCACTTGGTAGCGGCGCGCGCGTAGAAAACGCCGAACATAAGTTCTCCGAGAACGGCGGCGATTTTCTTGTCGTTCTGCAAGCCGGATTCGCGCGTGGTGGCGAGATAGTCCCACACTTCGACCGCAAGCGCGTAGTCTAAGTCGAGAAAGCCTTTCATCGACTTTTGCAACGTTTTCTTATCGATGAGAAAATCGGTTTTTACGAAGTTCTCGAATAATTGCATATACTTTAACGATTTTGCGTTCATTTCCGAAAAAAATCTCCCGACTGCGAATATAATATGATTATATCAAATAAATATGCTTTAAGTCAATCTCTTGGGGTCGCGTATGTAAAATAATTGACATTTTACGCCCGTAAATGTTATCATTAAACGGGGCGGAGCGACTGCCGCCCGCCCGCGCTTACGCAAGTAAAGGAGATTGATTATGCCCGTAAAAGTTCCGAAGAATTTACCCGCAATAGGTTTCTTGGAAAAAGAAAACATATTCGTTATGAGCGAAGAACGAGCCGAAATGCAGGAAATCCGTCCGCTCAAAGTCGGGATTCTTAACCTTATGCCGAATAAGATTGCCACCGAAACACAGCTTTTGCGGCTTATATCGAATTCGCCGCTGCAAATCGAAGCGGTGTTTATCCGTACGGCAAGCTACAAATCGAAGAACACGGACGACAATCATCTCGATTCGTTTTACAGAACGACCGAAGACATCATAAAGGCGGGCGAGAAGTTCGACGGTCTTATCATAACGGGCGCGCCCGTCGAGCAAATGGACTTCGAAGAAGTCGCGTATTGGGACGAGTTCAAAAAGATTACCGAGTGGGCTGCGCATAACGTTTACTCTACAATGTATATCTGCTGGGCGGCTCAGGCGGCTGTGTTCAATCTTTACGGCATAGACAAGTTTCCGCTCAAAGACAAACTTTTCGGGATATTCACGCACGACGTTCTCTTGCCTAATAATCCGCTTGTTCGGTGCTTTAACGACAAGTTCAAAGCTCCGCACTCTCGCCATACGCAGATAGACGCGCAGGAAATGATGCGCAATAAGAATATCGACGTTATAGCTGTTTCGGAAGAAGCGGGCGTTTACTTGGCGGCGAGCAAAGACTTGCGCAACGTTTTCGTTTTCGGACACGGCGAATACGACAGGGAATCGCTCCATAACGAGTATGTGCGCGATAAGGAAAAGGGGCTTAAAATAGATTTGCCCAAGCACTACTACGTAAACGACGAAGCGGGGACGATTCCGCCGCTTTCCTGGCGCGCTCACGAATCGCTTCTCGTTTCCAATTGGCTGAACTATTGCGTATATCAGGGCACGCCTTACGATATAAAGAATATAAAGTAACGGCAGTCTATACAGGCACGTACAGCGACTACGTGCAACAAAGTATTCAGCAACCGTCATTTCATTGGCGAGAGAAATATTCAGCAACCGTCATTTCGAGCGAAGTCGAGAAATCTCTTAAAATATAACTTTTTATTACAGGACTTGAAATATATGAGAAAGACTAAAATTGTATGCACATTGGGACCGGCTACCGACAATTACGCTACGCTTAAAAAGCTGATAAAAGCCGGTATGAACGTCGCGCGCGTAAATATGTCGCACGGCAGTTACGAAGAACACGGCAAGCGCATTGCTATGGTCAAAGAAGCGAGAGCGGAACTCGGCGTTCCCGTCGCTATTCTTATGGACTCGAAAGGACCCGAAATCCGCATAAAGCGTTTCGAGAACGGCGCGGCAGAGCTGAGCGAAGGAGATTACTTTACGCTTACGACGGACGACGTACTCGGCAACAACGCGCGCGTTTCGGTAACTTACGCCAATCTTCCCGCGCTCGTAAAGGAAGGCGACCCGATACTTTTAAGCGACGGGCTTATCGAGCTTGCGGTCGTTTCAACGTCGGATAAGGAAATAGTGTGCAGGGTTGTAAACGGCGGCGCGCTCACGGACAGAAAGAGCATAAACCTGCCCAATACCGCCGTGGATATGCCTTACGTTTCCGAAGTCGATTACAGCGATTTTCTGTTCGGAATAAAACAGCAGGTCGATTATTTTGCAATAAGTTTCGTGCGCAGCGCCGACGACGTAAAGCAGGTAAAGGAAATTCTCGCGGAAAATCACGCGGAGAACATACAGATTATAGCCAAGATAGAAAACCGTCAGGGCGTAAACAACATAAAACAGATAATAAACGAGTGCGACGGCGCAATGGTTGCCCGCGGCGATATGGGCGTTGAAATTCCGTTCGAAGAACTGCCCGCCATTCAGAAGTCAATGATAAAGCTGTGCTACGGTCAGGGCAAAAAGGTCATAACCGCAACGCAGATGCTCGAATCTATGATAACGAATCCGCGCCCGACGCGCGCCGAAATTTCGGACGTCGCCAACGCGATTTACGACGGCACTTCGGCGATAATGTTATCGGGCGAAACGGCTGTCGGAAAGTATCCGCTCGCCGCCGTTAAAACTATGGCGCGCATAGCCGAAAAGACGGAGTCGTCAATTCACTATCAAAAGCGTTTCCACAGTTTCGAGCCGAATATAAGAGTTATAACCGACGCCGTGTCGCACGCGACCGTTTCGGCTTCGTTCACGCTCGGAGCTAAGGCGATAATAGCCGTATCGCGCTCGGGCTACACCGTAAGGAAAGTTTCGCGCTTCCGTCCCGAATGCGTTATAATCGGCGCGACCACCTCCGAAAAGGCGTTCAATCAGCTCGCTCTGAACTGGGGCGTTATGCCCGTAATGGCTCGGATGCAAGCCAACTCCGACGAGCTTTTCGCGCACGCTATGGAATGCGCAAAGAGCACGGGCGTCGTAAAAGAAGGCGACCTCGTGGTAATCACTGCGGGCGTGCCCGTGGGAGTTTCGGGGAATTCGAATACGATGCGCATAGACCACATCAAATGATTTTCGACACATTCATCTCGCAATAGTTCGTTACACTTCGCCCCGTCTCGGGTTGCGTATTCTAAATACGCGCCCGCTCGCCGCCTCTCGTGTGCCTGCTCTTGCGAGCGACTGTGCCGAAAATCCGGAACCGATAAACGAAAAAACAAACAGGGGAGATATTTACTTTGGATACCGAGATTTTGATTGTCGAAGACGAACAGAAGATAGCGCGTTTCGTGTCGCTCGAACTCGAACACGAAGGCTATAAAACCAAGTGCATTGCCGACGGCAGAGAAGCTCTCGACGAAGCTCTCAGAAAAGAATACGACCTTATTATTCTCGACGTAATGTTGCCGTCGCTGAACGGAATAGAAGTTCTGCGCAGACTCAGGCAGACGAAAAGCACGCCCGTTATAATTCTCACGGCGCGCGACCAGGTTATGGACAAGGTGTCGGGGCTCGACCTCGGCGCAAACGACTATATGACCAAACCGTTTGCGATAGAAGAACTGCTTGCGAGAATACGCGTTAATCTGAAAAAATCGCTCGGCGGCACAAAGACGAGCTATACGCTCGGAAAACTCAGCGTGGACATAGACGCGAGAAAGGTAACTTACGGCGACGACCTTATCGACCTTACGAAAAAAGAGTTCGATTTGCTCGTGTTCCTGCTCGAAAACAAGAACGTGGTAATAACGCGCGAAAAAGCGCTCGACGCCGTGTGGGGGTTCGACTTCTACGGCAATACGAACGTTGTAGACGTATATATCCGCTACTTGCGCGCAAAAATCGACAACGTGTACAAAATCGACCTTATCGAAACCGTGCGCGGTTCGGGGTATATAATCAGACAGGACTGAAATTCCGATGAAAGAAAATGATATGCCCGAAGAAAAAAAAGAAGCGGTCGAAGATACGTTGCGCGAGATTACGGTTGAGCTTGCGCCGAAGCCGCAGAAGAAAAAAACGCCCGTCGCTTTGCAGATTGTAAAATGGGTGTTTTTTCCGATTACGTTGCTCGTTATGCTGTACAGGCAGTTCACGACGAAAGTAAAAGTTTCGGTTTCGGTTAAAATGCTTATAATATACACGCTCGTGTTCGCGCTTATCCTTGCGTTTTTTACGACTTTTTACGTAAGCTCGATGCGGCAGAGATTGCCCGATAACGCTCAGGCGGCGGCGTATATAAAACAGCTTACGGTAACTTCGATAATTCTCGACGTCGTTTTCTGCATAGTGTTTATGGCGCTCGTCGCAGTGGTTTCCACTCTTATGCTGAATCCTATCTGCAAAATGAGCGACAAGATTGACGATATAACGTCCGAAAATCTGTCGGAGCGGCTCGAAGAAATAGACACGCAGGACGAAATCCGCGAGCTTACCGACCGCATAAACGAAATGCTCGACAATCTGGAAGAATCTTTTACGCGGCAGGCGCATTTCGTTTCGGACGCGAGCCATGAGCTTAAAACGCCGATAGCCGTAATACAGGGATACTCGAATCTGTTGAAGCGTTGGGGAGCGAAAGACCCCGCGATACTCGACGAAGGTATCGAAGCCATAAGCCGCGAATCCGACAATATGAAGAGAATAGTCGAACAGTTGTTGCTGCTCGCTCGGTTAGGAAAATTCAGTATGAACAAAACGCGGTTCAATCTTTGCGAAGTTCTCGACGATATGGTAGACGGCTACCGCGTGGTAAATACGACGCATAAGATAACTTTTAACGGCGATGCCGAAATTACCGTGGATACAGATAAAAATATGTTGCTCGAATCGGTGCGCACGCTCGTCGACAACGCGATTAAGTACACTCCCGCGGGCGGAAAGATAAACGTTTCGTCTTTTCTCGAAGGCGAAAAAGCCGTTATCCGCGTAACCGATACGGGCGTGGGTATTTCGGCGGAAGATTTGCCGAAGGTGTTCGACAGATTTTACCGTTGCGACAAGGCGCGCGGCAGAGATTCGGGCAGCAGCGGCTTGGGGCTTACGATAGCCAAATCGATTGTCGAAATGATGGGCGGAAAGATTTTCGTCGAATCGGAAGTCGATAAAGGTTCTACTTTTACAATAGAGTTGTATTAAGCGGCGGTGAAATAACTATGAAAAAACTTATAATTTTATCGGACTACGGGCTTGACGACGCCGTTGCGGGCGCGTATTTGCTTGGAGTGAAAAATGCGTTTGAAAAGATATTTATAGTAGCCGTTGCGGGCAACGTGTCGGCGGAAGTTTCGCTAAATAACGCGCGCAAACTGCTCGACGCGTCAGGCGCGGACGAATCTCGCGTAACGCTTGTAAGAACGGACGAAAAGGAGCAGAAATTCGCCGTACTGCCCGAAGTTCACGGCGGCGACGGAATGGGCGACCTTATAACGGAGAGCGGCAAATTTCCGTATATCGGGTTTCCCGAATTTTTAAGCGCGCTGTCGGGGAGCGGCAAAGACTACGTCGTTTTATCGCTCGGACCGCTAACCGTTACCGAAACGCTTATGAAAAAACTGCCGAAAGCCGAGCTTGTTATAATGGCGGGCGTAGTTGGGGAAAAGCCGAATTTCCACGGAATGGAATTCAATCAGGCGCTCGATCCGCAGGCTTATAAGAATTGCCTTTTGTATCCGCACGTAATCGCAACGCTCGACACGTGCAGGGACGCGGCGTTCAATCTCGCGGGACACAGGTTCGCGGAAACTTCGCTTATAAAAAAACTTATAAACCGCGCCGTTGCGCTTGCCGAAGCGCGCCACGGCGACAATGCGTTTATTTACGATTTTATAGCGAGCTTGTACTTAACGCACGAAAATATTTTTTCGGTCGTTCCCGCGTCCGACGAGTGGGGCAACAGGCTCGGCGAACTGAAACTTAAAAGCGGCGCGCTTAAACTTGCCGATTTCGTTGCGGAGCTGTGATATGAGATATACGAAAGATATAGAATTCAACGACGGCAGAGTCCGCTTCGTTTCGAGTCTGAAAATAAAATCGGTGATTCACTTGCTTGCGCTCGCTTTGCTGTCGGCGGGAGCTATCGCCGCTTTATCGGTTCTTACGTTCGGCACTGCGGAAGAACCCGAAACGTTCCGCAAAATAATTTTCGGTTGCCTTACGGGCGTTTTCGGCGCGTGCTTTATAGCGTGCATTACCGCGCTGTTTCTGAAATGCAGATGCAGGTATAACGCCGTAATCGACGACGAATCCGTGTTCTTGCGCTACGGCTCGGGGTATATACGTTTTAACCGTTACGAACTCGGCGAAATCAAAACGAAGTCGGGAATTTTCCACGGGCGCGGCGATAAAGATTTTGAAATAACGCGCATCGGCATTAAATTTTCGTTCGGAATGAAAAAGCGCTTTATTCGCATTTCCGAAACGGACAAGCTCGGCTACGTTATGGCTAATATGGCGCGGTTTCCGGATAGGGGGGTTGATTGGGGAGTCGCATACGAAAGCCGCGGCGGCGTATAAGGCTACGCCTTGGCGTTCGCGCTACGCGCTCGGCTAAGAGC
>WSNJ01000043.1 GCA_013316045.1 Clostridia bacterium
GAAATACTCGCCGTTGGCTCGTGGCGTTCGCCACTTCGTGGCTCGGCTAAGGACAGTTTGTGGTTAATAAGTAATAGGTAATTTATAAGGAGTCTATTAAATATGGACAGGAGAAAAGGGATAATAGCTATTGTGCTTGGGGTGCTGTGTGCTTTTGTATTAGGGGCGTGCAGTGTTTTGGGTATTGACGGCGCGGGGCGGAAAGCCGAAAAGGCGGCGGACAGCGGAAGCGTAGAAGTCGAACAAGAAGAAAAAGCGGCTTATTCGACGGGCGGACAGCTAAAATATCCGCTTGCGGCGTTAAATAATGCCCGCACTCTTTACAGTCGAACCACAAGTTCGCAAACGGGTAATTATAGTTATGCCGCAGGTTCTACAAGCGGTACTTCGACAGGTAATACAGGATACGACACTATTGTGTTGCGTCCCGGTTTCGTATATTTATTTGAAGTTTACGGCGCACAGGGCGGAAAAGGTTGGTTAAACGGTGCTAACACCGGTGGTACCGGCGGTAACGGCGGCTATTCAAAGGGCTACTACGAAGTTTCAACTAATACGACGATATACGTTTACGTTGGCGGACAAGGCGGTTCTGCATCAAATCTTAGTGCAGGTGGATATAACGGCGGCGGAAGTTCGCAGGATAACGACCGCGACCACGACGACGCGGGCGGCGGCGGCGGCGGCGCGTCCGATATAAGAGTAGGCGGAACGGCGCTTGCTAACCGCATTATTGTTGCGGGCGGCGGCGGCGGCGGCGGTTGTGGTAGCGGTAACGGCGGAACAGGCGGTGGAGAAAAAGGCACTACTTCCAGCAGCGCGGTAGCAGGAACTCAGACAAGCGGTAATGCTTTGGGCGTCGGCGCAAGTTGTGTTACTGCAACTACCAGCGGCGGCGGTGCAGGCGGCGGCGGCGGCGGCGGTTATTACGGCGGCGGAACTCCGACTTCCGGCTCTTATACACAAGGCGGCGGCGGTGGTTCGGGTTACGTAGGCGGCGTTAAGTGGCAGACGGGTACGGCAAACGGCGCGGCTGTGTCTATTGCGTCCACCGCAATGATGTCAAACGGTACAAAATCTGGTGCAGGACAAGTAAAAATCACCGAATTTTCGACTATAACAATACAAGCAACTCCCAACCTTACGGGCAGAGTGCGCGGTACGGAAACAAGCATTGCAAATACGAGCGTTGCTTACGAGTATGCGGCGCCGAATTACGGACTTGCATTCTACGGAAACGGTTCTACGCCGTATATATACTACCTTAACGGTTCTACCTATACGAACGCGGCAGGCAGATACGTAGATAACGTACGCGCTACGGTTACGGCTAACAATACGGGAAGCAATATTTACAATCAGACTCTGTATTTTACGCCGCGCGTTTATATGAATAATCAGACTTTATATTTTAAGATGCACAGCTTAAAATATAACTTCGATATTTACTTACCGTTTAAGGTTACTACGGTAAATAATAATTGGGCAAAAAAGACGCAAACGTTAGTGCGAAACGGGCTGACGCTTAAAGTCGGAAGCTCGTCAACTTCTTCGGTTGATTTAACGGGCGACCCGAATAGTTGGGGTATATACAACCCGTCGGGTACGGGCAAACAGACAATGTTCGTTACTATGCCTATCGGTATAAACTCGTCGCTAACGGTTAACGCTACCGACTTTTATACCGACGCGGACGCGGCGGACGGCGTTTATATTTCAGCGCAGAATAAGAACGGGAACGACGCGGACTTCGATACTACGCTGAATGCGGTATCGGACGGACTTTCGTTTACAACGTATAACAGCATTACGATTAAGCCGAAATCTACGGATAATACGGGATATATGCGGCTTACGCTGACTTTACGTAACTACGAGAAAAAAGCAAACTACTCGGGAGTTTCTCTGCCGAGCGGCGCGACGTTGGAGAGCAGCGGACACGTTAAGTGGGCGGAAACAACGGTCGACGTTGTGTTCAGGCTCGACAACACGCGCCCCGTGCCTATGTCGGCAACGGTAGCGGGCAGTAAGACGGACGCGAGCGTTACGGTTAAGAGCGGGTCTACGGCTAAGATTTACGTAAATCAATTCGCATACGACCCCGACAGAAACGTTAACAGAATTATCGGAATAAAAGTTCCGACTAATCACTTCCTGCCCGTCAAGAAAGACGGCACAACGATAGTTGATATAGCGGCAAGTTCGCCGTATCACGACTATATTTCCAACGATAAACTTGTTCCGAGAAACGACACCGCACAAACGGGAACTTACTATTCGGGCGAAGGCAACGCGGCTTCCGGGTTCAGTAGCGGCTGGCTTTCTAATAACTCTGCCGACGGCAAGGCTTACGTTTCGTATTCGATAAGAACGGACGCAAGCAACGGTCTCGACTATATCGAGTTTACGGGTATTCGCGCTACCGACAGCAAGTGGACGACGGGCGCGGCGTTGGGCGACTTTTACGTTCTCGTTCAGATACAGGACGCGGGCGAAGAAGAAGACCCCGGTATTTGGTTGCCTATTGCCATAAGAGTAACCGACGGCGACAGCGCGGCGGCTCTTACAAAGCCTACAATGACATTCAAGGCTAATCAGAGCGAGATTTTTACGCCTTGGGGTATGACCTATCAGATAGGTACAACGCAAAACACGGTGGGAATGGGTATCAATAAAGGTACCGTGCCTACTTCTTCGGAATTGGGTTGGAATACGGATGTTGCAACGGGTTATCCGCACAGATATTTAGCGACCGACCGCGATAACTTTGTATATACGGGCAGCGCTTTGTCGCAGGTTATGAACAGGGCGCAGAACGACCCGCTGTTTATCGACCATAAAGACCCGCAGGTTATAAATCTGCAAAACAATACGGCGGCTACAAATTCCGACTTCTCGAAATTCTTTAAGGTCGAGTTAGTTCCGCTCTATATGTTAAAGAGCATATTTACCGGGCTTTCTAATTACAGCACGCTCGTTGCAAACGGCTATATAAACGAAACTTCTCAGAGCGACGTTGTATGGATAAACGGTCTTAAAGTTACCGCGCTTAAATCGACGCAGAATATGTTTATCGAGTTCGACGTTAAAATCGTTTCGTCGCGCGTGAGAAAAGAGTACGGCGCAACCGACCCGTTTACGCACTCGATTATTTCGTCGCTCAGATGTAAGGTTGAGGGTAGTTCGCCTACGCTCCTTAACGATTTGGGTACAACTATTGTTAAAGACGGCGGCGCTACTATCGATACTACAAGCAATACGCTTACAGTTAACGTAAAGAACGGACAGACTTTGCAGATTTCGCCGTATGACTTTGTTACCGACGGCGATTTGCCGAGCGAGATTACGAGAAACAATTCCAACCCCGACGGCGACGGCTTTGACGAAATGCAGGACGCTATTAACGCCGCTTACAGGGTTAAGGTTGCCGACTCCGCCGCGGGCGCACTGCTTACGAGCGGAAGCATAGTTTCCGAGGGTATGAGAATGGACCGTCTGCGTTTCGGTTCGCTCGGGTACATTCAGAACGACAGGTATGCAAGCATTACCTGCGACCCCGATAACACAAGCGACACCAACGCGAGCCGTCCTATCGACCGCATTATCATTACGGGTAAAGAAAAGCCGACTTCGCAAAGCGTGTTTGCTTCTACTTCGGTAAACGTTTACGACAGTCAGGGCAACAATATTACCGTTACGATTAACGTAAGAGTTATCAACTCCGCGCCGCAACTTTCCGCGGCGGCTATCGAGCGCGATTATTTCAGGCTTTCGGCGAGCGGTACGGCTAACGCTACCAACGACGAATTACTGCCCGACAGGACAAATCTCGATAATAACGAAAACACGAATCAGTTCTACGACGACCCGACCGCCGCTGCAAACAACGACCATAACATTCAGAACGTAGGCGCGGGCAAGGTTTACTACAACGTGCGCGAGTACACCGTGCGCGAGCTTGTGTACGACGTGGACGGCACCGACAGAGAGCGCGGACTTATTTCGATTTCGGAAAGCTCGTTCGGCGTTCCGTATAACTATACTCGCGTTCTCAATCAGACTACGGGGCAGTACGAATATATTCCGCTCGAAGACCTGTACGTTAAGGCGGAAATCGCAAACGGTTCGGGTAACAGAAGCAACGAAAGAGTTCTCCGCGTTACGGGCGTAAGCTCGACGCAGGGCTTGACGGGCGGACTGTTCCTTAGATTCGTTGCAACCGACGAAACGACCCCCGCGGTTCTGTTCTTACAGTTCGAAGTTATGAACAGCGACCCCGTCGTTAACTCCGAGGGACTTACCGAGAGCGAGAGAAACGGCGAAAACGTTTACTCGTGGGCGTTCGAAGAATCCGACAGACGTACTGCGGGCAAAAGCAGATTTATAGTTGCCGACGATAAGTTGGGCGCGCATCTCACCGACGGCAATTCGTCGCTTTACAAGGTTATCGCAAGCGACCCCGACAGCAATCAGAAAGTTGTTCCCGTTGCTACCGCGGCTAACTTTACGGACAAAGTTCCTACCGTTATAGACACGACGGTTGCAGGCAACGGTAACGGCGTTCTCGCGCAGGACGCTCGCCCCGAAGGCACTGCCGCAGTTTGGCTTACCTACGGCGGAGACGATTCCCCGGGCGAAGGCTATACCGTAACCAACAGGGTATTCCTGCGTTACTATCAGAAAACCGCAGACGGACAGTTCGAGCTTGCAACTTTGCCGTCCAACGCCAACTGGAAAACGACGCTCGACTATTATTGGGCGGTGGAAGTCAACAGCAATCTGTTGAGCGCGTCCGCTACGGGCGTTCAGCTCCATATTACGCTTACTTCGTCGAACCGCGACGTTTATACGCTGAAAGAACAGAAAAACGATAATGGCGATACCGTTTTCGTGCGCAATGACGACGTTAAGGGCGGCACGGAAGGCGGTTTCGGCGCAAGGACCGACGCGAGAGTCCGCGGCAACGGCACGACCGTTACTTATACCGATTCTACGGGTTCGCACGACGTTGTGAACAGCGTTACGAGCAGTATTAAGGTAAATCTCGATATTATTCAGACCGCGCAAGGTCTTACGAATAACTTCGATATAAATTCCGAAGTAGGCAACGTGAACGACGACGGTTATTCCGTTTACTATGCGGAAGCTCCCGCAGGCGAAGCCGCTTCGTCGGGCTATAAGACCGAAAAAACGACTTTCGCTTATCACCCGATTAACGTTGCCACGACGGGTTATACGGCTATTCCGCTTTCGTACTTTGCAAGACTGTACGAAAACAGAAAGTACCCGCAGGAAATGCTTTCGACCGTTAACTACGACACGAGCGTTGCGGTAGAAACGCAGGATAACTTCTATCTCGCGCGCTCCGCGATTACGATTTTCGATAATCACGGCAATTCCTGGACGGGCGGCGAGCTTAATAACAACCCCTACGTTAACGTAGAATGGGCTTATCCCGACGAAATTCTGCAAACGCAGGCAGGCAGTCAGTTGAAATATCTCAACCTTAACAAGCCCGTTTACGACTCTACGATAAATCAGTACGGCATCGTTACTTCGGCGGCCGCTTCGGTCGAGTCGACGCTCTATACCGAAGATACGCGCGGCATTAAGCTGACTAAGAAGTATCAACGCTCCAACGACGACGTTTATATCTCCGTTCAGCTGTGCGAATGGATGGCTCCCGACGGCGCGGGTTACCGCAAAGAGCTTACCGCCGAAGAGCAGACCTGGCGCGAAGAAAGCGAACGCATTCCTACTCTCAGCGTTCCCACAACGCCCGGTATGTACACCGTTAAAAGGTCGGGCGCACCCGTTTCGACCGTTACGGTTAAGCTGAATATCGACAACAGCTATATGACGCTTAACGTTGCGAGAGGGGAAACTATCCGCACGAACGTAGGCGCGGTTAACTCGGCTATCTTCCTTAGCAACGTGGGCACAAGCGGCGATAACGAAAGTATTCCGTCAACCTACACGGGCAATAACGTCGTTTATAACGTTTCCGACCCCGATAACGTTAATATAGTCGGCAGAACGTTCAACGGAAGCGCGGCTCAGAAAGATTTGTACCGCGATAAGGCGTTGTTCCTTGCAAACTCTATTTCGGGTACGTTTGCCGCGGAAGAAATCGAGCGTATAAACGACCAGGCTAAAAACGGCAGGTACGCCGACGCGATTAAGAGTTATCTCGGCGGCGCGGAAACGGTTGCCGACGGCTATAACCCGAACCCGAACTACGAGAACTACTTTACGCTCGGTAACAGTTTGGGCGATACGGGCTTGCTTTCTATCCGTCCCGTGCGCAAAACCGAACTTAACGTAGATACCCTGAAAGCATATAAGGCGGACGTTCAGGAATTGGCTACCGCTAAGGGGCTCGGAACGCTTGAAACTATTCCGTCGAATACCGACCCGAATTACGCTACGGTTCTCGATACCTATGCGAGAGTGTTCGATTTGCGCTACGACAGCAACGGTTTCTACTATCCGTTTAAGGTTATCGCTTACGACGATTACAACGGTTCGGGCTTTGTTAAGTCTATTCCGACCGCAATCGAAGTTAAAATCTATATCGATAACACCGCTCCGAGCGTGAACGAGATGGTTACGACTTCGACGGAAACTATTTCGTTTAATCTCAGCGTTACCGACGACCCTATCCGTTCGTTCGATATTGCTACGCTTTTGAACGACTCCGATATGCTCAGAAACGAAGTCGGTACTAACTACTACTTCGGTCAAAACGAGCTTGTTGCAAAGTATACCGCGTATAAAAATGCGGCTAAGGACGCTAACGGCAAGCCGACGGATAACAACATCGACGATTTCAGACTTTTAGACTTGCTGACGACCGACTATATCGGTTCGATTAACGTAACAAGGGGCGGCAGTTCCGTTGCGCAGGAAAGCGACAAGACGGCTTGGGAAAGTTCGAGCAACCCCGTAAGCTATTGGATTGAAAAGAATAACAGCGACGCTTTCCTGAGAATTAACTTCCACGCTAACAGGCGCGTAAGCTCCACGACCGAGTTCGTTATGAACTTTGCCGACAACAACAATAATATAGTTGCAGGCGGCAGACCCGGTACGAAATCGTTGAAGTTTATCGTAAGCGTTACCAATAACAGACCTATCGAAATGAGTAACGAAACTTCGCCGAAAGAAATTACTATGGCTACGGGCGACTACTTTACGCTCCTTGCCACAAGCCCCGACGCTTTCGTGTACAACGAAAATTCGGGCGTAGGCGATTCCAACTCTTACAGGTACTGGAATAACTGGGAAGCTAAGTTCAGAGACGGCTTTACCGAAACTTATAATAACAAATTCGACATCGCAGCCAACGAGAAAGGCGTGGGCGAAAAAGGAACGAACATAGGTACGGGTAATCTCGGCAGTATCGTAGTGTTCAACGACGATACCCCGTGGGCGCTCAGATTCGACAGCTCGCACGTGTCGATTTCTTCGCCGATTATTTCGTATGAGAGAAACGTTCCCGAAAACTACTTCCTGTACCGCGAAGACGGCGTTGCTCTCGCGCCTTTGGCTTATACCTTTACCGCAGATACCCCCGGCGTTACCACGCTGAAAGTAAGGGCGTTCGACGAAAGTATAGGTTCGTACCGCGACCACGAAATCACGGTTACCGTTGTTTCGACGCTCCCTTACGCTAAGTACGGTTCTTATCTTACGGACCATCCGCTC
Source organism: Clostridia bacterium (assembly GCA_013316045.1). Taxonomy (GTDB): domain Bacteria; phylum Bacillota; class Clostridia; order Christensenellales; family Pumilibacteraceae; genus RACS-047. Next base: position 7,708 of record WSNJ01000043.1, read on the forward strand.
GGCGAGGGTATCAGCGTTCTGAACAACAATAATACGGGCTTGAACCCGTACAGATACTCCTACAATATGACCGTAGGCGACACGAGAAGGTTTACTTTGTCCGACTTTGCGTTCGACGTCGATAAGGGCGACGACGCAAGGATGCGTCTTACTCCTATTCAGGGTTCGACTTACTTCTTCTATAACGCTTCGAGCGGCGACAATGACGTAATGCTGAATCCTTCGACCGCTGCTAACAACAAACAGCTTATTTCGGTTTCCGACAGAAGCGAAAACGCGTTTACCGTTACGGCGCAGGACTTCTACAACGTACAAGACAGACCCGAAGCGTTCGGTCATACGACGGTAGTCGAGTTCAGAATAGCCGACGGTTCCGGAGCAAGCGGGTACGTGGACGTTCATTTGTGGATAACCGTTTTGCCGTCGGATATTAAGGCTAACGGAGTGAACGAGTTCGACGTTAAGTCCGTGCTCGATTACTATACCGACTCCGACGCGGCGCCTACGAGCATAAATCTCGTTTCGCGCGAAAACGGCGCTAACGCAAGCAAAGCCGTATTTATAGATAACGACCTTGCGGCTAACGCTACAATGTATACGGTTGAAATTTACTCGATGCAACGTAAGACCGATACCGGTTACGCAGCCGTTACGGCAGAAGCGTTGGCGAAGATGGACGCTGACGACAGAAAGGCTTATCTTGCTTATTCTTCGGTAAGCGGCGCGCAAACGGGCGATAACGTAGACTATCTGTGGGAATTTATCGACCCTAAGGGTATTAAGTTCAACGAAACGACGGGCGTTTTGGAATTTGTGCCTAAGAAGTCTACCCCCGTCGTGAGCGGCGAGCTTACTCAGTACGAGCTGTTCGTTATGATTTCCAAGCCGTATTACGATTCCGCTTTGGAAAACGCCAAGAAAGAATGCAACAATACCTTTAAGTTCTCCGTTCTTAACTCCGCTCCTACGGCTACTCCCGAAGTCGCCGATAATATGAACGACGACAGAACGAGATTCCTTACTTTTAACGCTTACCGCGGCGACGAAAAGGAATATACCGTTTTCGACCCCAAAGCCGAAGACAGAAAGACCCTTTTCGAAGACTACGACGTTGACGATACCCTTACCGTTCGCTCCGTAGATATCAAACGCATAGACGGTCAGGCGCAAATCTACAAGCTCTATTCCGAACGCGACGACGAAACGGGCGATTACGTTCAGAAGCGTTTCACCGTTAACGAGCAGGCTCTCGAAGACGGCGGAACGGGCAGAGGCGCCGCCGTTACTATCGACAGAAGAAACGGCAAGGTTAAGTTTACCGTTAACAGGCGCGTAACTTACGACCAATACGACAATTTGCCCACTTATATTGTCTACACCGTTACCGTTATGGATACCGCAGGTAATACGGCTACTACCGACGTTACCGTTATCGTTAATAACTCGCTGCCCGGATTTGCCGTTCCCGATACCGACGAGCATAAGGTTCTGCCCGAAAATGTTACTATGGAATTCGACGGGCTCGAATACTCTATGACTATCAGGTTGGAACGCGACGCGGCAGAAACCGTGCTTAATCTGTCCGACTTCTACACCGATAAGGACTTCGATACCAAGAGCCTTTCGAGCGACAGAGCAGTGTTCTACGGTTCGGACGACCCGAGATTTAAGTATTACGACTCCGTAGGCTCCGGCGAAGCTACTCACTGGGGCAACAGCAGTTTCGATAATCTGTTCTCCGTAAACGCTACGCGCGATAATGCCGCGCTCGTGTTCCGCGCTCTTTCTTACGAACGCGGTCAGTCTGTGGCTACTCGGTTGATTGTGTCCGACGGTACCGGCGCCGAACCCGTCGTTATGAATATTACGCTCATTATCGACAACACCGCGCCTACGTTTAATACCGAAGTCGCTAACGAGTTGTACATTATGGGTAATAACGTGCCTAAATCCGAATACGACGACGCGCTCGACCCCGTAGAGTATAATTTGTATGACTTTATCATCGACCCTAACACCAACGACCTGAACCCCGAAAACGATAACAGAGTTCAGATTGGCGCGCAGGGCGGTGCAAGCAGTATCGTTCTTTCGCAGAGAGTTCGTGAAGTTACGCACGACGGCGAAATCGTAAACGAAAACCTTGTTTACGTGTTGCCTTCGGCTACGTCGTTCTCTATTTCGCCCAGAGCAGGTTACTACGGTTATCAGGAAATCACTATAAATATGCGCGACGGTTCTATCGAGGGCGATGATACCAAGTACGCTCAGTTCACGCTTATGATTTACGTAACGCGTAACCCCGGAGACGTTCCCGTAACCGATTTGGAAATTGCTTACAACAAACTTATCAAAGTCGAACCCGATATGCTGTTCAAAGACGATTCGGAAATTAAACAGAGCACGGGATTCGTTATCAAGACAATCGAAAAATTGGATTCGAGCTCGGTAGTCGATATTACGTCTGTCGATAACACGTCTTCCGACGTTAAGAACTCGTCTGAATTGACGGCTTCGAAAACTTGGTTCCTGCGCGCTCTCAACGAGAACGGCAAGACAAGCGCGAGAGTGGAGATTGCTATTCTCGGCAGAGAAGACGCCGAAACCGTTTGGAAGGAATTCAATATTATCAACATTGTTAACAGGGCGCCGACTTTTACTTCGAGATTCAAGGGCGAAGGTAACGTTATATTCCAGTCCGGCGAAATGGTAAACAATACGGCTACTATCGACGTATACGAATTCGTTGAAGACTTCGAGAGAGACGAGCTTACGCTTATGAGCATCAAGAGTAAGAAGAGCATTGTCGTAGACGCAACGATTGACAGCGTAAATCAGTATATATTGCTCAACTTCAAGGGACGCGGTACTTCGCCTATAACCGTTACGCTCAGAGACGAATCGCAAAGAGATTACACTTACACGTTCGTTGCCGAGAATATAGATTTGCCTCAGCTCAACTTCTTTATGAGAATAGGCGCAAACGTTCAGAGCAACCCGCTTATCTATACGATTATTCTCTGCGGTATACTCTTGTTCCTTATTATCCTTATAATCATAATAGCAGCCGCTAAGAAGAAGAAGAGAATGCGCGAAGAAATCGAAGCGTTGCTCGTGTCCGAAATGGAACTCGAAGAGCAGATGCTCAAACTCGCCGCAAGTCCTTCGCCTACGTTCTATCAGAGTTACGGTTACTTGTCGCCGACGCAGAACGTTCAGAACAATCCGCAGTTTATGCTCGGAGAAGGTTCTAACGCGCCGGGACCTAACCCCAACGCTTTGGGATTGAATGCGGGTAGCGGAAACAAAGCTCCCAACGCAGGCACGCCGCCTACGATTGACGACGACGAACTCTAAGCCAAAACTATGACCGAAAAGACGGACGGAAAACAATTCGCCCGTCTTTTTGTATAATTTTGCGTTCTTTTACAGAAAATGGAATTATGAACGCAATTATTTTGGCAGGCGGTTTCGGTTCACGCCTGAAACCTTTGACCGACGAAACAATCAAGCCTATGTTGCCGCTGTGCAATACGCCCACTATCGACTATACCGTTTCGCATCTGCGCGCTTTCGGTATAAAAGATATAGTGTTTACGCTGTGCCATAAGCCCGAGCAGGTTATTAACTGGGCGACGGGCTATTCCGATACAACGTGCCGCTTTTCGATTGAAACGCGCCCGCTGGGGACGGCAGGCGGGGTCAAGGCGGCTGAAAAGTTTCTGGACGATACTTTTATCGTCGTGTCGGGCGACGCGCTCGAAGACATTGATTTCGCGTCTATGCTGAATAAGCACGTGCGTTCCAAATCGGACGTTACGATGGCTGTAAAGCACGAAGAAAATACTTCGCTCTACGGCGTTGTGGAAACGGACGCTTGGGGAACCGTTACGGGTTTTAAGGAAAAACCCGCGCCCGGAGAAAGTTCGAGCACTCTTATAAATTGCGGCGTTTATATTATAAACAAGTCCGTACTAAAACTTGTTCCCAAGCGCGCGAAATTCGACTTTGCGAGAGACCTTTTTCCGATTCTGCTCGAACGCGGTAAAATGTCGGCGTACATTCACGACGGCTATTGGTGCGACATCGGCGATATAAAGAGCTATTATAAGGCAAATTTCGACGTGATAAGCGGCGGCTTTTTCGAGCCTTGCCGTAATAATTTCCGCCTGTCTTACGCGTCTTATCGCGTGGGTAGCGGCGGCAGTTCCGTTATTGCGTGCGACAGTAAACTGGTCGGAAATATTTCGCGGTGCATAGTCGGGCGCGGCAGCAGGATTTCGAGCGGTTCGGTTCTCGAAAACTGTATAGTTATGGACGACGTTACCGTAAAAGGCAGGTATGCGGACAGCATAATCGGCAACGGTTTTGCTTTGTGCGTGGGTAGCGGATTGCTCGATAATCCGATTTTTACCGAAAAAGGGCTTAATTCGACGCAATTCTCAGATATTTTTTCCTGAAATCGCCTTAGAAAGGTTGTTTTTTTCTCGGCTTTCCTATATAATATATATGGAATCTTAATTTGAAATTTTTAATTTGAGTTTTATATATATAACTTTTCAGGGAGGCAGTTTTGCAAAAAGTTAATAAGAACGACCCGTCGCTCAAAGTTATTTTTCTTGGGGGCGTGGGAGAGATCGGTAAAAATATGACCGCTCTCGAATTCGGCGACGAAATTATCGTCGTCGATTGCGGTGTGGCTTTTCCGAGCGGAGATATGCCGGGGGTGGACCTTGTTATTCCGGATACGGCGTATCTTATCGCCAACAGACAAAAAGTCAAAGGCATAGTTTTAACGCACGGACACGAAGACCATATTGGCTCGTTGCCTTACGTATTAAAGGACCTTAACGTTCCCGTTTACGGAACGCGGCTTACGCTCGCGCTTTTGGAGCCTAAGCTCAGAGAACATAAAATGACGGATATGGTTCGGCTCAACTCGGTAAAGCCCGGTAGCGTTATACATCTGGGCGCGAATTTCAAAGTCGAATTCGTTAACGTCAGCCACTCGGTAGCGGGAAGCTGTGCGCTTGCCATAACCACGCCCGTCGGCGTAGTGTTCCATACCGGCGACTTCAAGGTCGATTATACGCCTATCGACGGCAACGTTATCGACCTTAACCGTATTGCCGAAATAGGCGAAAAGGGCGTGTTGCTGTTGCTTGCCGAAAGCACGAACGTTGAACGTCGCGGTTCCACTATGAGCGAAGCCACGGTAGGGGCGTCCCTTAACGCGATATTCTCGGACAATGCCGACAGGCGTATTTTTATAGCGACTTTTGCGTCGAACGTTCACAGACTGCAACAGATAATCGACCTTGCCGTAAAATACAAGCGTAAAGTTGCGTTTTCGGGTAGGAGTATGCTTAACGTGTTGGACGTGGCGTCGAAAATCGGCGAGCTTAAATATTCCAAGGACGCGATTGTCGATATCGAAAAAATCAAGAATCTCGACGATAAGGAGCTCGTTATAGTAACGACGGGCAGTCAGGGCGAGCCTATGAGCGCGCTTACGCGTATGGCGAGCGGCGAGTTCAACAAAGTCAAGCTCGGCTATAACGACACGGTAATTATTTCCGCGTCGCCGATACCCGGCAACGAGAAGATGATTTACAACGTAATCAACAACCTGTATCGGCTCGGCGCAAAAGTTATTTACGAGAGTCTGGCGGAAGTTCACGTGAGCGGACACGCTTGTCAGAACGAACTTTCGCTTATTCACGCGCTTATTAAGCCGAAGTATTTTATTCCCGTTCACGGCGAATACAGGCACTTGAAGCGGCACGCCGAACTCGCTATGAAAATGGGAATGCATTCGAGCAATATTATTCTCTGCGATATAGGTAATTGCGTGCTCGTGAACAAAAAGCAGTTCAAACTCGGCGATAACGTAACGGCGGGATATCTGCTTGTAGACGGTCTGGGCGTGGGCGACGTCGGAAGCGTTGTTATACGCGACAGAATACATTTGTCGGAAGACGGGCTTGTCTGCGTTGCCGTAAGTATAGACAAGGCGAGCGGCTCGGTTACCGATATAGACGTTGCTTCGAAAGGCTTTATGTTCCTTAAAGAGAACGACGATATTATTTCCGACGCGAAGGACGTAGTTATGCGCGCTTTGGAAAAGTGCGACTTAAAAGCCGCGGTCGCCGATTTGAATCCGCTTAAAAATGCGGTGCGCAAGGAACTTAAAAACTTTCTGTTCAAAAAGACTCGGCGCGACCCTATTATTCTGACTATGATATTAGAGGCGTAATATGCCGTTTAAGACTCCGAACAAGACGAGCGAATTTCTGCGCGTAACGGTCGGGCGCGAAGCGGCGGCGGGACTTTCGGAAATGGAGAGATACGCCGACGAAAATATGATTCCCGTGCTTTTGCCGGAAACGGTTAACTTTCTGGCTCAACTCGTTATGTTAAAGAAGCCCGAAAAAATTCTCGAAATAGGCACTGCGATAGGTTACAGCGGACATATAATGCTTAACGCATACGGCGGCTCTTTGCTGTACACCGTCGAAGTGGACGAAAAATCCGCTGAGATTGCGAAAAAGAATTTCGCTTTGTCGGGGCTCGATAACAGGGTAACGCTGTTTTGCGGAGATGCGGGCGAAATTTTGCCGCTTATGGACGGCAGTTTCGATTTTGTGTTTCTCGACGGACCGAAAGCGCGCTATGCGGACTATTTGCCTTACATATTGAAAAATATGAAAAGCGGCGGAGTTTTGCTTTGCGATAACGTTCTCTATAACGGTATGGTGTCGGGCGAAGCAGCCGTAGGAAAAAAAGCGGGACTCGTTAAGCGTATAAACGAATTTTTGGCGCTAATTTGCAACGATAAAAGGTTGATTACTAGTGTGTTGCCCGTAGGCGACGGTATGAGTTTATCCATATTCGAACCCGAATTCATCGCGAAATAGTGCGTTAAGTTGCGCTTTTCTCGGGTCATTTATGCAAAATAAACTCCCCGTCGAAAATGCTCGCTTGCCTTCTCTTTCGCGCG
>WSNJ01000044.1 GCA_013316045.1 Clostridia bacterium
GTGTTTTCTGCGTGTGAAACACGCAGAAAAAGGGGTACCCCTTTTTGACAAATCTTGCTATATTGTATGGTCGTTTATTCAGCCGAGTACAGCCGAGATATTTGCTTAATTTAATTAAATAAATATCTTGATTATATTATAGCATATTCACGGCTGTTTGTCAATACCAAACCGCCGATTTTCAATATTTATTTTATTATATGAAACAAATTCGTTTTCGGCACACGAAAAAAGCGCGGACTGCAACAGCCGCGCTTGAATCTGCTCTCTTGTAAATTTATGTTTTAATTTATTTTATAATCTTAGCTACAACGCCGGAACCGACCGTTCTGCCGCCCTCGCGGATAGCGAAGCGGAGACCCTGTTCTGCGGCGATAGGAGCGATAAGTTTAACGGTGATGGATACGTTATCTCCGGGCATAACCATTTCAACGCCCTTCGGGAGTTCAATCGTACCGGTAACGTCGGTAGTTCTGAAATAGAACTGCGGGCGGTATCCGTTGAAGAACGGGGTGTGGCGTCCGCCTTCTTCCTTCTTCAATACGTAAACCTCTGCGGTGAACTCGGTGTGCGGAGTAATCGAACCGGGTTTAGCGATAACCTGTCCGCGTTCGATGTCCTTACGGTCGATACCGCGCAGAAGGATACCTGCGTTGTCGCCCGCCTGAGCGTAGTCAAGCGACTTACGGAACATTTCTATACCCGTTACAACGCTCGTTTTCGTAGCTTTGATACCTACGATTTCTACGGGGTCCTGAATCTTAACCGAACCGCGGTCTACCTTACCCGTTGCAACCGTACCGCGACCGGTAATCGTGAATACGTCTTCGACAGGCATAAGGAACGGCTTATCGACGTCGCGCTGAGGGTCGGGAATGTAACTGTCTACCGCGTCCATAAGCTCGAAAATGCACTTGCATTCGTCGCCGTCGACGTTGCCCGCCTGAGCCGCTTCCAAAGCCTTAACAGCCGAGCCGCGGATAATAGGGGTATCGTCGCCGGGGAATTGGTATTCCGAAAGCATTTCGCGGATTTCCATTTCGACGAGGTCGAGAAGCTCGGGGTCGTCTACAAGGTCCGTCTTGTTCATAAATACGATAATCTTCGGCACGCCGACCTGACGGGCAAGCAGTATGTGCTCGCGGGTCTGCGGCATAGGACCGTCGGTTGCGGCAACAACGAGAATGGAACCGTCCATCTGCGCTGCGCCGGTAATCATATTCTTAACGTAGTCGGCGTGGCCCGGGCAGTCTACGTGAGCGTAGTGTCTTTTAGCCGTTTCGTACTCTACGTGAGAGGTGTTTATGGTAATACCTCTTGCTTTCTCTTCGGGCGCCTTATCGATATCTTCATATCTCATTTTCTGCGACAAACCCTTAGCAGCGAGAGTCATCGTAATAGCCGCCGTCAACGTCGTCTTACCGTGGTCAACGTGTCCGATAGTTCCGACGTTTACGTGAGGCTTGCTTCTGTCAAACTTAGCTTTTGCCATTTTTAATTTTCCTCCGAAAATATTTTTTTAATTAGATTTTTTATTGTTTAACTTATTATAAATGATTTTAAGAATTTTTACAAATCTTTTTGGGCTGTTTTATAATTTTTTTTGCAGGGTCAACCCTTTCACCCCGCACGCTTCGCAACCAATGCGGCGGAAGCTATGCAGCGATGTAGACATTTCACGGATTAGATGCAAGCAAGACAAGGAAAGCGAGTATTTTCGACGGGGAGTTTACTTTGCGTAAATGACCCGAGAAAAACGGAGCTTGACACAGTATTGCGACGCATATAAGCCGCGAAATTATTCTTTCTTCGCGCGGTCGCCTATAATCTTCTCCGCAATGTTGCGCGGAACTTCGGCGTAGTGGTCGAAAGTCATAGTGTACTGACCCCTGCCCTGCGTGCGCGAACGCAAATCCGTCGCGTAACCGAACATTTCCGAAAGCGGTATTTCCGCTCTGATTTCCTGCGAGCCGTTTATCATTTCAACGCCGAGTAAGTTACCGCGTCTTGCGCTTACGTTACCCATAACGTCGCCGAGATATTCGTCGGGCAGATTGATTTCGACTTTCATAATAGGTTCCATAAGCATCGGGTCGGCTTTTTTCATACCGTCTTTGAACGCCATAGAGCCTGCAATCTTGAACGCCATTTCGGACGAGTCGACGTCGTGGAAACTTCCGTCGTAAACGGTTACCTTAAAGTCTACGCATTCGTAGCCCGCGAGTATACCGCTCATCTTGGCTTCCTTTATACCGTTGTCGATAGCCGGAATATATTCTTTCGGAATCGAGCCGCCGACCGTCTTGTCTTCGAATTCGTAGCCCTTGCCGGGTTCGAGCGGTTCCATAATGATTTTACAATGACCGTACTGACCTTTACCGCCGGACTGACGAATGTACTTGCCTTCGGCTTCGACCTTTTTGCGGATAGCTTCGCGGTATGCAACCTGCGGCTTACCGATATTGGCTTCAACCTTGAATTCGCGCAAGAGTCTGTCTACGATTATTTCCAGATGAAGCTCGCCCATACCCGCGATAATCGTCTGACCCGTTTCCTGGTCGGTGTACGTCTTGAACGTAGGGTCTTCTTCCGCGAGCTTGATAAGAGCCATAGTCATTTTTTCCTGACCCGCTTTCGTCTTGGGTTCGATTGCCACCCTGATAACGGGGTCGGGGAATTCCATACTTTCGAGCGTTACGACGTGGTCGGGGTCGCAAAGCGTGTCGCCCGTCGTAGTATCTTTAAGACCGACTATCGCGCAGATGTCGCCCGCGCGGATTTCGTCGATTTCGGTACGCGTGTTTGCGTGCATAAGAAGTATACGGCCTACGCGCTCTTTCTTGTCTTTCGTGCTGTTGAGAACATACGAACCCGCGCTCAGCTTTCCGCTGTAACAACGGAAGAATGCGAGTTTTCCGACGAACGGGTCCGCCATAATCTTGAACGCAAGTCCCGAAAACGGTTCGTCGTCGGACGCTTTACGCTCGACTTCCTGTCCGCGCTCGTTAAGTCCCTTGATAGCGGGAATATCGAGCGGGCTCGGCATATAGTAAACCACCGCGTCAAGAAGCTTCTGAACGCCCTTGTTCTTGTACGAAGAACCGCACAGTACGGGGTTCATTTGCATTCCTATCGTAGCTTTGCGAATACCCGCGCGGATTTCGTCCACGCTGAATTCTTCGCCCGCGAAGAACTTTTCCATAAGGTCGTCGTCGGTTTCGGCAACGGCTTCGATAAGTTTCTGACGGTATTCGTCCGCAAGGTCTTTCATATCGGCTGGAATGTCGGTTTCTTCCATATCCGTACCGATATCGTTCTTATATATGGTAGCGCGCATAGTTACAAGGTCTACAATGCCCTTGAACGTGTCTTCCTTTCCGATAGGCAACTGAATGGCAACGGGGTTTGCTCCGAGTCTTGTCTTCATCATTTCTATAACGTTGAAGAAGTTCGCGCCGTTTATGTCCATTTTGTTTACGTACGCTATTCTCGGAACTCCGTAGCGCGTAGCCTGACGCCAAACGGTTTCGGATTGGGGCTCGACGCCGCCCTTTGCGCAGAACGTTGCAACCGTTCCGTCGAGAACTTTGAGCGAACGCTCTACTTCGACGGTAAAGTCAACGTGTCCGGGGGTGTCGATAAGGTTGATTCTGATAAAAGGCTTGTCCGGAGCCGTTCTCCATTGGGTGGTAGTAGCCGCGCTCGTAATCGTTATACCGCGCTCCTGCTCCTGTTCCATCCAGTCCATAGTAGCCGCACCCTCGTGGACTTCGCCTATTTTGTGGGTTTTACCCGTGTAATAAAGAATACGTTCGCTCGTAGTCGTTTTTCCGGCGTCGATATGCGCCATAATTCCTATATTGCGGACGTTTTCTAGGGGATATTGTCTTGCCATAAGTGTTTAATGCTCCTCCGCTTAACGCACTTACCAGCGATAATGCGCAAACGCTCTGTTTGCTTCCGCCATTCTGTGCATTTCTTCTTTCTTCTTGACCGACGCGCCCGCATTCGAATATGCGTCCATTATTTCACCGGCAAGTTTTTCCATCATAGTCTTTTCGCTGCGTTTACGAGCGAATGCGACCATCCATCTGATTGCAAGCGTCTGACGGCGGTCGGGACGGATTTCGATAGGCACTTGGTAAGTGGAACCGCCCACCCTGCGCGCTTTTACTTCCAATACGGGCATTATGTTTTCGAGAGCCTGATTGAAAACTTCGATTGCGTCCTTTCCGGTCTTTTCTTTAACTGCGTCGAAAGCGTCGTAGACGATAGATTGCGCTATGCCTTTCTTGCCGTCGAGCATTACCTGATTTATCAGCTTTGCAATTACTTTGCTGTTATACATAGGGTCGGGCAAAACGTCGCGTTTCGGGACCCCGCTTCTTCTAGGCATTGGGTATTTACCTCCTTTATAAAATTAAGTTGTTTTGTACGTCGATTTGTCCCCTGTTTCCAGAGATTACCTATAATATAAGGCGGCGGAGAACGGTGCGGATTTTCGCAACAGTTGACGCGCAAGCGAGCGAGTGTACTTAAACGTACTCGACCGAGCGCGCGCGGCAAACGTAGCGGAAAGACGTGCCGTTATACGACGCCGTATTACTTAGGTTTCTTTGCGCCGTACTTCGAGCGAGCCTGATTGCGCTTTGCAACGCCGGCAGTATCCAAAGCGCCGCGAATGATGTGATATCTCACACCGGGCAAATCCTTCACTCTGCCACCACGAATAAGCACGACGCTGTGTTCCTGCAAATTGTGCCCGATTCCCGGGATATAAACCGTACCTTCCATCTTGTTTACAAGACGGACTCTCGCTATCTTACGAAGCGCCGAGTTAGGCTTTTTGGGAGTGGTCGTCGTAACCGACAAACATACGCCGCGCTTCTGCGGATTGTTGTCGAGAATAGGACTCAAAGACTTGAATTCGACCTTTTCCCTGCCCTTTCTGATAAGCTGGTTAATCGTAGGCATTATTACTCTACCTCCTTTTTAGTAGTCTTGCCCCGCCGCAATCTCATTTTCAAACAACGAAATTTTACAGGCAGGTTTCTTTCGCTTTTCTTTCCTTTTTAGTTAAGCGAAAGAATGCGCACACAAAAATGCACGCTAAATCATTATAATACAACAAAGGCGGCTTGTCAATCGTTTTAAGTCCCTTTAATGCGGCGCCATTCCAAATCGTACAGTTTTATACTTATATAAAAAGTATAAAGCTGTTTTTTTTATGTTGTACATTATGGCGGATAGCCTTGTGTAAATAAATATTTTTAAGCCGAAAGGCAAAGGAGAGCCGAGAAATGGCAGAAGTAAAATTGTATAAGAAGTTGGCAAAGTACACGGGTAAAGAAAAGGACGCAAAGACGGGAGTGGAAAAAGAAGTCGAGAAAACGGCGACGAACTTTTACGTTAAATGCGGAGATATGCTTATTCCTATTGAAGCAAAGTATTTCGGGTCAACGGACAACCCTGACAAAAATTACCGTAGCCGTAAATCGGTAATGTCGGCATTTGCGGACGAGCTTCCCGACAAGCCTGCGAATTAAGGGGTGAACGGATATGTTTATTGAAATAACGAATAAAGGCAGTCCCCTGCTACTCAGCGTATCGGATATAATCGGCATAGGTTACGAGAATAAGAAAGGTACGTTTATCCTAACGGAATGTCTTGAAACCATATATGTGGACGAGAGTTACGACGATATTAAAAAGCGTTTGCAATCTCTGTGTACGTTAGTCAGCGCGTAAAAAAATTGACAAAACGTATAAAACGTATAAAAGCGGCAATGTATCTGCTTTTCAAATAAAACAAAAAGCACAATATATGCCGCAATAAAGCTCAAAAATACACTTAAAATACTAAATACAGCGCACCGCTTAGGGCTTGTCCAAGCGGTGCGACAAAACGTATAAAACGCATTAAAAAACGTATAAAAAAGGGGGTCAAACGTATAAAATCAATCGGTTATAATTTTCTTTGATTACAAAGGGGTACGTAATGGTTTTAAGGCAAATGGAAATCGTTACCGACGCGGACAAGCTGAACGTAGACATACAGGAAACCTGTATGAAATACAAGACAATCAAGCAATGGGCGTACATACTTCACGACAAAGACGACACTCGCCCGCACTACCATATATACATATCGTTCGGAAACAGCAGTTGCGATACGGCTATGGTAGCGAAATGGTTCAATCTCAGCTATACGGATAAAGACGGGAAAGAACACAGCGGCGAGCAGTTCATAGAACGTTGCAAGGGTCGTAAAACGGATATGTTGCTGTACTTGACGCACGGAAACGACAGTCAGAAAAACAAACATCAATACTCCCCCGACGAAGTAGTTGCGAACTTCGATTTTCAAGTCGAAATAGAAAACGCAAAGATTATCGGGGACTTCGAACATTTTTCCTATGCTCAGCAATTACAGTACGTTAATACTTTACCGCTCAGCGAAAAAGCGCAGATATACACAAAGCTCAAAAAGCTGTGGGAGTTGCACTGTCAATGCTTAGCACTGCGAACGGATAGGAAATTGCAAGTCGTATTCGTTTGCGGCAAGGGCGGCACGGGCAAAACGTATTACGCGAAAAAATTACTTACTTCGCAAAATTACGATTTTTGCATATCTTCGAGCAATAACGACCCGTTTCAAGATTATATGGGGCAAAGAGCAATTATACTCGACGACTTGCGGGACGACGTTTTCGACCTTGACGATTTACTCAAAATTTTGGATAACGACACGTCAAGCTCGGTACGTAGCCGCTTTGCAAACAAAGTGTTCAACGGCGATATGATTGTAATAACTTCTCCCGTACCGCTCGTGTATTGGTACAAAGGCGGTTCGGTTATCCGAAACGGAGTAGTACACGAACGGCATACCGAATATGACACGCTTGACCAGCTCTACCGCCGCATAGGTTGTTACGTAGTAGTCGGCGAAAAGGAAATAACGGTTTACGACGGCGTAGACAAATTCGGGAAACCTGTCGGAGACGGCAAAGTTTACGAAAACGAAGTCTACGGACTTAAAAGAGAGCAAAAGGAAAAATTCGATTATGCGTCGCTTTTCGATAAAATCTGCACCTGCAAGCAAACGCCCGTGCAAACTAAGCTGAGCGACTTAACGGAAGTAAAAGAACCGCTACCGTTTTAAGCGGACTGACGAGCTGTTGAAATTACAGCGAAACGGGATAGCGCGGATTTTTTCAAGTCCCCTATCCCGTATCCGTACAACGGAATTAAATTTCTACGGGTCGCAACCTGATAGCGAAAGGGTAAGAAAATGGCACAGAAAAAGAAGACGTACACGAAGAAAGAAAAAGAAGCGTTTGCGGCGCAACAGCGCGAAGATTTCGATTATCTTGTACAACAATCGAAAAGTTCAAACCCCATAACCCGTGCGGCGGCGCAGAAAGAGCTTAACAAGCGGCGCAAAAGAGCTGACAGTTACTTGCGTAAAAACGAGCCTGCGAAATGGGCGGCAAAGCTCCGCGCAAAAGCGGACTATTACGACCAAAAAGCAAAAGAGCTTGAAAATACGAAAAAGTAACGTACTATGAAATATTACGTTATAGACAGAAACAGGAAAATACGGTGCGGCTATGCGGATACGTGGAATAAGGTTAAAGCCGACTTGCGCGACGGCGAAACGCTCTATAACCCGCACACAAAGAAAAGGGTTATAGGGTGGAATAAGTACAAAGCCGAAATGTATGCGGCGGAAAAGGCAAACAAGCCCCCTGCTCCGCCCGCAGAGCCGCCGAAATTCCCCGAAAAGTTCCCCTTTTGGGCGCGGTTGAAAATTAACAAACATAGAACCGCTCTTGTCATAGACGAAGAAAAAGTTGTAAACAAAAAAACAAAAGAATTGGAAGACGGATTTGTTCATCGGGAAGCAACACATACGGAAAATTCGAAATACGAAAAAATATTTCCGAACCCCGACAAAGCAGACCCGAAACCTATGTTCTTAAAAGACCCCGAAAAAAAGCCCAAAAGGCTTTTTCAACCGCATAATAAAGATTTGGATATGCCCGAAGAATTGCGGGAACGGTATGACAAAAACAATCACAAGGATAAAAACAAAAAATAGCAATAAAAAAAGAGTTACCATTACGTCCTTTCGACTGACAGCATATTACTATGCCCGCTCCCCAATCGGAGCTTCCCGCTGAACGGGTCAAGTGTAACTCTTATGATGTTATTATACTATATTCTTGCCGATAAGTCAAGGATAAACGACAAATTAAAAATAAGGTAGGTAAAAAATGAATAGATTTGATAAGCACGAAAAGGGCGACAAAATAAAGTGGGCAATTATCTTCACGGTAGTAGCGGCGCTAATAGTAGGGTTTTTCGCAATAGTAACGAAAGGCTTTACGCAGAACGACCCGAAAACGTGGTTCAGCGGTGAAAGAGCAGAAGCGGCAACCGTTCGGAGCGGTGGCGCGGTGGAAGTAACTTCGGGTGCGAAGTTGGCAAGTTCGGGAACTAACTTTTCGGATATACTTTTGGGTTTGCCTATAAGCACTTATATGCAAGACGGGCAACAGTATGTAAACTTTCCGGAAGTTCCATCTCCCGTTTATGACGATATTTGTATTTTGAGCAGTGAAGAAAATCGCCGTTGGGTCATAGACGGATATCGTTTATACGTACTTAAAAATAATAGGTCATATAAAGTTTCTCACGGCTACTTATCCGATCATAATTGGAAAAACATTTCCGTAGAAGATTTATTGTATAACGGTATGGAATACAAAAATTCCGCAACTTTTTCCGCGGGCGAATATGAATTTAAGTATTCCGTAACTTTTGCATTTGAAGAAGGTGCAACTTTTTTGCATAAAGATTTAGACATAAGTTTGACGGGCAAAGTAACGTATTCTGGTGACGGCGTACCGCTTCCCGAAACGCCGAGCAAAACGGGTTATACGTTTGCGGGTTGGTATTACGACGCAGAATTTACTCGTCCGTATGATAATCAAAAGATTACGGCTGACACGCAACTCTATGCAAAATTCGACGCTATAAATTACGGTATTACATACAATATTCAGAATTGGGGCGACGTAAACGGTAAGTTAAGCTATACGATAGCCGACGAAACTTATGCACTCCCTATTCCAACTCGCACAGGCTACAACTTTATGGGTTGGTATGATAATGCTAACTTTACGGGCGAAGCTATAACTGAAATACCGAAAGGTTCTACGGGCGAAAAATCTTTTTACGCAAAATTTGAAATATGCGTATATAAAGTATCGTTCTACGTAGACGGCGAATTATATCTCGAAATGGACGTCGAATACGGTACGCGCTTAGTAGATTTGTATCTTGTGGATATAAGTACAATGACTGCTGTCGCGTTCTCTTTGGACTCGGATATGCTTACGCTTTACGATGCAAATGCGGCTATTACTAACAATATGTCTCTTTTCACATCTAATGAATTTGTTATATATGCGGGGCTTACGTACAACATAGACGGCGTGGAAACTATGGACTTACTCGATTACAACTCTACGCTTTCCAACCTAAGAACGCCTACGAAAGACGGCTACACGTTTGACGGTTGGTATTATGACGCGGAATATACGCAAGCGGTACAGTCCACGGACAAGCTCACAAGTAACAAAACTATATTCGCAAAGTTCACGGAGATACCGACGGTAAGTTCATTCTGGAATAAAGTCGGCGCGTTCTTCCATAGGTGGTGGTGGGCGTTCGTCGCAGGCGGCGTGGCTGTGGCAATAATCATTACCGTATCCGTAATCGAAACGCATAAGAAAAAGGGGTAAAACTATGAAAACGCAGATAAAACGAATACGAAACATAGCGTTATATGTTATAGCCGTTTTCCTGCTGTGCGTGTTTTGTTTTTCCGAGTTCATAACGGCAAAAGCCGAAGAGACGACGGCTTTGAAATTCGACCGTACTTACGTACTTGACGATTTGGAAAGTTGCGAAAATTTTGATATTCTTCGCTATCCTATCAATCCGTTTGCCGAACCGAAAGTACAGGTAATCGAAATAGTCGAGTATTGCTATTCTTACGACGCAAGCAAACGTGATAAGTACGGACTTTACTTATATGTGTACAACCCTACCCTTTTGGATATAGACGCTACAAGCGGGCAAAATAAAGTTCAAATAGCGGTTCGGTATAATACGCATACGATAACAAACAATAGCCGCCCTACTCTGTATGAAAAGTTTGATATAAAGTTCTGTTCGAAAGTCGAAAACGGTGCATATAAAGGACTGTTTTATAAATTCAAAGTCATTGACCATAAAAGCGACGACGGCAAAACGATAGCGGAGCGTGTAAACAGCAATTCGCGGCGATATGATATTTCGGGTATAGAATTATTGACGGTCGGCAACAGCAATTCAACTGAATACCCGTTAAGTAAAACGTATTCGTTTTCGGGCTATTCGAAAGGTATGGGCGCGGACGAAGAACTTGACAAAGTAACGCTTGAAAGCGAAGTTCTTGAAACCGTATCTTTGGACGTAAAAAATACATATTATCGCACGGGACATTCAAACAAAGGTAAAAATCATCAAAATCAACTTGACAGTGTCTACTTTGCCGTAGATAATGACCTTTTGGATAAATACGGTAAATTGCAGGAAATACGCGCTGAATGGTTCGAGTATAAAACACAGCCGATTATAGTTACCGATGTAGAAGAATTTTACAGTAAGGCAATAAATTATATAGGACAAGTTGTACACCCTATCAATGCTGAGCAACATTCCGAAATCGGTTATCATTTGATTATGAACCGTGTCAAAGGTAGTTCGAGCGACTCACGAGTTATATATGATTGGGCGTGGAATTTTCGTAATAGTGGCAGTATGTCGCAAGTTGACGACGCAAAGGCTCTGTATTACTTGTTTTATAATTCGGATATAAGTTATGACCCATTGGCAGATAAGGTTAAAAACGGCGGAATAGAAAGCAATCGTTTATACGAATATATCCGAAATTACGATAAGTCCTTTTCAAGCGGCAGATTGCCTGTTAAAGACGGAAACATAAGCGCAGACTTATTTCTAACTACGGTAGACGAAAACCGCACGCGCGGGTATAACGTTCACGATATAAATGCGGCAGATATAGAGATTACGAAAATGTTGTCTTATACCAGCACTCAACCGAGCTTTTGGAAAAAGTCGGAAGATTTCGGTTTTTGGAAAGCATTGTTTAATAATCTCCCCGATAATCTCGACGAAACTATTGTCGATTTGCCGCCTATTGCCGCAGTCAAAGACAGCGATATAGTCAATGGTGATAACTTCGCCACTTCAAAAAATTTATACATAAATTCGGCAGACGTTCCGAATTTCGTGGAATACTATAACGACGCTAAAAGCAATGATAAAACAACGTTTTTATTTCGCTTTGCCGTAACAGATTATTTTTCAAATCCTGTTGAAATAGGCAGATTAAATACAGGCGGTTTTTGGAACGATAACAGCACGTCTTGGGAAAACGGTGCATATTACGCACAAGAAACGGTATTTTTCGATTTTGATATAATTCAGCTTACGTTCGGCGATAACGGCGCACTTACAGCTATTCCTGTTGTATCGAGTCCGATAGATATATTCGACGACGTAACCGTTCCGCTCGAACCCGACGATAACGGTTTTGATTGGGATAAGCTGTGGAAAATACTTGTTTTTGCCATTGCGGTTATTGTTGCCATTGTTTGCGCAATAGTCTTTTTCCCGCATATTATTACGTTTGTTATATGGTTCATAAAGACAATAGGTAAACTTTTATTTGCCCTGTTAAAAGGCTTGTGGCTCATTATCTCCGCGCCGTTTAGGGGCATTGCCGCGCTTGTACGGAAGCGTAAGGACAAACAATAATGAAACTCACTTACATAGCTATTATAACCGCTGTGGGAATACTTGCCGCGGCGGGAATAATATACTTAATCGTCCGTAGTCGGGGTAAAAAGATAAGGGGCATAGAGATAGACTCCGACTTTTGGACGGTTCAGCATAGACAGCTTGTCGAGTTGTTCGAGAACGAAAGCGTAATGGTCTACGGCAAGAAAGGAAGCGGCAAAGATTTACTCTTTGCTCTTGCGATTTACTTGCGCGGCGAAAAGCATTACAGCAATATTCATTACGACGAAAACACCGAGATACGCGAACTGTCCGACTTGCATTGCGGCGGCAATACTTATGAAAATTTCGTCAGCGGAAAAGTAAAAAAGTTCGACCCCGTTTTCGAAAACGGCTACGATTTTTACATATCCGACGGCGGCATTTACTTAGGTTGTCAGTACAATAAGGAATTAAATCAAAAGTATCCCGAAATGCCCGTTTTTTTCGCGCTCAGCCGTCATTTGTACGATATGCGGATACATATAAATTCGCAAGCTCTCGGGCGACCGTGGGACAAGCTCAGAGAACAGCAAAGCGCGTTTATTCACACGCTTAAAACGACCGACTGCGGCGATTGTCTTGTAGTTAGTGCAATCTCTTACACTCGGTACGAAAGCGCGTTAGAGTGCTTACCACCGCCCGAAAAAGAAAACAAGTACGAAACTATGAAGTTCGGGCAGATACGGGAGCATAAGTTTTTAATCCGCAAAGAGTGGATAAAGTACGATACGCGACATTTCAGAAGTCTGCTTATAAACGAAGAACAAGAAACAGGGGGAAATGAAAATGCAAGAGCAAATATATGTATCTGATAAACATTCCAAAAAGGAACGGAAACAGCAACTCAAACGGTTGCAAAGTTCGTATAAAGTCTGCGTTAAGGCGTGGGAAGCTCTGAACTACCAAGACTTATATTTCGACGAAGATTTGGGTATGACTCTGCAAGAGTTTGAGAAGTTCCAAAAGAGCGTAGTCAACGCCCTATCTCAAATATGTAAGATACGGCAGAAGAAGATTTTCGAGCTTATGTATTCTTAGGCGGTAAGTTATGAATAGACGAAAGATTTATTCACAAGCACAGCGGCGCGCTATTATGTTTTACTACATAAAAAAGCGTGAACGTGAAAATGCGGAAAAAGATAAAGGCGCAGTCGGAAAAGTGTACTATGGCAAAACGAGTTATATTGATAACGATACCCGCCCACGGCGCAGATATGTAGTAGTTAGCGACAACGGCGAAAATGTAAAAGTGTCAAAACTCAAAACAATTAAGAAATTTGATAGCGACGGCAATAATGCAGATTTCTTTTTACAAGAAATAGATAAATCGAAATATCCGAAACTTAAAGAACGTACTGGCGTAGACAGTCAAGTGTATAATAAAAATCGGAGAACAAAAGAAAAACTTACTCTTGGCAAGGGTAACGGTGTATTTGATGATAAGCCCGATTTTGAGCTTGACGATACAGATATTGCAAAAGTTAAGCAACACGTGAAATTTCGCGGAACTAAAAAGAAAAAGGGCAAGCAGTGAAACTACTTGCCTAAGACCTTGCGAATAACCGCACACAGCATTTGCTGTTGTCTGTTATTATTATACCCTATTCCCGCTTAAAAGTCAATATAAAATTCAAAAAAACATAAAGGACGGTGGCAAAATGACAAAGACACAAAAAACATTCAACCCGTTAGAGTGCAAGCTCTGTCGCGAAACGGACTGTCCGTATAGATTTTGCTACGAAAGTATGTACAGCTCGGGACAGAAAATCGCTATTGCGAATTGTAAGCGACTGCTCCGGGAGAAGAAAAGATAAACCGACAAACAAAGCGGACGGCGTTTTACGGAATGTAAAGCCGTCCGCTTTGTCGTTTATACTTAAAGTGGGAAATCGAATTTCTACTTTCCCAGTATGAGTAGAACGACGTCGTTCTACTTAACGTTGAGTAGCAAAGCGCTTGCCTACTTGTTTTTATGTCTATCGTGCTTTTCGTACTGTCTGCAAATATCGCATTTAACGCTTTTATCTTTGCCGTAGCTCCACCCTATCGAACGAACGGCTTGCGCCGCATTGTACGCCGTGTCATAATCTTCTTTCACGTGTTCTTCCCTGCCGCATTTATCGCAACGACAAACGAATACGTGAACCGAATATGTACCTACTCCCATAATTATATCCCCCACGAGAACAGTTCGCCGTCCTTTTTCGTCGAAACTATAAACCTATGGTCTACCAAACTACACTCGACTTGCAATGCTTGCGCTATCGCAAGCGTTCCGATTTCACATTCGCGGCAATTTCTATGCGCGTGTTTGAACTCTGCTGAGTTCATATTATTACGGTATATAAGCGTCTTTTCATAATAATCGAGCCACGCTCTGCCCCATTCTAACAATACGTCTTTTTGGTACTCTGTCAATTTTTTCATAATCTTATCTCTCCCATTTGTTCATTTTATTTTTAGATTAGTCAACTTATAAAGTAAATCGAATTGACTTTCATATTGCATCATATATGATTTAATGTTACAATTAGCCCCTTTCGGAATACTTAATTTATCTTCTATATTGTTTTTCGTATCTCCTTTATTTTTCGGTTACAAACGGCTATATAGCCGCTTG
>WSNJ01000007.1 GCA_013316045.1 Clostridia bacterium
ATATTAAATAGGAGGGTAAGATGAAAAAAATATTGATGAGCGTAATTTTGAGTCTGATGCTTACGTGCGGCATAGCCACGGGATGTAAAGCCGAGCAGGGACAGGGCAAAGAAACATACGACCGCGACGCGGGGCTCGACCCCACGGCTTCGACTGCATTCTTCGACGATTTTACCGACCGCGAATATTCGGCGTCGTTGTGGAGCACCGGTAATTCTAAGTGGGGACCTGATTTCAATCACGGCGTTTCCCCCGACAACGTTCTGTGGAACGACAGCGGCATAGTAACCATTAAATCGCTCGGTAAGTATTATCCCGACCAAGAGATAAACTATCAGGGCGGAACTCTTGTAACGAAAGATACATACGGACCGGGTCGCTATGAAACGAGAATGAAAATGATGCCGCGTTTCGGCGCTTGCACGGCTTTTTGGACTTTTATGTACGGAACCGCGCAGGATTTGGACGGCAATCTGAAAAACAATCTTAATCAAGAGATAGACATCGAGCTTAACGTGGGCGGCGACTTCCGCAACGTATGGTTTACGAATTGGACGACGGAAGACGACAAGGCGCACGTAGAAAAAGAAACGGAATTTTTCAACGCCGACGGCGAGTGGCACTTGTATACGTTCGAATGGCACACGAACCCTATGCGTATCGACTATTACATAGACGATATTCACCTTGCCACGCTCGAATCGAACGTTCCTTACGTTGCCGGCGTTATAAATATAGGTAATTGGTTTCCGCAGTCCTGGGCCGGAAACGCGGACTTCGAAGAAGATTATATGCAAATAGATTACGTTCGCTATACGCCGTACAAAGGTCAGCCTTGCACGCCTTACGGCGGCGGTGGCGGCGGAGCCGAGTTTCCGAGCGTAAGCACGCCTTTACCGCAGGTCGCTAATATGATAGTAAACGCGGGCTTTGAAAATTCGTATCCCGCGGCGGGTAAAACCGATTACGTTTGGTCGTTCTATCAGGACGCTTCGATAAAAAGCGGCGCAGGCAGAACGGGCAAGGGTATGACGGCGAATAAAGACGGAATAGGATTCCAAAGAATTCCCGACATACTCGGCGGCTTCGAGTATCGCGCTACGGCTTGGGTAAAACTTGCGGACGCCGATTCGGTTTGTAAGTTGCAGGCGTACTTTCTGAAAAACAGCGAAGATTACGTCGGGACGCCCGCGGCAGTCGAAATATCGTCTGCGACTACGGGATACAGGGACGGCGAGTTCTTTGAAGTCGAGTTTACGTTCACCGCACCCGAAGACGCGCGCAGAGTGGAAATTACGTTTGAAACGACGAACGGCTCCGTATCGGTTGACGACGTGTTTATGAACTTGGCGAAAAAGTACGTCAAAGCCTGAAAAAGTTTACAAATAAAAATTCATTATATATGGGAGGAAAAAAATTATGAAAAAGAGAATTTCGGTTATTTGCGCGCTTGCGTTCGTGTTCGCTCTGTTTTGCGGCACGGCGGTAGGTTGCAAATCGGAATCGCACGAGTTGAAACTCACGTTTTACGACGGCGGCTACGGCAGCGCGTGGGCATATGCTTTGGCGGCTAAGTACGAAGAAGAAACGGGCGTACATATTACGGTAGACCCGTCGAAAACCGTTCAGGCAGACGCTCCTAATATGCTTCAAAACGGCACGGACAGCGATATTATAATGTCGCACGGTATTTCGTGGGAGTTGCCCGCATTGCAGGGCAGGATAGAGCCGCTCGACGACCTTTACGCAATGGAATGCGACGGCGGAACGGTGGCGGACAGAATAGTACCCGAAATTATAGATAACGGCAAATTGAAGTTCGACGGCAAGTATTATAAACTTCCCTGGACGAACGGCGTCGGCGGACTTGTTTACAACAAGAAAATGTTCGACGAGCACGGCTGGGAAGTGCCTACTACTTACGAAGAACTCGCTACGCTTTGCGAAACGATAGAAAAGGCGGCGATTGTCGTCAATCCCAACGCTCCCCAACAATCGAGAAGAACGGTTAAACCGTTTGCGTGGAGTTCGGAAACGTATTACTGGGATTATCTCGTATTCGACTGGTGGGCGCAGCTTCAAGGCATCGACGGAATAAACGCGATTAAAAATCTCGAAAGCGCGTCGGTATTCGACCCCGACGGAACGTATAAATTCACCGAAGCACTTAAACTCTGGACGGACCTTATCCGCCCGCACGAAGTTAACGGCATTTTGCGCGATTACTGTATAGAAGACAGCAGCGGACGCGATTATATGTCGGCTCAGAACGACTTTATCAACGGCTATGCGGCTATGATGCCGAACGCGCAATGGTTTGAAAGCGAAATGCGCGACAATATCGACCCCGAAGTCTGCGAACTTATGATGATGTCCGCGCCCGCTGTTCCGGGAGCTAAAACCGACGATAACGGCAACGTTATCCGCGTAAGCTATCAGGTCGGCGGCGGCGACAGCATAATAATTCCCGCAAGCGCGCCGAATAAAGACGAAGCCAAGAGATTTCTTGCGTTTATGATGCGCGAAGAAAACGCCAAGTTGTTTACCGAGCGCACGCTCGGCGTTATGCTCGGCGTAAAGTACGATAATCTCGACGGCATTGCCGACAGATACCTTACAAAATTTGCGCACAGCGTATTCGATATCAACAAGAACAGCGTAAAGTTCAATCTTTATTCGCAGAATAATATGGTTCTTAACAATAAAATAACGCTCGAATGGGCTGATACGGGCATAAACGAATACGCAGCTCTTGCGGCGGGAACGAAAGAAATCAAGGACATTTTCGATACGCGCTACAAAGATATTACCGCGGGATTCGACACCTGGAAGAGTGAGTCGGACGCAATTTACGGCGCAGATAATTAAGCGCCGCAGGCGCGCAGTCGAGAATTAGGCGCCACACTGTCACTTCGAGCGGAGCGCCGCAGTCGAGATTTGGTACTACGCACTGTCATTTCGAGCGTAGCGCCGCAGGTGCGCAGTCGAGAAATCTTTTTGAATTATAGATTTCTCCGCTCGCTACGCTCGGTCGAAATGACAGGGAAACGGGACGTCGCTTAGTCGAAATGACGGGCGGTATAACGGCTCGCTACGCTCGGTCGAAAAGACAGTGTAATCGACTGATTAGGTCGTACTATAAAAAATCAAAAAGGAGGCAAAAATGACGAATACCCGAATCGGCGTTTCCGGCGGCGGACTTGTGTCGCTCAGAAAAATAAAAAAGCGCAAAGATATATTCGAAACGTGCTTTATAATTCTTATGCTTGCATATCCGCTTTTGCATTTTGCGGTATTTTGGGGCGTTGTAAATTTCAACTCGATAGTGCGCACGTTTCAACGCTACGTTGCGATTGAAAACGGCGTAGTCGTTAACAAGTGGGTTTTTGCGGGGTTGCAGAATTTCCGCAACGCGTGGAACAGCTTTTCGACGGCGGACGGCAAGCGCATAATAATAAACTCAATCGGCTATATGATAGTTTCCAACTTCATAAGCCTGCCGCTTGCGATAATTTCGTCGTACTTTCTGTTCAAGAAAATGCCGCTTGCGAAAGTTTTCAGAGTAATATTCTTTTTGCCGTCCATTATACCGATAGTTGTACTTGCCACCGTTTATCGGTTTCAGTTTGACTCGCAGATAGGACCTATAAGCAGTATTTTCCGATTGTTCGGCGCTTCGCCGCCGAATTGGTTCGGACTTTATCCCAACTCGCAATATATGATATATCTTTACTGTATATGGGCGGGGCTCGGGTATAACGTGCTGTTGCTGTCGGGCGCGATAGGGCGGTTACCCGAAGAACTTTTCGAGTATTCCAAGTTGGAAGGAACGCCGCTTATGAGAGAAATGTTCGGGATAGTTATTCCGCTTATATGGCCGACTATTACGACTACTTTCCTTTTGGGGCTGACGTCCGTGTTCGGCGTAATGCTTCAACCTATGATGATAAAGCAAGGCGACCCGATGGTTTTCACGATTGCGCTGAGAATTTATAACAGCGTGGGCGCGGCTAACGAAGCGGCTAGACCCGAAATAATAGCTTACGGCTTGTTGTTGTCGGTTCTTGCGTTGCCCGTAATTCTGCTCGTGCGCTTTATTATGGAACGGATATATTCCGACGTGGAGTTTTGATTATGGAAAATACGGTAATAAAACTCAAAAACGTAAAAATCAAGCGCGGAAAGTCGCAGGCGGTTGCGATGTGGATAGTTTTTGTGATATTCGTAATATATTCGGTGTCGCTCGTGTTTCCGTTCGTGTGGATGTTCTTAAACTCGTTCAAGCCGTCGACCGAATTTTTCCAAGGTAATATCTGGGGGCTTCCGCAAACGTGGAGATTTGCCAACTATTCAGAAATATTCTTAGGCAAACCCGTAGTAACCGAAAGCGGTTCTACGATAATAACCACGGTAAGCGGCAAACTTTTCGGAAACACGTTCAAATACTCTATATTCCATATGTTTATAGTAAGTATCGCGCTCACGTTTCTTTGCACGCTGTCGAATATATTCTTTTCGGCAACGAGCGCGTATGTGGTTTCGAAGTACAAGTTCGCAGGGCGGCAAGCTCTGTACGCGCTGGCAATATTTCTTATGATAGTGCCTATCGCGGGAACTTTGCCCGAGCAGTACCAGCTTATGAAGACTTTCGGACTTACCGACAGCTTTTTCGGAGTGTTCCTGCTGTCGTCGGCAGGGTTCGGAATGAACTTCTTTCTGATGTACGGCTTTTTCAAAAACATATCCTGGACGTATGCCGAAGCGGCGCGCGTCGACGGCGCGGGACACGCGAAAGTATTCTTTAAGATAATGCTTCCGTTCGCAATGCCCGCAATTATATCGCTCGCGGTTATTTACGCGATAGGTATATGGAACGACTATACGACCCCGTCTATTTATATGAAAAGTATGCCCACTCTCGCTTACGGGCTTTTCGTTATCCGCGGAACGCTCGAAGCAAGGGGACTGTACACTCAGACTTTTGCGGCAATGATTATTGCCTTAGTACCAATCTTGGCAGTTTTTATCGCTTTTTCGAACACGATTATGGAAAACACGGTCGCGGGCGGATTAAAGGGATAAGATTGTAATAAATTATATATTTCAGGAGGAAATTATGAAGAAGTTTTTAACAGTCTTGTTGGCGGTCGTAATGACTGCAACGCTTGTGTTCGTCGGCTGTAAAAATAACGACGAAAAAGCCGCCGACCCCGAGTCGGTTACGATTACCAACACGCAAACAACCTTGCAGGCGGGCGAATATACGCTCACTGCGGAAGTAAAACCCGCGGGCGCAAGTCAAGCGGTATCTTGGACGCTCGTCGGCAATCCCTTGGGAGTAAAGCTCGACGGCAACAAATTGACGGTAGCTGCTACCGCTCCGAACGAAAGCACGTTCAGAGTACGCGTTGCGGTTCAGACAGACCCTACCATAAACGACACGAAACAGTTTACGGTAGACAATCCGCCCGCGCCCGCTATCGAGATTTCGACCGAAGCCGAACTCAGAGCAATGGAGCTCGACAAGAACTACGTGCTTGCAAACGATATAGAGCTTACGGACTTGTGGGAACCGCTCGGCGAACTGAACAACCCCGACGACGGAATCGCAGGCTTGGGACTTTCGGGAACGCTTGACGGAAACGGATATTCGATTAAGAATATAAGTATGGTTATAGGAACCGCCGACGCACGCGGATATAACAAAGGTTTCTTCTACAAGATAGAAGCTACGGGCGTTATTAAAAATCTCGGTTTCGAAAGCCTTAAAGACGACGGCGAAGGCGTTACGGGATTGGGTTCCTGGAACGGCGTTATTACGGCTCATAACTACGGCAGAATAGAAAACTGCTTTGCCGACGTTCAAGCTGCGGAAGTTATAACTCCGTTCGGTTCGTTTATAGGCACTAACGAAGCTACGGGCGTAATCGAAAACTGCTACGCTATCGGAGAAATCGACGCGGAAGCGGCAGGTGCAAACGGTTCGGGCTTTGTAAATGTTAACAGCGGTACTATTACAAACAGCTATGTTCTCGATACTTCCGTAACTGCGGCTATCGGTTCCAATAATACGCAAAACGCGAATATCCAAAAGTCCGAAAGCTGGATGAAAACGGCTCAGAACTATAAGGACGCAGGTTGGGACGAAGAAGTTTGGAGTTTGGTTGACGGTTACTATCCGCAACTTAAACACGACGGGTTCGTTGCTCCCGCTCCGAAAGCCGTTCTGAACATTACGAATACGGAAGAATATCTCGACTATAACAAAGAAGAAGAGAGAACTTTGCAAATTACTTACGCTTTGAGCAACGTTACCGATAATTCCGTAACTTATGCGCTTAAAGAAGCCGTAACGGGCGTTTCGATAAACAACAGCGGTTTGATTACTCTTACCGAAGACGTTGCCGACGGCGCAAAATTCACCGTAGTCGTAACTTCCGTCGAAGTTCCCGAACTTTCGGCAGAAAAAACGTTTACGGTAAATCGCGCAAATCTCGAAGAAGTTGTCGAAATCGGCAATCTGGAAGAATTAAAAGCACTTATTGCAAGCACTAACCCTTCGGATATGGCAAAAAGTTATCGTTTAACTGCCGATATAGATGCAAGCGGCGAATGGATTCATACAGGTATTGCTCCCATTACGAATAAAACAGAAGGCAGTGAATCGGCTACAACTCCGTTTACGGGAACGTTTGACGGTAACGGTTATACGATAAGCGGTTGGAAAGGCGGCGATGCCGGTTCTCATTTGGGATTTTTCGGTGAGATAGGAGTAGGTGGAGTTGTTAAAAACTTAACTTTGACTATCGGTGCGCAAAATCGTTATTACGGAGTACAATCGGCAGCTATTGCCTGTGTAAACCGCGGTACGATAGAAAATGTAAAAATCGACGGACCCGGTAAAATTATGGGTGCGGAAAATCAGTGGGTTGCAGGTATAGCTTATAACAATTTCGGAACAATCAAAAATTGCATAAGCCTTGTTTCTTTAAGCAATGATGCTGCTCCGATTACAGTTCGCGGCATAGTCGGAATTAACGAGGGCACGATTGAAAACTGCTTTGTAGATACTACCGTTACGGGTATTACGCAAGCTCTTACTACCGCCGACGCTACTCTCGACGCGGCTTGCATTAAGACGACCGAACAGTTGAAAAATGCCGATTTGTATTCGGCTTTCGATACTACTGTTTGGAATATCGAAGCGGGTTCTGTTCCCACTCTTAAAAACGGTTGCACAGCTCCCGCTACTGGAAACCGGTAAAAACTCATTAAAGGATATAAGGCGGCTTGAAATACAGCCGCCGAAAGTCCTAACTTAAATAAAAATATAACAGGCGGCAAAATTATGAAGAAATTAGTGTATTTATTTTTGACGCTATGCCTTTGTTTTACGGCTTTCGCGGGCTGTAATACGGGCGATTCCGGCGAAACCAACGACAACATAAACGTAACTCTGTCGAACAGCGGCGAAATCGAATGCACCGAACAAGGCGGCTCGTTACAGCTTAACGTTACCGTAACGGGCGCGACGGATAAATCGGTAATATTTATTATCGACGAAGAACAGGAATTCGTTTCCGTAAGCGCGTCGTATATGATGTATATCGAGCCGAACGTTCCCGACGGCTATGCTTTTGCCGTTACGGCTGTTTCGAGAGAAAATCGGAGCAAGTACGACAGGAAAGAGTTCACCGTAAAGGTTGCGGGTTCGGGCAGTCAAGAGCCCGATACTCCCGCTCCGCCGAGCAACCCCGACCCCGCGCCTATCGACCCCGACGACCCCGCGCCCAAGCCCGAATATCTGGCAAACGGGCGCATAAAAGCTCCTACGACCAATCTTCTGGACGATTTCTCGCAAGGCATAAGTCCCGAAAATTGGTATATAGCCGACCGCGCTTGGGGC
This sequence comes from Clostridia bacterium, assembly GCA_013316045.1. Taxonomy (GTDB): domain Bacteria; phylum Bacillota; class Clostridia; order Christensenellales; family Pumilibacteraceae; genus RACS-047. The sequence goes on from WSNJ01000007.1 coordinate 7,907, forward strand.
GGAGCGCATTGGAACGGGTGCAAGCCCGAAAACGTTTCGTATACGGCGGACGGCATAGCTTTGCTGAAAGTTCAGGGCAAGTATTCTACCGATTTGCCTATGACGGGCGCGGTTCTTATCAGCCGCGAAACTTACGGCGCGGGCAGATATTCCGTTGCTATGAAAGTAATGCCGCGCTTGGGCGGTTGCAACGCTATGTGGACTTTCTACTACGCGAACGAAGGCAACACCAATCACGAGATTGATATAGAAATGCCGGGACACCGCACCGACCCGGGCGACCCTACCGTTGACGGAATAGGTTACGACAGCGTTCTGAACACGAATTGGCTTGCGGAATCGGAATCGGTTTCGGTGGGAACAAAGACGGCTACTCCCGCAAACGACGGAAAGTGGCACTTGTACAGCTTCGAGTGGCACACGTCGCCCACGCCGAAAATAGATTATTACGTCGACGGCGTAAAAACGTGTTCGGCTACGACGGTAATTCCCACGATTCCCGGGTACTTCGAAATAGGTTGCTGGTTGCCGTATCAGTGGTGCGGCGACCCCGATTTCGACACCGATTATATGATGGTCGACTGGGTTTCTTACGAGCCTTACGAAGAGCGGATGGACGCTCAGCCCGCTCCGCCGCACCCCGGCGCTTATGCGACCGACGCGGAATATCCCGAAGCTCCCGTAGCTATGCCCGTTACGGACTACGTTTCCAACGGCACTTTCGAGCGCGACGCGAACGCTTGGACCAAAACGGGCGGCGCGACCGTAAGTACTTCGGCGGCGGCAAAATTCGACGGAAGCAAAGGACTTTCGCTTCCCGCAAGCGCGAGCGCGTCGCAGACTATAACGGCCGTATACGGCGGCTTTAAGTACGACTTGTCGGCTTACGTAAAGGGTAACGCGAAAATCGAAGTTACGTTCAAAAACCGCGCGGGTACCGTGTTGTCGTCGGGAACGAAAACGTTTGTTTCTTCGGCGCAGGAATTTACGAAAATCGGCGGCGAAATTACGGCTCCCGCAGGCAGCGAGAATATGACAGTAAAGATTTTATCCGAGAGCGGCACGGCTTACGCCGACAACGTTTCGGTAAGATTAAAGGTCGCGTAAGGAGAATAATTTATGAAAAAAGCGATAAGAATTTTAAGCGTTGCGCTGTGTCTTTCGTTATTCCTGTGTATGGGCTGTAACAAAGATAAGGGCGGCTCGGGCGGCGCACCCGAAAGCATTGTAATAAACAACGCCGAAACGACGGTCGGCGCGGGAAGTTTCGATATGGACGTAACCGTATTGCCGAAAGGCGCGGACCAACGCGTAAACGTGTCGATTATAGGTTCGGTGGCGGGCGTTACTGCGGAAGGCAAAACGGTTACCGTTTCGCAGGCTACGGAAGACGGCATAAAGTTCACCGTAAAAGTAACTTCTCTGCTCGATATGACCGTTTCGGCAACGATGCAGTTTACCGTAAACAATCCGCCGTTGCCGCCGAAAGAAGTGCGCACCGCGGAAGAATTTTCGGCAATCCGCAACGATTTGAACGCCAACTATATTTTAATGAGCGATATTGATTTGGGCGGCGCGCAATGGACGCCTATCGGAACAGCCGACAAGGAAGACAACAGCGGTCATATAGTCGAAGTAGGCGTAGGCTTTGCGGGCAGACTCGACGGAAACGGCTACACCGTTAAAAACTTCTTCTACGAGAACGACGAAGCCGAAGTGGAAGGGCTTTTCGGTCAGATAGAAACGACCGGTATAGTCGAAAAACTCGGACTTCAAGGAAGTTTCAAGGGCAGTAAGTGGTGCGGCGGACTTGTGGGAATAAATCACGGCACTATCCGCAACTGCTTTATCGACGTTACCGTTACGGGAACTTCGTTTCCTATGAGCGCGGTAGCGGGCAACAACAAGGGCAGGGTTCAGAATACGATAGCGATAGGCAAAGTTACTTGCCCCGACGGCAAGGACGGCGCGGCGTTCGTTGGTTCCGCCGACGGCTCGGTATTGCGTTCGTACGCTCACAGCGGAAACATTCCCTACGCATACGGCTGGGCAAAGACGGCGAGCGCTGCAATATCCAAGACCGAAAACGAACTCAAAACGGCGGCTACTTATTCCGCGTGGGACAAAAATATCTGGTACGTTGCGGACGGAATTTATCCTATGCTTAAATACGACGGGTTCGTAGCTCCCGAAGCGCAGGTGCTCGTTACGGTAACCGCCGCGCAGAAGTGGCTCAACCTTAAAGCCGACCCTGCGGAAAACAGCTTGCAAATAGAATATTCGGTTATGAACGCCGACGACGAAAGCGTTGAATTTTCGCTTAAAAACCCCGTGGACGGCGTTTCGGTAAACGATTCGGGACTTCTTACCGTAGAAAACACGGTTGCGGATAACACGCGCGTTACGGTAGTGGTAACTTCGGTACAGGACAGAACGAAGTTTGCCGAGTTTACCGTAAAAATCAACAACTTCGACCCGAATACGGAAATTTCGCTCGGTTCTTACGACGATATTCTGAACTGTCTTATAAATACCGACGACCCTGCGGATATGACGAAAAATTATGCGCTTACGGCGGATATTGACTTGACGGGAAAATTCTGGAATGCTATGATAGGAAGCGGAATAGACGGCGACGGAGCGTTCACGGGAACGTTCGACGGCAAGGGTCATACGATTTCGGGCGTAGTCGGCGGTTCGCAAGCTATGAACTTCGGAATGTTCAGGCACATTGGCGCAGGCGGAACGGTTAAGAACGTTGCAATCGAGATAGGCGAAAAGCGCATATACGGCGGCAACGATTCCGCGCTTATAACGAGCGTTAACGACGGAACAATCGAAAACGTTACGGCTTCGGGCGAAGTTATGGGTACGGGCACGAACGTGGCGGGCTTTACCGTTACGAACGACGGCACTATCCGCAACTGCATAAGTTTTGTAAAAGTGCTTATGAGCGAATCGGAGACCCCCGCGAGCACGAACGCGATAGCCAAGGTAAACGACGGAACAATCGAAAACGTATTTATCGACGGCGAAGTTACGCACGCTGTGCGCGTTTTGTCTATCGCAAGCGATTTGGACGCGAATATAAAAACAACTGCGGAAATGAAAACGGCGTCCACGTTCGCCGCATTCGATAATAACGTTTGGGAGATAGTCGACGGGCAATATCCCGTTTTGAAGTGAAAAGATTATGACAAGTAACAAAGGGCAAAAACCCGCCGCAATCAGAGATACGAATATCAAGCTCGTAATGCGCTTGCTCTCCAAGGAAACTCTTTGCCGCAGTGATTTGGCAAAGAAAGCAAAGCTGAGCAATCCCGCGCTTACGGCTATAATCGAACAGCTGATAGGTATGGGGCTAATCGAAGAAGGCGCGGAAGTCGAAACGAACCTGCGCGGACGGCGTAAAGTCGACCTTATGGTCAACCGCCGTTTCGCCGCAGTTGCCGCGGTGGACTTTTCGTCGGATAATATCAAAATAGCCGTTGCCGACTTTGTTAAAGAGATAATCGTAAGCCGCGAGATTGCCGACAGCGAAATCATTACGCACGAAGTCCTTGCCAAGGTCGTGGAAACGCTGAAAGACGTTCTGCGCCAAACGGATATTCCGGTAAAATGTATTTGCGTCGGCGTCCCCGGCAAGATAAATTCCGAAACGGGAAAAGTTCATATGGCGGCGTATAAATACCGCGACTGTCAGGGCGTGAATATGGTCGAGCTGTTTGAAAAAGAGTTCGGTATTCCGACGGTTCTCGCAAACGACGCGAGCTTGCAGATGCTTGCCGAAAAGCGGTCGGGCGGTACCCGTCGCGATTCGGCTCTGCTGTATATCGACTACGGTATGGGCGGCGCGCTGTGGCTGTCGGGCGAGAGCTTCGACGGGGACAGGGGGCTTGCGGCGGAGCTCGGAGCGGTGCCGTTTATGTACAACGGCGAAGTTGCGATTTACGAAGACGTTTGCTGTATTAACGCAATGCTCGGCGAGTGCGGTTACACTCCCGACGAATCCGACAGCTGGGAGAAATTCGTTTCGGCTTATTCGCGCGGCTCGGAAAAAGAAGTCGCCGCCGTCGAAAGGAGCGCGCACGGCGTTTCGCTGCTTATACGCTGTATTCTCGGAATAACGGGTTGCCGCGACATAATTATAAGCGGTAAAGTCGGGCGGCTCGGCGAAAGCTACATCGAAAGCATAGAAAAATATATGCTCGGCGAAAAGATTTTCGATATATCGAACCTGAAAGTGCGCTACGGCAAGTATCTTGTAGACGGCACTGTCGTTGGCGCGATAGACAAGGCCGTAACGTACGTTATAGATTCGGCTGTATCGAACAGATAAAAGGATAAAAAGATTACAAATCGGGAGATAACACACAAAACAATGATTAAATTCGGGACGGGCGGGTTCCGCGGCGTAATAGCCGACGACTTCACCAAGGAAAACGTACAGAAAATAGCGCAGGGCTTGACGGATATTGCATTAAAATACGGTTGGCGGAAAAAGCCGATTGTGATAGGCTACGATTTCCGATTTATGTCCGACCGATTTGCCGAATGGACGGCGGAAGTTCTGGCGGCAGGCGGTATTAACGTTCTGCTTACGGACAGCGCGGTGTCCACGCCCGTAGTTATGAGCGCGACGAAAGAGCTTAACAACGAACTCGGCGTAATGATAACGGCAAGCCATAATCCTTATGTGTTCAACGGCGTAAAAGTTTTCCGCAAAAACGGAATGGACGCGGACGTGGAATTTACCGACGAACTAGAAAAAGTCATAAATTCCGTATCCGCCGTAAACGTTCTTCCGCTTGCGGACGCGAAGAAGAAAGGACTTGTAAAGGAATATTCGCATCTCGAAAAGTACGTTGAAAACATTATTTCGTTTATCGACCCGAAAATAAAGAACAACGACGCGAAAATCTTATTCGACGATATGTTCGGCACGGGGCGCATAGGTCTTAAAAAAATCGCCGAGCGGCTTAACTTAAAACGTTTCGACGTTATAAACGACAACCGCGACGCGTTTTTCGGTTTCGTCGCGCCTAATCCGACGGAAGAAAATATGGCGCGTCTGAAAAGCGCGGTAACCGAAAACGGCTACGATTTCGCAATGGCGACCGATTGCGACGCGGACAGACTCGGCGTTCTCGACGAAAACGGAAACCCCGTTTCGAGCAACGAAATTCTCGCGTGCCTTTACTACTATCTCGTGCGCTATCGCGGAATGAAAGGCGAAGCGGTCAAGAACTGCTCGACTTCGCTGTTGCTCGATATGCTCGCGGAAAAAATGGGCTTTAAGTGCCACGAAGTAGACGTAGGCTTTAAGAACGTTTCGGCTAAAATCAAAGAAACCGACGCGTTGATAGGCGGCGAAAGCTCGGGCGGACTCACCGTCAGAAATTATATCTTCGGCAAGGACAGCACGTTTTCGGCTACGCTTTTCACCGAAATGCGGATAGTTATGAACAAGCCCGTATCGGCGATAGTAAAGGAAGTCGAAGATTTCGCGGGCTATAACTATTGTTGGCACGAGAGCGATTGCGAAGTTTCGGATATGAACGTTTTGGAAAAACTTAAAAGCGACGGCGGCGACGATTTGGGCGCAAAGCGCGTTCACGCGTTCAACAACAATGTAAAATATTATTTCGACGACGGCTGTTGGGCGTTATTGCGCGCGTCGGGAACGGAACCGATTTTTCGCATAGCCGTTGAAATGCGGAGCGAAAAAGATACTTTGCGTATGGTTGAAACGTTGAAGAAAAAACTTAAAAGAGTAGACGTCCGAACGACCGATTGATTTGTAAGTTTCAGGAGACGCGATAAAACTATGAAAAAGAAAATAGAAGAATTTTTGAAAAAGATTCGTGAAATCGAACAAAGCGAAGATAAGCGCAGAGCGGCGGCGCTGCCCGAAAACTGTTATTTTCTCGGAGATTACGATATAGCTTGCTTAAAGCGCGAAATAGGGGACAGCCGCTATCCGTACAGCGCGGACGGCTTTACGCTGTGGGCGTATTCGTCGGGCTATATTTCGGTGAACGAAAGCACTTTTTATGTAATTCTGCCCGCAAGCGGCGGAAAAGAGCCGTTCTTTACGGCGTTCGGCGGAATAAAGAGCGACGACGGGAAATATTCGCCCGTTTCGCTTTTCGATACCACCGCTTTGCCGTGCGATAAGAATACCGCGCGCTACACCGTGTACACGCCCGAAGCGGCGTATTATATCGCGGAACAAGGCGGCGTTATATTCGCTCTGCGCGCGTTCGTTACAAAGAATAAAGAAGTTTGCTTTACTCTTTACGCGCAAAACACGGGCAAAGACAAAAAAGAAATTTATCTCTCGCCGTACCTTAATTGCCTGTTAAAGCACGACACGGCGGAATGCGTCGAAACGAATTGGTTCAAGGAATGCAAGGTTACGGAAAACGGCTATCTGTTCGGAAGCGTGGAAGACCTTGACCGCACCACGCACCTTGAAAACTACGGCGTTATCGTTAAGAATTGCGACGAAAGCAGAGTGAAAAAAACCGAACGCACGACGGCGCGCACGGCGTACACGGGCGGAACCAACGTTCCGATAATTTGCGCGGATTGCCTGCGCACGGGCGTAATCGAAAAGGAAAAAACGAATACGCGCTTTACCGACGCGGCGGTTGCGGCGGAAATAATAAAACTTACGCTCGGCGGCGGCAATGACTTTAAGGTCGATTATAAACTAACCTGCGCCTACTCGAAATCGGACGCCGAAAAACTTTGTTCGATTCCGCTTTCGGCTGCGGAATTCGACGAATACGTCGCTTCGGCGGAAAAGGAGAACGCAAAGAAAAATTCCGACGTTACCGAAATGGAGTTCGGTGAAAATTCGCTCGGCAAATTAAACGGCGGCGTTTTCAACCGCTTTGTGAAAAACGTTCGCAGGCAGGTGGAGTTTGCCGCGCTTGCGAAAAACTCGGGCGTTTCGCTTTTGGGCGTGCGCGACGTATTTCAGCAAATCGAAGCCGCGCTTATGTGGAATCCGACCGATTGCAGAGCGAAAATTCTCGAAGCTATGTCGTTCATAGGCAACGACGGTCGACCGCCGCGTCAGTATTCGATACCGCCGAAAGACGGCGCGTTGCCGCGAATGGATTTGCGCCCGTTTATCGACCAAGGCGTCTGGATAATAGACGCGCTCTACGCATATCTCGGCTTTACGGGCGATTACTCGATTCTCGACGAGATTTGCGGCTACTACGAATACAAAGGTTACGCCGTTTGCGCGTGCGACGAAAAGGACAGCGTTCTCAATCACCTTATCCGCATAACAGATTATATGGTTGACAAAATCGACCGCAAGTACACGGGCTGTCTGCGCGTTATGTACGGCGATTGGAACGACGCGCTCGACGGACTCGGCGTTTCGCTTGACGGAAGCGAAGAATACGGTTCGGGCGTTTCGGTAATGGCGACGCTTCAATTTTACAACAACTTAAAACAGATGTGCGATATTTTGCACGCGGTCGGCAAGCGCGACGATTTGATTGGTACGTATTCCGCGGCTCGCCGAACGGTTAGGTCGGGGCTTGAAAAATACGCAATCGAAGCCAAAGGCGCGGAGCGTAAAATTCTGCACGGCTGGGGCGACAAGGTAAGCTACAAGGTCGGCAGTTACCGCGACCCCGACGGAGCGTCGCGCGACGGGCTTACCGCCAACGCGTTCTGGGTAATCTCGGATATGTTCCGCGACGGCGACGAAACTCTGCGCGAAGATATTCTCGCGTCGATGCACAGGCTCGACAGCAAGTACGGAATGAAAACGTTCGAGCCTTATTTCCCGCTCGGAATGAAAGGCGTGGGGCGCATAGTAAATCTCCCGCGCGGCACGGCGGAAAACGCCGCGACCTACGTTCACGCAACGCTGTTCGGTATATGGGCGCTGTTTAAGATGGGCGAGAGCGACTTTGCGTGGGAACAGCTTTTCAAGGCTTTGCCCATAACGCATAAATCGCTTTCGACAACGCCGTTTATAATGTCCAACTCGTACTCGTATAACGAAGAATACGGGCTCGACGGCGAGTCTATGTCGGATTGGTTCACGGGAAGCGCGAACGTGCTTATAAAAGTGCTCGTGCGTTGCGTGTTCGGAGTAAATCCCGATTTGGGCGGCGTAACCGTTTGTCCCGCGCGCGGCATAGGGAGTGAAAACAGCAGAATAAAAATAAAGGTAAAGGGCGCAACGCTGAATATAGAGAGCCGTTGTAAGTCCGATAAGGCAAAACGCTTCTTTGTAAACGGTAAGGAAATTCCCGCCGAATACGACCGATTCGCCCGCACCGAAAAAATCTTTATCCCGAACGAAAAACTCGTCGGCAACATAGATATAAGGATTGAATAACAAGTAAATCAAACGCAAATTAACGTTGCGGACCGCGAACGGAACAACAACGACGGCGACAACGACGTAACCGCTATTGCGTTCGATATTTTCACGGCGGTAAAATCGCTCGGAAAAGATAATGCAAGCGGTAAATTGGTTGACGGATGCGACAACAACCATAACGACGCGCTCGTTATCTGGGACGAAAGAGATTTCCGCACTGCGGCGTAAAATCTCAGCGCGCTCACATAAATAAAAAAAGAATAGACTCGGAATGCAAAGTGCGTTTCTCTTTTCGGGGGCGCACTTTTTCATTAAAATTTTCAAGTGCGCGCCTACACTTGCTTTTTATCCCGAATCGCTGTATAATATAAAGTACACGAAAACAGAAAGCAAAAGGGACGGGACTTAAAAATGGCGGAAAAGCCCAAGTATTATATAACTACGCCTATCTACTATCCGAGCGGGAAGTGGCATATAGGTCATTGCTACACGACCGTGTGTTGCGACGCTTTGGCGCGTTTCAAGCGTATGAGCGGTTACGACGTTTTTTACCTTACGGGTACGGACGAGCACGGGCAGAAGATAGAAAAGAGCGCGGCGGAAGCGGGAGTCGACCCGCAAACGTTCGTCGACGGCAGAGTGGACAATCTCAAAAAGCTATGGAAAACGCTCGATATTTCTTACGACAAGTATATCCGCACGACGGACGAGTATCATAAAAAGTCGGTGCAGAAGATTTTTACGCAGCTCTACGAGCAGGGCGACATTTACAAGGCTAAATACAAAGGCAAGTACTGTACGCCTTGCGAGTCGTTCTGGACGGAATCGCAACTCGTGGACGGCAAGTGTCCCGACTGCGGCAGGGAAGTAGTCGAAACGGAAGAAGAATGCTACTTTTTCCGCTTGTCGAAGTATGCCGACCGAATCAGAAAAATGCTTACGGAAACGGATTTTCTGCAACCGCAGTCGCGCGTTAACGAAATGGTTAACAACTTCCTGAAAGACGGGCTCGAAGACCTTGCGGTGTCGCGCACGTCGTTCTCCTGGGGCATACCCGTGCCGTTCGATAAAAAGCACGTTATTTACGTGTGGGTGGACGCGCTTTCAAACTATATAACCGCGCTCGGCTACGGCTCGGACGACGATACGCTTTTTAAAAAGTATTGGCCCGCCGAAATTCACCTTATGGCGAAAGAGATAGTGCGTTTCCACTCGATAGTCTGGCCGGCTATACTTATGGCGCTCGGGCTTCCGCTTCCGAAAAAGGTATTCGGACACGGCTGGATAATGTTCGGCGGCGACAAGATGAGCAAGAGCAAGGGCAATGTGGTAGACCCGTTTATTCTTGCCGAACGTTACGGAGTGGACGCGGTGAGATATTTCCTTTTGCGCGAGATTTCGTTCGGGCAGGACAGCAACTATTCGTCGGAGCTGTTTTTGGGGTGCATAAATTCCGACCTTTGCAACGATTTGGGCAACCTTTCAAAGCGTACGCTCGCAATGAGCCGTCAGTATTTCGGCGGCAAAGTCGAGAACGGAACGGGAACTTCACACGACAAGCTAATCGTAGACAAGATAAACGCGCTTAAAAGCGGCGTGGAAGAAAAGCTCGACAGTCTGAACATCAACAAGGCTTTGGAGCTTATATTCGACCTTATCGGCTCGGCGAACAAATATATAGATTTGACTGCGCCGTGGGCGTTATTCAAGCAGGGCAGGACGGAAGAACTCAAATCGGTTATATACAATCTTCTCGAAACGTTGCGCGTGTCGGCGAATCTGTTGTTGCCGTTCCTTACGCAAACGCCGCAGAAGATTTTCTCCGCGCTCGGGCTTAAAACTCCGAAAGATATGTCGAAAGCGTATTACGGCGCTGTAAAAAGCTACGAAACGACCGAAACGGAATCGCTTTTCCCGCGGCTCGATATAAAGAAAGAACTCGAAGCGCTCGAAAAAGTCGCCGCCGAAGCGGACGGCGCAAAAGCGGCTCCGAAAACCGAAAAGAAAGAAGAAAAAGGCAAGGATAAAAAAGTGGAAACTCCCGAAAACAACGGAATCATCACGATAGACGAATTTTTCAAGACTCAGCTTAAAGTTGCGACGGTAAAAGCCGCCGAAAAAGTCGAAAAAGCGGACAAACTGCTCAAACTCACTCTCGAAGTGGGCGACGAAACGCGCACGGTCGTTTCGGGCATAGCAAAGCACTACTCGCCTGAAGAAATGGTCGGCAAACAGGTCGTGCTCGTGTACAACCTGGCTCCCGCTAAATTGCGCGGTATTCGGAGCGAAGGAATGATACTCTGCGCTTCGCAGGGCGATAAACTCGTACTCGTTTCGCCCGAAAGCGTTATAGGAAGCGGGGCGGAGGTATGTTAGAACTTATCGACACCCACGCGCATCTGTGCGACGAAATTTACGGCGGCGCGGAAGAAATCATAAGCAATATGGCGGCGGACGGGCTGAGCCGTATAATTACGGTCGCATACGATTTGCCGTCGTCGGAATTTAACGCAGAGCTTGCCGCAAAGCACGAAAAAATCTACTTCACGGCGGGCGTTCACCCGAACAACGCGGACGAAAAGGGCGTTTCGGACAAAGAGTGCGAACGCTTGCTCGAACTGTCGAAGGATAAAAAGTGCGTGGCTATCGGCGAAATAGGGCTTGACTATCACTACGAAAGCACGAACAAGGCAAACCAAAAGGAAGCGCTCGAAAAACAGCTCTGCGTTGCCGAACAAGCCGAGTTACCCGTGGCTTTTCATATCCGCGACTCGTACGAAGACGCTTACGGTATAATAAAGAATCACGCGGCAAAACTTAAAAAGAGCGCGGTTATGCACTGTTTTTCGGGGAGCGCGGAAACCGCTAAGCAATATCTCGATATGGGCTTTTATATAAGTTTTTCTGGGTCGGTTACGTTCAAGAACGCAAAGAAATTTCCCGAAATCATAAAGAATATTCCGCTCGACAGGTTGCTCGTGGAAACCGATTCGCCGTATCTTACGCCCGACCCGTTCCGCGGAACGACGAATTATCCGAAATTCGTTTCTCTTACGGCGAAAAAAATTGCGGAAATTCTAGGAAAAGACGAAGACGAAATCGCGCGCATTACCACGGAGAACGCGTACCGACTGTTTTTCAAGATGAAATAAGAGCGTAACGGAAATGAAGAAAGGACTTGTTTTTATTTATCCGCTCGGTAATAACCTGTATATAAATCTTACGAACAAGTGTTGCAACGACTGCACTTTTTGCTTGCGCCGAAACGGCGACGGCGTAAAGGACAGCACGCTGTGGCTCGAAAGAGAACCGACGGCAAGCGAAGTTATAGAAAGTATAAAGCACACGGATATAGTTTATGACGAAGCCGTATTTTGCGGTTACGGCGAAAGCACGTATAAACTCGACGAAATGCTCGAAATAGCCGACTTTCTGCATTCCATAGGAAAGAAAACGCGGCTTAATACGAACGGGCTCGGCAGCGCCGTAAACGGTTATGACATCGCGCCTAAACTCAAAGGCAAAATAGATACCGTGTCCGTTTCGCTGAACGAGAGCGACGCGGAAAAGTACGATAAAATCTGCCGTTCCCGATTCGGGCTTAAAGCCTACGGAATGCTTACCGATTTTGCGGCGGCGTGCGTAAAGGAAGGCATAGAAACGTTTCTCACGGTCGTGGACGTTATCCCGCCCGAAGAAATCGAAAAGTGCCGCGCCACGGCGGAGAAAATCGGCGCGCGCCTGAGGGTAAGAAAATATATTTCCAATAACGAAACTTATAATTGAAAGGTTTTAAGCGGTTTTTGCGAACCGCGTCGAGAACCGCCGATAATACTCGAAAAACGAAGTTTGTCGAAAATTGCAAAACCGCGGAAATGTGTCGACCGCGGTTTTTTCGCGCCGTTAAGCCCCTGTACAAGCCGTTAAAACGCACGTGCTTAAAATTAGCGGCTAAAAATGCGCAATAAACCGCTTAAAACGCTTTATTTTTCGCGTGAAATATGCTATAATTTATAAAGCGTGGGAATTTGCTTGAAAACGCGTTTTCGGACGGTTCCCGCGGGAGAGTAATTGCCCGAAAGGAGATATTATGGCAAAGAAAAACGAAATGCATTACGACGCCAGCGACATACAGGTTTTGGAAGGTCTCGAACCGGTAAGAAAGCGTCCCGGTATGTATATCGGCTCGACCGACGAAAGGGGTTTGCACCACCTTATAGTCGAAATCGTCGATAACAGCGTAGACGAAGCATTGGCAGGCTACTGCGATACCATATCCGTCGAGATTCTGCCCGACGGCGCTTGTTCCGTTACCGATAACGGACGCGGTATCCCCGTAGATATTCACCCGAAAGAAAAGGTTTCGGCTCTGCAACTCGTGCTTACGAAATTGCACGCGGGCGGTAAATTCGGCGGCGGGGGATACAAGGTTTCCGGCGGACTTCACGGCGTGGGACTTTCGGTCGTTAACGCGCTCTCCGAATGGCTCGAAGTCGAAGTCTATAAAGACGGCAAAATTTATCAGCAGAAATATAACCGCGGCGTGCCTCAGCGCGCGCTTGCGGAAGTCGGAAAAACAAAGTTGTCGGGTACTAAGGTTACGTTCTTCCCCGACAGCGAGATTTTCGAAACGATAGAATTCACATACGACTATTTGCGTACAAGGCTCAGAGAAGTCGCTTATCTGAATAAGGGACTGCATATTCAGCTTACCGACAAGCGCAAGGGCAGAGAAAAGCAGGAGAGTTTCAAGTTCGACGGCGGTATTTTGGACTTTGTCGACTACCTTAACCGCAGTAAGGAAACGCTTTTCCCCGCTTCGCTTTACGTGGAGCAGAAGTATAAGGAAAACATCGTCGAAGTGGCTATGCAGTATAACGACAGCTACAACGAAGTTATCTATACTTACGCGAACAACATAAACACCGAAGAAGGCGGAACTCACCTTGTCGGCTTTAAGAACGCGCTTACAAAGATAATAAACGACTACGCGCATAAGCAAAACATAATCAAGGAAGAAGAAAAACTCACGGGCGACGACGTGCGCGAAGGCTTGACGGCGATAATAAGCGTAAAATTGACCAACCCGCAGTTCGAAGGGCAGACGAAAACGAAGCTCGGCAATTCCGAAATGCGCGGCTACGTAGAAAAGGCTCTTACCGAAGGCTTGGGAACGTATCTCGAAGAAAATCCCGCCGTTGCAAAGGAACTCGTGTTAAAGAGCATTACGGCGCAACGTGCGCGCGACGCGGCGAGAAACGCGCGAGAACTTACTCGCAGAAAGGGTTATCTCGAATCGACTACTCTGCCCGGAAAACTTGCCGACTGTACGGATAAGGAAGCCGAGCATTGCGAGATTTATATAGTCGAGGGCGACTCCGCAGGCGGTACGGCAAAGCAGGGGCGCGACAGGCGTTTTCAGGCAATTTTGCCGCTCAGGGGTAAAATTCTGAACGTCGAAAAGGCAAGACTTGCAAGAGTTCTCGAAAACGCCGAAATAAAGGCTATGATAACGGCGTTCGGTTGCGGCGTGGGCGAAGACTTCGACGAAAGCAAACTCCGTTACAATAAAATAATCTGTATGACCGATGCCGACGTAGACGGCAGTCATATAAGAATACTTCTTCTGACTTTCTTTTTCCGCTATATGCGCCCGCTTATCGAAAACGGACACGTTTACGCGGCGAAGCCTCCGCTTTACAAGGTGTCCAAGGCAAAGCAGGACTACTATTGCTATTCGGATAAAGAGCTTAACGAAACGCTTAACAAGCTCGGTCGCAAGGGCTGCGACGTACAGCGTTACAAAGGTTTGGGCGAAATGAACGCCGAGCAGTTGTGGCATACGACTATGAGCCCCGAAAACCGCACGCTTATTCAGATAACTATGGACGACGCGTTCGAAGCGGACGAAATATTTACGGTTCTTATGGGCGATATGCCCGAACTCAGACGGCAGTTTATCGAGAATAATGCTAAGCTCGTAAAAGAACTCGACATTTAGCGGCGGCGTATAACGGCACGTATGCGAGCTACGTGCGGCACGTCGGCGCGGTTACGTATGTTTTGATACGCGCCCTTGCCGACGCACCGCCTGTTGCCCGCCTACGCACCGTTCTCCGCCGCCGATGTGGCGCGCACTGTCATTTCGACTAAGCGACGAAGTCGCGCACGGAGAAATCTTTTCCGAAAACTCTCTTTTCTTTCTTATAGATTTCTCGACTACGCTCGAAATGACTAATACAGTACAAAGATTTCTCGACTGCGCGCCTGCGGCACTCCGCTCGAAATGACAATCAAAGAATATTCGGCAACTCTCCGCCGCCTTGCTTTCTACTAAAAAGGTCTCTCCTACAAGGAGAAGCTGTGCGGGTGCAAAGCGGAGCGACCGACCGCACTGACGAGGTTAAAAAACATATAACAAACAGCCTTAAAAAATTCAGGAGATAATTATGGCAAAAGGAAAAAGAAAACTTACCGACGAAGAACTCAAACACGTCGATAATACCAAGATAGAGAAAAAACCGCTCAAAGACGAAATGCAGAAATCGTTTATTGCCTACGCTATGGCGGTAAACGTATCGCGCGCCATTCCCGACGTGCGCGACGGCTTGAAACCCGTTCACCGCAGAATACTTTACGCTATGGGCGAGTTGAACCTGTTCTCCGACAAGCCTTACCGCAAATGCGCGCGTATAGTCGGCGACGTTCTCGGTAAGTACCACCCGCACGGCGACAGCGCGGTATATATGGCTCTCGTCCGCTTGGCTCAGGACTTCTCGATACGTTATCCGCTCGTAGACGGACACGGAAACTTCGGTTCGGTCGACGGCGACCCCCCGGCGGCTCAAAGGTATACCGAAGCGCGTCTTGCGAAGATTGCGAGCGAAATGCTCCGCGATATAGACAAGGAAACGGTCGATTGGTATCCGAACTTCGACGACTCGCTCGAACAGCCTACCGTATTGCCGTCGCGTTTTCCGAACTTGCTCGTAAACGGTTCGGACGGTATAGCCGTCGGTATGGCGACGAACATTCCGCCGCATAACTTAAACGAAGTTATCGACGGTATCGATGCGCTTATCGAAAATCCCGAAATCACGGTAGACGAGCTTATGCAGTATATACCCGCTCCCGACTATCCGACGGGCGCACTGATTATGGGCAGGGCGAATATCCGCCACGCTTACCGCACGGGACACGGCGGCGTTATTATGCGCGCAAGGTGCGAGATAGAAGAGTATCCCGTCCGCGAAGGCAGCGAGCAGATGCGGCAGAGAATAGTCGTAACGGAATTGCCTTATCAGGTAAACAAAGCCGAGCTTATCGAAACCATTGCGAATATGGTTAAAGACAAGCGCATCGAAGGCATTTCGGATATTAAGGAAGAATCCGACAGAACGGGACTTCGCGTAGTAATCGAAATCAAGCGCGACGCTCAGGCGCAGGTTGTACTCAACACGCTTTACAAGCACACGAACTTGCAGGTTTCCAACGGTATAACGTTCTTAGCTCTCGTAAACGGCGAACCCAAGATTCTCAATCTTAAAGAAATGCTGTACTACTATCTCGAACATCAGAAAGAAGTAGTATTGCGCCGCACGAAATTCGACCTTGAAAAAGCCGAAGAACGCGAGCATATTTTGGAAGGTCTTGTAAAAGCTCTTGCGAATATCGACAAGGTTATCAAGATAATCAAGCAGAGCCGCGACAAGTTCGAAGCCGCCGAAAAGTTGATGAACGAGTTCATACTTTCGGATAAGCAGGCGAACGCGATTCTCGAAATGCGCTTGCAACGCTTGACGAGTTTGGAAGTCGAACAGCTCAGAAACGAGCTTGCAAAATTGCAGGAACTCATAGCCGAACTCAAAAGCATTATCGCCAACCCGCAAAAGGTTACCGATATCGTCCGCGAAGAGCTTAACGAAATCAAGGAAAAATACGGCAACGAGCGTAGAACCGAACTGTGTATAGACTACGACGAAATCGACATAGGCGACCTTATCGACCGCGAAGACGTAGTTATCTCGATGACGCACTTCGGGTATATCAAGCGTCTGCCCGTTACGGAATACAAAACTCAGCACCGCGGCGGAAAGGGTATTACGGCTCACCGCCCGAAAGAAGAAGACTTCGTCGAGAATATGTTCGTAACCTGTACGCACGACGATTTGCTGTTCTTTACGAACTTCGGTAAGGTTTACTCGATTAAAGCGTACGAAGTTCCCGAAAACGAGCGCACGGCTCGCGGCAGAGCGATTGTAAATCTGTTGCAGCTCGGCGAAGGCGAAAAGGTCAACGCGGTTATCCGCATAAACGACGAAATGCGCGGAAACCTTATTATGGCGACCAAGGGCGGACTTATCAAAAAGACGGCTCTGAGCGAATTTGCTTCGATAAGAAAAGTCGGCAAGATAGCCATAAACCTGAACGAAGGCGACGAACTTATTTCCGTACAGCTCACGAGCGGCAGAGACGAAATTCTCGTTGCGTCGCACGAAGGCAAGTGCATAAGGTTCTCCGAAGAAGACGTCCGTCTTATGGGCAGAGATACGATGGGCGTTAAGTCTATGAAGCTCGACAATGAAGATTACGTCGTCGATATGACGGTAGTAAAGGACGGCTACGAAGTTCTTACCGTTTCCGAACTCGGCTACGGCAAGAGAAGCGAACTCGAAGATTACCGTTTACAATCGCGCGCGGGCAAGGGCATAAAAGCGGGCACGTTCACCAAAAAGACGGGCAAACTCGTAAATCTCAAACTTATCAACCCCGACGACGACGTTATGGTTATTGCCGACAACGGCATAATTATCCGTATGCGCGCCAAGGAAATCTCGAAGATAGGCAGAGATACGCAGGGCGTCCGTATGATGAAAATGAAAGACCAAGGCAACGTAGTTTGCGTGGCAATCGCCGAACCGTTCGAAGAAATCGAAGAAGAGAGCTGACGCTCGTAAAGTTAAATAATCAACCCGAATCAAGGCTTCCCCCGATAGGGGAAGCTGCCAACGCGAAAACGAAGTGTAAGCGAGACTGATGAGGTTAACAATAAAAACTCTCGGAAGAAAATTTCCGAGAGTTTTTTTGTTGTATTTCATTCGGTTTTTCTGACAAAAGTCCGCAAGCGGAAATAGCCGTAATCTTTGCGGCGTTTGCTATTTAACTGCCTTATTCGCTTGAAAAATTCAGAAAAAAGTGGTATAATAATCGTTGCGAAAAATCTGAAAGGCGGCACGGATTATATGAATCTCGATTTCGACGCGCTTTATGCCGAAAGTTCGGGCGAGGCTTTTGCGAGCGGAAAAAGACGGTTTTACGACAGCAGGGTTTCGGGAATCGGCGGCGGCAGAGACGAAAACGGAAAATTCCGCATTACGGCGACGGTTGCGGGACGAAGCAAATACACTACGAGTATTACGTTCGACGAAACGGGCGGTTTGTACGATTATTCGTGCGACTGTTCGGTTTTTTCGCTTGAAACGGGACCGTGCAAGCACATAGTCGCAACGGCTTTAAGCTATGAAGACAGGTTTCCGCAAAAGGCGGAAGCGGCTCCCGCGGCGCACAAGGCGCACACCGACGCGGTTGCTCTTAACCTTTCCAAAGAATACTCGCGCCGCAAGCACAGACGGTTTATGGGCGGCGGCGACAGCGACGTGAATTTGATTCCGACGCTAAAATATACGGGCGAGAATAAGCTCGCGCTGAAATTTTCGATAGGCAAAACGAAGAATTACGCGTTAAAGGACGTTGCGGACTTTGTTTCGGCGGTGCATTCGAGCGGATACCGTCGCTACGGCGTAAATCTCGAACTCGAACATCATATACAGAATTTCGCCGAGAGCAGCAGACCGCTCGTGAAATTCGTTACCGAGAGCTACGACGAAAAAGCCGAAACCGTAGCGGCGCAGGGCAAAGCTCTCGCGCGCGACGAATTGCCGCTTCTCAGGGGCGACGTGGACGAGTTTATGAGCCTATTCGACGGGCGGCTCGTGCAGTTCGACGATTTGGCGATGAAAGACGGCGTTCGCACGGTGGTTTCGGGCGTGGATACGCTCGACGCGCACATAAACGTGGAAAAAGCGGACGACGGCTACCGCATTACGGCGAGCGTACCGAGTTTCAAGACGGCGGCGGGCAGAAAATACATTTACCTTATAACCGACTCGCGCATTCACAGATTGAGCCGCGAGTTTGCCGAAGCGGAGCTTCCGCTGTTGTCCGCGCTGAACGCCAACAAAAAAATATTCGTAACCGAAAGCGATATGCCGACGCTTTACAACAGCGTGTTGTTTTCGGCGGCGCAGTATATGCCTATCGAGTCTTACGGCGTTGACCTTTCCGTCTACGAAGCCGCGCCGCTTTGCGCCAAACTGTATATAAATTCCGAAAAAGGCGGAATAATTCGCGCCGTTCTGGAATGTTCGTATGACGACGAAAAAGTGGATATTTTCAACGTAAACGGCTTTGCGGACGCAATGCGCGACACGGACGGCGAAAACGGGCTCAAAGAAGTTTTGAAGAAATATTTTCCGTCTTGTCCCGACCTTACGCTCGACTCCGAAGCCGATATTTATTCGCTTATGACAAGCGGCTTGAAAGAGCTGTACGACTACGCCGACATCTATCTCGAAGACGCGGTAAAGAAAATGAAAGTCCGCAAGCCGCCGCGCATTAAAGTAGGCGTGCGGCTCGACAGCGGACTGCTGAGAGTGGACTTGGACGCGGAAGAATACACGCAGGAAGAAGTAAAAGCCGTGCTGTCGGCGTACCGCGAAAAGCGCAACTACATAAGGCTGTCGGACGGCTCGTTCGTAGACCTTATCGACCCGAGTATCCGCTCGCTTTCGGAAATTCTGGAAATTTCGGACGGCAAGCGCGGCGACGTTATTTTGCCCGCATACTACGCGCCGTTTTTGAACAGCGAACTGAAAGAAGGCTTTTTCGAGCTTTCGCGCGACGCGAGTTTCAAAGAGCTTATCAAGAATCTGTATTCGACTTCCGACCTTGACATTGCCGTGCCGCAGGGGCTTAAAAGCGTTATGCGCAACTATCAGAAAACGGGTTTCAGGTGGCTCAAATCTCTGTCGCGCTACGGCTTCGGCGGCATACTCGCCGACGATATGGGACTCGGAAAATCGTTGCAGATAATCTCGCTGCTCAAAAGTGAAAAAGAACTGCGCGCCGCCGCGGGCGACGACTCGAAAAAAACTTCGATAATAGTTTGCCCCACCACGCTCGTGCTTAACTGGGTTAACGAATTTACAAAGTTCGCGCCCGATATGCGCGTGTTGCCCGTACTCGGCAAATCCGCCGAGCGTCAGGAAAAAGCCGTATACGCCGACGAATACGACGTTGTTATAACAAGCTACGAACTTTTACGCCGCGACGACGAACTTTATTCGGGCATAACGTTCGATTTCGCCGTTATCGACGAAGCGCAATACATTAAAAATCCCGACACGAAGAACGCCAAAAGCGTAAAACGGCTCGCCGCCGCGCACAGGTTCGCGTTAACGGGTACGCCCGTGGAAAACTCGCTCGCCGAGCTGTGGTCGATATTCGACTTTATAATGCCGCGGTATCTTTTCTCGTACAACAAGTTCAGAGAACGCTTCGAAACGGAGATAGTCTGCGGAAACACGCAAGCCGCCGAAAAATTGAACAAGCTCGTTTCGCCGTTTATTCTGCGCCGTTTGAAATCGGAAGTTTTAACCGAGCTTCCGCCGAAAATCGAAACGGATATCGAATCGGTGCTCGACGGCGAACAGGAAAAACTTTACCGTTCGAATTTGGCTCTCGTGCGCGAAAGCGTGAATAATTCGGGCGCGGAAACGAACAAAATCGCCGTTCTGAGTATGCTTACCAAACTGCGGCAGATTTGCTGTTGCCCGTCGCTCGTGTATCCCGATTACAGCGGCAACTCGTCCAAGCTCGAAACGTGTCTCGAACTTGTGGGGTCGGCTACGGCGTCGGGGCATAAAATACTTTTGTTTTCGCAATTCACTTCGATGCTCGATATTATCCGCAAAAAACTCACCGATATGGGCGTTACGTATTTTATTCTCAAAGGGGACACCCCTAAATCCGAGAGAATGCGCCTTATAAAGCGGTTTAATTCCGACGATACGCAGGTTTTTCTTATATCGCTGAAAGCGGGCGG
Organism: Clostridia bacterium; assembly: GCA_013316045.1. Classification (GTDB taxonomy): domain Bacteria; phylum Bacillota; class Clostridia; order Christensenellales; family Pumilibacteraceae; genus RACS-047. The sequence goes on from WSNJ01000007.1 coordinate 28,429, forward strand.
AACGGGACTTAATCTTACGGGCGCGGACGTAGTTATTCACTACGACCCGTGGTGGAACGAGTCGGTTATGAATCAGGCAACCGACCGCGCGTACAGAATAGGGCAGGACAAGCCCGTACAGGTCTACCGCCTTACCGTAAAGGATACCGTAGAGCAGAAAATTCTCGATTTGCAACGCAAAAAAACCGCCCTTTCTTCCGCAATACTCGATAATGCGGACAAGGGCGGCAAAGTTTCGCTCAAAGAACTTCTCGAAATTTTGGATTAGCGACGGGCTAATCTTCTATATTTATCATTCTTTTCCGTCCGTTTTGGATAACGGTAAAGTATTTGAAGCCGTTGTCCAAGGCTTTTTGCGCAATAAATTCGTAATTGTCGCAAATGCGGCTTACCGTGTGCGCGTCGGACGAGAAAGTTATAAATTCGCCGCCGAGTTCGCGGTAACGGCACGCTATATCGAGTTCGGGCATAGAATACGCGCCCGAATTTCCCGTATGCGAATTCAGCTCCAATACGGTTCCTTTTTCCACGAGCTTTTTAAGTATTGCGTCGATATAGTCCGTATAGTCGCCGCGTGAAATTTTAGCGTTCGGGTAGGGCGCGTAGCGCGACACATAGGTCATATGCCCGATTGCGTGAAAAGGATACGGCGCGTCGAGACTGTTTAATATCGCGGTAAAATATTCGGCGTAGGCTTCGTCTTTCGTCTTGCCTTCGTAAGTTTTCTTGTAGTAACAGTCGTTGCCGTTTACTTCGTGAATCGAGTTGATTATATATTCCAACCCCGCGCAGTTTACGGCTTTCGCGTTGGCTTGTTCGTTTTCTTTTTTCCAACCGCACTCTATTCCTACGCAAACGTAAATCTTATCTTTGTACTTTTCTTTCAGCGGTAAAAGTTTTTTTACGTGCGCGTCGATATTCGTAACGCCCTGAAATTGCATATCCGAATAGAATAAATCCATATGGTCCGTTAAGCAAATATGCTCCAAACCCATATCGATAGCCGCATTTATTACTTTTTCGGGCGCGTCTATCCCGTCGGGCGAAATGCTTGTGTGTAAATGACAGTCGATTTTCCGTTTAATCATAATAGATACAACCTTTAACAAAAGCCTTTTCGGGTGTGGGTGAAAAGGCTTTTCCGTTACTAATAATTTGTATAGTACTATATAACAAATATAAGGCGTGAAAAACAGGTGTAGAGAACGGCAACAGGCGGCAAGTCGGCGAAGGGAGTTTATTTCGCATAAATGACCGAGCCGACCTTGACGCACGTAGCCGTTATATGCGCCTGTATTTCGCGCCGTAAGTTTTACTGTATGCCTTGCGCCAACATAGCGTCCGCAACCTTCTCGAAGCCCGCGATATTCGCGCCGACGATAAAGTTGTCTTTCTTGCCGTACTTTTCGGCCGCAGCCGCCATTTGCTTGTAGATGTTTATCATAATCTGATGCAACTTGGCGTCGACTTCTTCAAACGTCCAACTAAGGCGCTGGCTGTTCTGCGACATTTCGAGCGCGCTCGTAGCAACGCCGCCCGCGTTTGCCGCCTTGGCGGGAGCAAACAGAACTTTGTTGCCGATGAACTGATTCATAGCTTCGATTGTAGACGGCATATTCGCGCCTTCGCCGACAGCTATAACCTTGTTCTTGATAAGCGTTTTCGCGTCGTTTTCGTTGATTTCGTTTTGCGTAGCGCAGGGGAGAGCTATATCGCAAGGAACGCTCCAAACGTTTCCTTTCGTGCTGTATTCGGACTTCGGACGGTAGTTCTTGTAGTCCGCGAGTCTGCCGCGCTTAACTTCCTTGATTTCCTTGATTGCCGCAAGGTCAACGCCCTGTTCGTCGTAAATCCAACCCGTCGAGTCGGACATAGAAACGACTTTTGCGCCGAATTGCATTGCTTTTTCAGCCGCGTAGATAGCAACGTTACCCGAACCCGAAATAACGACTTTCTTACCCTTGAACGACATTCCCTTTTCTTTGAGCATTTCTTCGGTAAGGTAAACGAGTCCGTAACCGGTTGCTTCCTTTCTTGCAAGGCTTCCGCCGTAGGTAAGACCCTTGCCCGTAAGAACGCCTTCGTAAAGTCCCGTCGCACGTTTATAAGTGCCGTACATATAACCGATTTCGCGCGCGCCCGTTCCTATATCTCCCGCGGGAACGTCTACGTCCGCGCCTATGTACTTGCAAAGCTCGGTCATAAAGCTGCGGCAGAATTCGAATACTTCTCTGTCGGATTTGCCTTTCGGGTCGAAGTCCGAACCGCCCTTGCCGCCGCCGATAGGCAAGCCGGTGAGCGAGTTTTTGAAGATTTGCTCGAATCCGAGGAACTTTATTATTCCGAGATTAACCGACGGGTGGAGCCGAAGTCCGCCCTTGTACGGTCCGATTGCGTTGTTGAACTGAACGCGGAAACCGCGGTTAACGTGAGCTACGCCCTTATCGTCTATCCAAGGCACGCGGAACATAATCTGTCTGTCGGGCTCGACAAGACGTTCGAGTATCGCGTTCTTGCGGTATTCGGGGTTAGCGTCGATTGCAAGTTCGAGAGAAGTAAGAACTTCGGTAACTGCTTGGTGGAACTCGGCTTCGCTCGGGTTCTTCTTGATTACCGAGTCGAGCACTTCTTTTACGTACGACATAAATTTATTAAACTCCTTTTTTTCGGCATAGTTTCGCCGAACGCTTTTATTATACTTTTTTTTAACCCCCGCCGTCAATAATTTTTTTTCCGTTTTGCAAAAAAAATCGAAAAAGACGGACAAAATTTTTTAATTGCCCGTCTGTTTCCGGTTTTACCGTTTTATTGCGAAATTCAGTCTTTTATAAACGTTAAGCAAACGGCTTCTTTTTCGCCTTCGCCCATAACGGTTATGCCGTTGGAAACGCAGATATGGTTTTTGTTGAAAACGCAGTCCGCGTCGCATTTTACCTTTGTGTCTACCGAGTAGTTTGCGGGAACGAATTCGTCGGCCGCTTCAAACAGAGAACCGCGCTTGTCTTCGAGCGGTTCGTAGCTTTCGCAGTCGGTGTTGCCGCAAATAGTTATGCAATCGGCGCAACAGCTGTAACCCTTGTTGAATCTGCATTCTTTAAGTCCGCATTTTAAGTCTTTCATAAAATTTTCTCCTTATCGCAGGCGAATTCGTCCGCTTTTATTTATTTATGATTAGTATTTCAAAAGGCGTTCGCTATTATGCGCGTTACTTGACTTATTTTCCGATTCGTTATAAAATATATTCAAAAGCGCATTCGTCGACTTCGCTTTCGGCAGTGTGAAAATGTTTAAGGAGATTTTAAACGGCAAATGAAAGTAATACTTAAAGCCGACGTAAAGGGACAGGGCAAGAAAGGCGATATAGTGAACGTATCCGACGGCTATGCGAGAAACTTCCTTTTCAAGAACAATCTTGCAATCGAGGCGACTTCGTCGAACGTAAACAGCGTAAATATCGCAAAGCAGGCGCAGGAACACCACAAGCAAGTCGAGCGCGCGGAAGCCGTAGAGCTTGCCAAAAAGATAAACCTGACCGAAGTAACGGTAGGCGTTAAGGTGGGCGAAAACGGCAAACTTTTCGGCGCGCTGAACACGCAGAGCATATCGGACGCGTTGAAAGAAGCGGGTATCGAGCTCGACAAGAAGAAGATAGTTTTGTCCGAGCCTATCAAGACGGTCGGCGTTCACACCGTAACGGTAAAGCCTTACGCGGAAGTTTCGGCTAAATTGAAGGTAAACGTAGTACCAACCGAGAAATAAGGTCGTATAATATAAATGAAAGATAACGGCTTGGGCGACGGCGAAAAAGCGCCCGAGAGAGAAAAAAGCAACCGAACTCTGTATCTCGTTCTTTGCGCGACGTTTATTGCGCTTACGTTCGTTGTAACCTGGTTTGTGAATATTCCCGCGGCGATAGTACTCGGCGCAGGCGGTAATATCAACTTGGGCGATACGGTTATATTCGTTGCGGCGGCTGTGCTCGGTCCCGTCGGCGGGGCGGTAGTCGGCGGAATTGGCTCTATGTTTGCCGACCTTGCGAGCGGATACGCAATGTACGCGCCGTTTACTCTCATAGTCAAGGGTTGCGAAGGACTTTTGTGCGGCTTTGTCTGCCGCTACGCTTTCGGAAGAATGCGCCCGTTTGTCCGCAGAATTATCGCTATGGCGCTCGGCGTTCTCGTAATGATTGCGGGTTATTTTATCGCCGAAGTTATCTTGCAGGCGATAATAGGCAACGAAACTTTCGCGGCTCTGCTTATAATGGGACTCAGGACGGTTGTTCCGAATCTCTTGCAGGGAGCGATATCTATGATAATCGCGCTTATAGTATTGCCGCGCGTACCGGATATTTATTTTTAAGAAAGGTAATAATCACGCTATGAAGTTTTTCGATAAGTTCAGAAGCAAATCCGACGGCAAGCCGAAAGTCGCTCTCTGTCTGGGCGGCGGCGGCGCGCGCGGTTTTGCTCACATAGGCGCGATAAAGGCGTTTGAAGAAAACGGCGTCGATTTCGGAATGTGCGTAGGCACGAGCGTTGGCAGTATTCTCGGCGCGCTGTACTGTGCGGGCGTCAAATCCGACGAAATGATGCGCTTGGGCGACGCGCTCGATATGAAAGAAGTTCACAACGGCGTTATTTTCGCGCCGAACGACTCTATGAAAATCGGCAAAATAGTAACGGGCGTTATAGGCGACGCGGAGATAGAAAATCTGCCGAAAAAGTTTGCCGCCGTGGCGGTCGACCTTAAAGAAGGCAAGCAGGCTATTCTGGATAAAGGCAAGGTTTCCGTCGTCTGTTCCGCGTCGTGCTGCGTGCCGCTTTTTTTCCGTCCCGTAGTGTACGAGAACAAGCATCTCGTAGACGGGGGACTTTTGAACAACATTCCGTCCGACGTATGCCGTATGCTCGGCGCGGACAAAGTCGTTTCGGTAGATATAAATCCCACGCGCGGCTCGGGCACGAACGAGCTCGGGCTTATCGAAGTATTAAAAGCCACGTTCTCGATAATGAGTTCCAATTCGTCCATAATGGGCGTAAAACACAGCGATATACTTATAGCGGCGGACACGTCGAAATTCAAGTCCACGAGCAAACTCGGCTACGAAGAAATGACGCAACTCGGTTATAAAGCCGCGCTCGCGCAAATGGATAAGATAAAAGAACTTATGAAAGGAGATTAACTTATGCCCGCAAAACAAAAGTCCGAAAAGAAAAGCGGCACGCATCATCTTCTCGCACGGGTCATATTTCTCGTCGTGCTTGCCGTAATATTCGGCGTGAGTTTCATATGGACGGACCAAATAAACAGAGCTTTGGGACTTACGAAAGTCGAAAGCGCCGAATACGACGGCGCGTCTACTCAGGAAGTTATAAACGGCACGCAGAATTCCGACGCGTCGCTTACGTTGCACTTTGTGGACGTAGGGCAGGGCGACGCTTGTATAATAGAGCTTCCCGACGATAAAAAGATAATAATCGACGGCGGCAAAGACAAGGAGAAAGAAAAACTCCTTACGTACATAGACGAAGTTATCGACCCCGCCGACGAAATGAAGAAAGAAAAGGAAAGCGGCGGCTACGGGTTCGACTACGCGATACTCACGCACTCCGACGAAGACCATTGCGGCGGACTCGACGACGTGTTGAACGAGTACGGCTCGCGCGTTTTCTACCGTCCGAACGAAGCGGCTACATACAAGGGTTACTCCGACCCGGGCAAAAGCAGTCTTTTGCAAGATTATACCGAAAAGAGCACGCTTGCGTATATGCGCGCGATTGACGCGGGCTACAAGGGCGAAACGGCGTACGTAAGTAACGCGAACGACGAAGTTTCGAGCATAATCAAGCCCGACGGGATTGACGAGAGCGACCCTTGCTATTACGAACTTAATTTCTATACGCCCATACGCAATTCGTACAAGGACTTCAACGACTACTCGCCCGTAATGATACTCAGCTATCAGGGCAAAAGCATCGCGCTTTCGGGCGACGCGGAAAAGACCGCCGAAGCCGAATTCGTTGAAGCGGCAAAGAGCGGTTCGGGCAAATATTCGATTTTTACCGACGATTACACGGTTGACGTTATCAAGCTCGGGCATCACGGTTCGCGCACTTCTTCGTCCGAAGATTATCTCGAAACGCTAACGACCCAAAGCTCGCGTAAAGACGTTCTCGCAATCGCAAGTTGCGGCTTCGGCAACAGTTACGGACACCCGCACGCCGAAACTTTGACCAGATTGAACGATATGGGCTTTTCCGCCGACAACGTTCTGCGCACCGACCAAAACGGCACGATAGTTCTGGCGGTAAGGCAGGACGAAAGCGGCGTGTTCGCTCTGTTCTACGGAGCTAACGCCGTAAGGGTTGAAAAATCGGCTATGGAGTTAGGTTCAATCGACGTCCGGTGGCGTGAAATCTGCATAACGATATGGATTTTCGCCGCCGTCGTGCTTATCGTTCAGCCGATAGCTTCGGAGTTTAATAAAAAATCCAAAAAACGTAAACGTTAGGCGGCGTATAGCGGCACGTATACGGGCTACGTTTGACGCGCAAGCTCAATCGAGTACGTTTAAGTACACTCATTCGCTTGCGCGTCAACTGTTGCCCGTCTCCGCACCACTCTCCACCGCCTTGACCGCAATTAAGGCTTCTCCTTTAATGAGAAGCTGTCGATGACAAAGCGTAAGCGGCTCATTGACTGATGAGGTTACGATATAATACAAGGAGAAACAACAATGATTACCGTCGTAGGACTCGGCAGAGAAAAAGACGATATAACCGCGAGCGGAAAGCGCGCCGTAAGCGCGGCGAAAACGCTCGTTTGCCGCACCGTTCTGAGCAAAGCGACGAAACGTTTCAAAAGCAAGTGCGCACGCTCTTTCGACGACCTTTTCGAAACGTGCGGGAATTTCGACGAGCTTAACGCCGCGATAGTAGACGAGCTGTTGAAAATGGAGCGCGAAAACGGAGATATAGTATACTGCGTAGACGGCGACGGCTATTCCGACGCGTCGGTTAAAGCGTTGAGCGAGAAAGCCGAAATCAGCGTAATAGCGGGCGTTTCGGCGGCGTGCAGAAAGCCGAACGCAGGCGTTTTGTCGCTGTCGGCTACCGCGCTTACGGACACGCGTCCGCTTATCGACACGGCTGTCGCGCTCGAAATAACCGAGATAGACAACGCACTGCTCGCGGGCGAAGTCAAGCTGTTTTTGTCGCAGTTTTATGCGGCGGGGCAAACCGTTACGTTTTCTCACGCGGGAAAAACCGAAGAAACCGCGCTCGAAGAAATCGACAGGAAGAAGAAGTACGATTTTTCTTCGTCCGTATTTATCGCGGCAAACAATTCCTACAATAAAGAAAGATACTGTTTTGCGGACGTTCTGCGCATAATCGCGCGCCTTACCGCGCCCGACGGTTGCGAGTGGGACAAGGCTCAGACTCACGAGTCCATTCGCATAAATATGATAGAAGAAGCATACGAAGCCGTTGCCGCCATTATAAACGACGATACCGAAAACCTTATCGAAGAACTCGGCGACGTGTTGCTTCAAGCCGCGTTGCACAGCGATATGGCGACCCGTAGCGGCGAGTTCGACTTTTCGGACGTAGTGAACGGGCTTTGCGTAAAACTCGTAACGCGCCATACTCATATATTCGGCGAGAATAAGGCGGACGACGCCGAAGCCGCGCTCGGGTTCTGGGAGCAAGCCAAAGCCAAGGAGAAAAAGTACAAGTCGCTTGCGGATATGCTCGATTCCGTCCCCGAAAGTTTTCCCGCGCTTTTGTACGCCGAAAAGGTTATCAAAAAAGTGTCCAAGGCGGGTTATAACGTGTTGGCGCAGAATCTTTCGGAGCAGTTGAAGTCGGCTGCGGATAACAGGGAAATCGGAAAGATGCTGTTTCTGTGCGTGGCTCTTGCCGCAGCCGAAAAAGCGGACGCGGAAGTCGCGCTTATGGAGAGCAGCGAAAAATTCGTCGGGAAATGCCGCGATAAGCTGCCCGACGGAAATACGCCCGTAGGGGATATTTTATGACGCCTTGCCCAGCAAAAGGCGTAAAGCCGTTGCAGATAGGCGGCGTTACGCTGAGTAACAACATCTTTCTCGCGCCGCTCGCGGGCTATACGGACATAGCGTTCCGCCGTCTTTGCCGCGATTTCGGGGCGGGACTTACTACGACCGAAATGGTCAGCGTAAAAGGGCTTTACTATAACAGCGCAAACACGCGCGAACTGCTTGCCGCGGCGGACAACGAAACGCCGTCGTGCGTTCAGCTTTTCGGGTCGGATAAGGAGTTTTTCGTAAGGGCGATAAATTCTCCCGAGCTTGAAAAGTTCGATATCATAGATATAAATATGGGTTGCCCGATGCCGAAAATCACGAAAAACGGCGACGGCTCCGCGCTTATGAAAGATGTACGAAAAGCCGCTGGAATAGTCGAAGCGTGCGCGAAAACGGGTCGCACCGTAACCGTTAAAATGCGCACGGGGTGGGACAAGATAAACGCCGTGGAGTTTGCACGCGCGTTGCAGGACGCGGGAGCTAAACTTATAGCCGTTCACGGCAGAACGACGCAAATGCTGTACGGCGGAAACGCCGATTGGGACGTTATAGCGTCCGTAGCCGCCGCGCTCGAAATTCCCGTAATAGGAAACGGCGATATAAAGACGGTCGGCGAAGTCGAGTTCGCGCTTGAAAACTACGGCGTTGCGGGCGTTATGATAGGCAGGGGCGCGCTCGGACAGCCCGACCTGTTCGCACGGCTTACGGGTCGCGACGGCGGCAGGCTCGTCGATATTATCTTAAAGCATATAGATTATATGCGCGCATACTTTCCCGAACGCTACGTAGTAACGAATATGCGCAAACATCTTGCCTGCTACTTGAAAGGCGTTCCCGACACGAAACAACTCCGACAGGAAGTCAACGTTGTCGAAAACTTAAACGAACTCGTGGATAAAATCAAAACAACTTTCGGCGTTAAGGAGAACTTGTAACAAATGATTTATTCAGTAAACCTGCTTGCGATTTTGGTTCCGATTATTCTTTTGCAATACGGACTTTCGTTGTTTTGCCTTGTAAAACTCGTTTTTCTCGACTTGCCGAAAAAAAAGTTCTGGCTTTGGAATTTCTTTATTCTGATTGTAGTTGTAATAGGAGTCGTTTCGTTTCTTGTATGCTACTTCAAGTTCCGAGATAAAGTTTTCCCGAAAAAGCCCGAAGCGGAAGAACCCGCGCCCGAAGTTTCGGAGCAAACTGCGGCAGAGCATTCGGAAATTTTCGGCGAAAAACCGGTTGCCGCCGCTCCGCAAACCGCCGAAAATGCAACGCCCGAACAGTCGGACAGTACGGAAGAATAATTACTTGTTGTCATTTGTACGAATTTTCTTGACTAAATTCCGTTTTTTTGTTATATTAGTTCTTGTTGCCGAATTGCTACTGTACTCGCTTTGCTCGTGGCGTTCGCGCTACGCGCTCGGCTAAGGGCTCAGAATATTCGCTGTTATGGCTCAGCAGGTAGAGCACGTCCTTGGTAAGGACGAGGTCGCGGGTTCAAGTCCCGCTAACAGCTCCATCTTTATAGGACGAAAATGCTGTCCTACAAAATACAGTCTGAAAACGAGAGTTTTCGGGCTGTATTTTACTATATATTGTGGTTTTGAGCAAAATCTGCTGTTTTTGGTTTTGACTACTGTCTTTTTGCTTGTTTTAATTAAAAACGGGATTTGAACTATCGACCAAATAGTATTAACGCATATCATCAACTAAACGAAAGCCGTTACTTTGTGTAGCGGCTTTTTCATTGTCCGTTTTTCTTGCTTTTACTCTCTAATTTTGCTATAATGATTATGCGATAAACAGTAATTTACAAGTGAGGCGAGAAATTATGAACACCGAAATTCAAGTTGCTATTGATAAATTTAAAGAGGTAAAAGATATATTAAAAAAATTTGATAGCA
>WSNJ01000045.1 GCA_013316045.1 Clostridia bacterium
GACCGAGCGTAGCGAGCGGAGAAATCTATAATTCAAAAAGATTTCTCGACTGCGCGCCTGCGGCGCTCCGCTCGAAATGACAATACTGGGGTGGTGCCTGCGGCGCTACGCTCGAAATGACAATACTGGGGTGGTAACTGCGGCGCTACGCTCGAAATGACAATACTGGGGTGGTAACTGCGGCGCTTTATTTTTTAGCTATTTTCCGCTCGTCGGAAAAGCCGACCAAATAATTTATAGAAACGTCGAAAACATCGGCTAATTTTATCAATGCCGCAACCGACGGTTGTGATTTTTCGGTTTCCCAATTACTTATAACCGATTGAGCGGAATTTATTTCTTTCGCTAATTGCTTCTGCGTCAATTTATTTTCAAGCCGTAATTGTTTTATTCTGAAATTTATTTCGCGTTTCATTTTTAACTCCCGTATAAAATCTTCCGAAAAACAGAATAACATATTTCCGAAAAAATATAAGGGTTAAAAATCAACCGTATAACTACTTTATCTCCGTTCGGTAACCACGGACGGAAACTGCGTATATAATAAAATATGAAGTGTTCGGACGGAAAAGATATAGTAGCTTTGGCGGCAACCTTGGCGATGAAAGTTGCGGACTGTCTTTCCGACGAAGAAATCTGCACTCTTTTGGAATTACTGTCGCTGTTCAAATGCAATCTCGACACTATAAAGTGTAACCGCAAAAAGCGAAAATAACTTTGCGGCGATAGCTATATTATTGACATTCTTTTGCGTGCGTGGTATACTCGACGCGAAACCGAAAATCGAAAAACACGGACGGCAGAACCGATGAAAACAAAGAGCGCGCTCGACTTGCGGCAAGGGCGCGAATACAAGGCGCTTTTGCGCTTTTCGCTCCCCATAATACTTTCGTATTTATTACAGCAGATTTACACGCTGAGCGACGCCGTTATTTGCGGTCAGACGCTTTCGTCGAACGAAATAGCGGGCGTAAACGACATTGCTCCGCTGACTTTTCTATTTCTGCAATTCGCTTTCGGCTGCACCGCGGGGTTCGGCGTTCTTACTTCGTACTTTGTCGGGCAGAAGAACGAAACGGAAACGCGGCGGTCGTTTGCGGCGCAGATTCTGCTCGGCGCGATAGTTTCGGTTATACTCACTCTTACGGCGATTTTCACGCTCAATCCCCTGCTGTCGTTTATCGGCGTAACGCCCGCGAACTACGAAGTCCACAAAGCCGCTTACGAATATTGCTTTGTGCTGTTTTTAGGCATTGCGGCGCAACTTATGTACAACCTTATATGTTCCGTTCTGCGGAGCGTCGGCGATTCGGTTACCCCGCTTTGGTTTCTCGTAGTTTCCACCGTTCTGAACGTAGCTCTCGATTTGCTGTTTATAATCGTTTTCAAGTGGGGCGTTATAGGCGCGGCGGCGGCAACCGTTGCGGCGCAAGCCGTAAGCGCGATAGGCTGTTTTGTTTACACTTTCCGCAAATATCCTATGCTTAAAGTAAAACGGTCGGACTTCAAGCCCGATTTGAAGTTCTGGGGTCGGCACCTGCGCCAAGGCTTTCCGCTCGGACTTCAATCGTCTATACTTGCGATAGGTCTTATCGTAATGCAAAACAAAATCGTCGCGTTCGACACGGACTCGCTCGGTCAGATGATTGCGGGAACTCCCGCGCAGAACGGCTACGGCGCGGCGTGCAAGCTGAACAACTTTCTGATGTGTCCTTTTATGGCTTTCGGCACAGCGGTAGTCAGCTTTAACGCGCAGAATCTCGGCGCGGGCGAATACGACCGTATACGCCGCGGAACTACTCAGTCGATGATTATAATCGCAGTTATGTACGTCGTTTTCGCAGGGCTGGGGCTTTTGCTTACGATTAACGGCGCGTATCAGTACATATTTTTAAGCAAAGACAAGATTTCCGCCGAAAGCATAAAATTCGGCAACCTGTATATGTACGTTTCGTTGCCGTGCTTTATTTTTCTCGGGCTGTTGTTTATCTGGCGCAACGGCGACCAAGGAATAGGCAAGCCCGGCTACACTCTCGGCGCGGGAATTGCCGAACTGATAGCGAGAATAGTAGTCTGCCTTATTCTGCCTACATTGATAAACGGCGGAGCGATAAGCGTTTCCGCTTCGTCCGCCGCTTTCGTCGCGCTGAGCTTCGCCGACCCTATCGCGTGGCTCTGCGCCGATATTATTCTGATTATCCCCGTAATACGTTGCGTGTACGGAAAAAAATACTGATTTTTTACGCTTTGCTTATAATAAAAGGGTTGCCCTGCATAGGATTGTATTTGGGTTTTGCCACAAGCGAAACGTCTTCTTCTCCCGCGGGAACGGTAAAGTCGGCGCACATTGTGCTCGATACCAAATATACTGTCGTTTGCTCGGTCGGAATTTCGGTTTCGACCGATTTTCCGTTTTTAATCTGACCGAGTTCGCGGCACTTTACGCCCTTTACTTCGACGGTGGCGTCCTGCTCGGCGCACTGAACGTAATAAAAGATGCGCGAGCCGCACTCTATAAGGCTCCACTTTCTCTTTAACGTGAGTTTTCTCATTTCCTATCTCTCCTTGTTTTTTAATTATTTTCGGATATTTCCGTTTTTGTTTCTGCGCCGTCGCTTTCAAACGGGTCGACTTCGCGCAGACCGCAATACTCGGCGATAATCGGCGGAGTCCAATACTCGGAGTTGACTATAAACACGGACTTACTGCTATTCGGGTCAGCTATTATCGGGAAAACGGAAAAGTCGCCCGCAAGCATACCGAACGGCAAGTGATAGCAGTACACCATTACGGTTGTTGCGAAAACTTCCCTGTCGCCCGCAAGCTCCTGCGGAAGTCTTATGTCGGAAAAGTATTTCGTTTCGTCTTTGAGAAAATTGTTTTCACGGTCTTGATATAATTTTTCCGCTATGATTTTGAGCTCGTGCGGATTTTCGTCGAAATATCCGTCCGTGCCGTAAACCACTACCGCGGGGAATATTCTGTGCACGTTGTGCGGAGTAAACCTGAACAGTTCCGTATTCGCTTCGACGAGCGCCGCATAGCGCACGGTTCCGCCGCGTAAAACCGAGTAATCGCAGAACGGTCTCGCGCCCGCAAAGTTCGGTTTCGGAATTCTGTTCTTTTTCGGGTCGCCGTCGGCGGCGTAATTTCGGCGAATTTTTTCTATTTCGGACGCGTAGTCCGTTTTACCGTCATAGGTGTAACCGGCGTAAGTACGCCAACGCGCTTTCGTTTTCTTGTCCGCAACCGCCGCAAGAGAAGCGAAAAGAACAACCGCAAACAACCCGACAAGCCCCACGGCAACCGACACGACCGCAACCGCGGTGATTTCTTTCGTAATTCCGTAGTACAACCCCATTGCGCCGCACCACGCCACGACGGCGGATATTTTAACAACCGTTAAATAAATCTTCCTACGGTTCATAGATGTATTTTATCACAGATAAAAACAAAAAGCAACTAAAAAAACTTTCGCGCTTTTTCGAGTCCGCGGAATCCTTATAAATGCAACCGCAGGCGTTTATTTGCGGCAAAAACCTTGACTTTTTCGGCTCCGTGCGATATTATGTATATCACCGAATAAAAAGGAGAGCGGCTTATGTCGGAAGAAAACAAAGACGAAGAAATCAAAGACGAACCGAAAGAAGAAAAAAGTCCGAGCGGCGACGCGCCGACCGTAGACGGCGAAACCGCCCGAAAAATAATTTTTTCACTGTGTTATCTTTGGGGCATACTGTTCTTTCTGCCGCTAATTCTGTTCAAGAATGACGAGGAAGCAAAACGCCACGCAAACGAAGGTCTTGTATTGTTCCTTATCGCGGTAGTCGGCAACGTCGTATTCGGCATCTTGACGAGAATAAGTTCGATATTCGGTATCGTCGCGGGAGTTTTTTCGTTGCTTTTGCTGATTCTCGGAATAATCGGCATTGTGTACGTGGTAACCGACCGTAAACAATCCTTGCCTATAATAGGCGAAATCAAAATTATCAAATAGCGTTTTTCTCGGCGGCGCACGGTAAATGCGTCGCAATCTTCGGGGGTGTACAGGCTTCGACGGTTCGTCGAGAAAACGGAAAAGCACGTGGCGGGGTCGAGCCGCCTTAACAACGCAAAACAAAATAAACGCTAAAAACGAAAAAGTTGCAAAAGTCAGCGCTCCTGACTTTGCACTCGCTGCGTAAGTTACTCGCAGTCGCCGCCCCTATCGGTTCGCTTGATAGGATAGCGGTGTAAACTAAGGCGAATTCTCCCGCAGGCGCGTCCGACTCTTTCGCGCTCGCGGGACAATAAAGAGTCGTTTGACGGAATCTCTTGTGCGCCGCCGCTCCGTCAACCTATAAGGCAACGCAATAAACGTGTAGAAAGCCGTTCTTGAAACGTATCGGAAAGCGGTTCGATTCCGCTCACCTCCACCAGACGAGACGTATACGCACACCCTGCGTTTACGTCGGAATTAGAGGTTGATATATCGACCTCTTTTTCTTTTGCGCCGTTTTCGTCCTCGCCGTCGTTGCCGTCGGGGTAATCGGGGAAAATCAAGTTCAACAGTAGTTCGTTCTGCTGTCCTTTTTTCAAATTGAAAATGACTTTCATTTTATCGTCGTAAAGCAATACCCGATAAATAAACGTGTCGATTAGGTCTTTGCGGTTTTTCGTCTTGGAATAGTCCAGCGTTCTGAAATGTAACAGCCATTTGCGAATGTCCGCATAGGTGTAATTTATCTGCAACGCCTTTTCGCTCTCTATGGTGTCGTTCAGTTCCTTGTTCTCGCTCTCTAACTTTTCGATTTGCGCCAAAATCGTGTCGGCGATTTTGCCCAGCATAAGGGCTTGCATAAGGTTGTTTATTGCCTTTTGGTTGTCCGCGACTAAACTTTCAAGCCGCTTTATCTCGCTGTCGTTGCGCTCCTCTTGTATCAATAAATACGTTTCTGCGGCGACCATATCAATAAAATCGTCGGTCAAAACGCCTTGCGGGTTTTGCTCCGTGCCGTTCCCCACAATGGCATATACAATTTCGTCCTCAATAAATTGCTTGCGTATAGTCCGCTTATCGCATACGCCTTTTGTAACGCCCACGCACTTGTAGTAGTGATGTATCTTTTTGCTTTTGCTCGTGGACGATATACCCGTCATTTTGCTTGCGCACTTGCCGCATATCAATTTTTCCGACAAAAGATATTCGACTTTTGCTTTGCCGCGCGAGGGTGCGGCGGCGTATTTCGCTAACACCTTTTGCGCCTCTGCAAAAAGTTCGTCGTCGATTATGCGCGGCATACCGCCGTCAATTTCCTCGTCGTGGAAAATGTACTTGCCTAAATATCGGCGGTTGCTGAAAATGCGGTGAAAACTGCTTTTGTTCCACTTGCCGCCCGTCGAGGTCGGTATTCCGCGCTCGTTCAAATAGCGTATCAAATCGGCGTAATTGTAGCCCGCGACAAACATTTCAAACAGTTTTCGGACGATGGGCGCGGTGTCCTCGTCAATAATAAAGTCCTTTTGCTCGTTGACCTTGTAACCGAGCGGAACGCTCCCGCCGAAAAATTTACATTTCGAGGCTGATATTGCGATGCCGCGCTTTATCTTTTGCGACAATTCCGCGCTGTAATATTCCGCCATACTTTCAAGTACGCCCTCAATCAAAATGCCGCTCGCGTCGTCCGTGATATTCTCTTTTGCCGAGAGTACGCGAACGCCGTTTTTCTTTAACTTGGCTTTGTAGGTTGCGCTGTCGTATCTGTTACGGGCGAAACGGTCTAATTGATAGACAACGACGAACTGAAAGCCCTTGCGCTTGCTGTCCTCAATCATTTGCAAAAATTCGGGGCGTTTGTCCGTCGTACCCGTTAAAGCGCGGTCTATGTATTCGTGGACGATGCGTAAACCGCTCCGCTCTGCGAAAGCGTAGCACTCTTTGAGTTGTCCCTCAATGCTTTGCTCGTTCTGCGCGTGTGAACTGAAACGGGCATAAATAACTGCGTTTTTCATATTGATTTGCTCCTTTGCGCCGTCTGCTCGGTGTGCGGACTGCGGCTTAAAAATTTTGTTGTTCGCTTTGGTGCTTACCCGCCTTAATTAGCCAAAAACGCCGCCGAAGTAAAATTGTCAAGGGTTTGCCCCGTAGGGGTCGGCGGCTTTATGCCTAACGGGAGATAAATAGCCGCCCTTGACAATTTTGCAAGGCGGTGATACCCACGCCATAGGCGGTAAGCACAAGCGAATAACGCTTTATATTTCTTGATAATTTTTTCTGTATTCTTTTGGCGTATATCTATATTTATTCTTAAATACTTTACCGAAAAAACTACTACTGCCAAAACCGCACTCCATACATATTTGAGTAATCGATTTATCGGTTTTAGTTAGCAACTGACGAGCAATTTGCAATCTATATTCATTGATATATTCGATTGGCGATATATTTAAGCCATTGTTAAAAATTCTATAACATTCTCTTAAACTAACACAACCGACGTGTGCAATATCGTTTACAGTGATTTTTTGATTATAGTTTTCGTGTATATAAATCAACATAGGCTTTAATATTAAATTCATTTTATCGAATTTTGTATTAGAATTGTTGCGAGGCAGTATTTCTAAAATATTGAGCCATATTTCCGATAAAACATTACGCAACTTTAACTCGTAACCAAAATCGGTTTCTTTGAGCGTGAACGATTGCTTTAAGTCATCTAATATTTTGTTTTCTATTGCGCTTACGGGCTTTATGGGTATAATTTCAATTTGAAAATTATTATGCAACGGTGTAAAAAATTTGCGTTCAATGCGAGTTCCCATACCGCCCGATAAGAATGATTTGTCAAAAATATGTAATAGTTGAACAGTCTTTTCGGTTTTCGATAATGCTGTTGTTCTATGTATTATATTTGAATTTATCAAACCGCCCGTACCTTTCTCAAAAGTCATTTTACCTTGCGGCGTAAAATATTCTAATTCGCCGCTTTGTATATAAAACAATTCAAATGCTTCATGCCAGTGCCATAAAATCTCATAATCGCTTATATTTGCTTGGGAGCAAACATAAGGAAAGTCTAATGTAAAGTCAGATATATTTTCTTTTTTTGTCTTTTCGTCTACCGATATAGAATTAACTATTTTCAAAATAAAACTCCATTTAGATATTTTATATATTATACATTACGATTAACCGATATGTCAACCGTAAAAGTGTTAAGTTTGGCGCAATAATTATAATAATTGCGTCGATTATTATATTTTTTGTTTACTTTTTGCGTTATAATTATATTATATCGACTAATAGGAGCAATTAAATGATTAAATGCGTGATTTTTGATATGGACGGAACGCTTGCCGATACTTTGCCATTATGTATAGAGAGTTTTCGTAAAACAATAGAAAAGTTATCGGGCAACATATTGACCGATAAAGAAATAATCAACACTTTCGGAGTGTCAGAAGAAGGTATTATAAAAAAGTTATTACCAAACAATCACAATGAAGGTATGCGATTATACTTGCAATACTATCGTGATTTACATAAAAAAATGTGTCCTACTCCTTTTAATGGAATAAAAGAACTTTTGCAATGGCTCAACGCACAAGGCATTGTCGTTGCTTTGGTTACGGGCAAAGGCGAAAAGTCGCTTAATATATCTTTACAAGAATTACAACTGCAAGATTATTTTGTTCAAACAAAATACGGGAACGAGCAAGGAACAGACAAGTCTGTTTATATTGAAGAAATAGTTACTTGCTTTTCGTTATCCAAACAAGAAGTTGTCTATGTAGGCGATACTGTAAGCGATATTTTATCGTCAAATAGAGCGGGTGTGGCTATGGTCGCCGCCGCTTGGGCTGAAACTGCCGATATTGAACAGTTAAAAAAGGCTTCGCCTAATTATATAGCAAAACGTATTCAAGATTTACAATCTTGGATTGAGCAACAAAATAATATGGAGTAAATTGTTTATGAGCAGAAAAATAGTAAACAAGTCTAACAAAGCAGATTTGCAAATAATCGCAAACACAAGAAAATTAACAAAGGAATATTATTTATCTGATTATGACGATATAAAAAATAGGCAAAGAATTTTATCGGAATTACTCGGGAAAATAGGCGAAAACGTTGTAATCGATACTCCGTTTCACTGTAATTACGGCAAGAATATTTTTATTGGTAATAATGTTATAATCAATATAAATTGTACCTTTATCGACGATTCGGAAATCATTATCGGGAACAATGTTTTAATTGCTTCAAATGTGCAAATTTATACCGCGTCGCATATTCCCGAACCGAACGAAAGAATAATAAACGATTGGCGCGAAAAAGGCGTAAATTGGTTTAGCACTTATTCCGAACCCATTGTAATAAAAGACGGCGTTTGGATTGGCGGTGGTGCTATTATTCTTCCTAATGTTACTATTGGCAAAAATAGTGTAATCGGTGCGGGCAGCTTGGTAAATCGGTCAATCCCCGACAACTGCGTTGCCGTTGGTAATCCGTGCCGACCTATTCGCTTTTTTAATCAATAAATAAAAACAAATTCCATTCTTACCGCCATAAACTTAATACATATACGGCGTTCACGCAAAACCGCGTGAACGCTTTTTTTATGCCTTGCGAAAAAAGTCGCAATTTGAAATGCCGCAGTCCTCCCGTGCGAATTTTGAAATTTTATCAAATTTTGAAATTCCAAACGGGAGGGCTTTTTTTATGCAAACAATCAAATATAAGTTCGCGGACGGCACGACAAGCGAAATCGAGGTAACGGACGAAATCTATTCTCTGCACCTACAACTACTACAAGAGGAAAAGCGCAACCATTGGCGGGAAACGCGGCGGCATATATCGCTTAACTATCTATTGGAAAACGGCGTTGACTTTACGGACAATGCCGCCGATTCTTTCGCCGCCGTTGAGTTGCGCGAGAACGAGGAACGAATACATAACGCTATAAATCAATTATCGGACAAGCAACGGGAATTGGCGCAAAAAGTGTTTTTCGAGGGTATGACATTAACCGACATAGCAAAAGAAAAAGGCGTTTCACAACCCGCTATTACTCAACAACTTGCAACCGTGATAAAAAAATTAAAAAAACTTTTGCAAAAAACCTTATAGTTGCCCCGTTCCCGTGCTTATAAGTAGAGGCAAAAAAAGCCTACTACAAAACGGGAGCGTAAAAAATGATAGTCAAAAAAGAATTATTGCAAGCCTATTTAGACAAGCACGAAATGACGGCGGCAACATTGGCGCGCGATATGGGCGTTGACGAAAACGAGGTAAAAACGCTGTTAAACGGCGGCGCGGTAAACGAGGCAACGGCGCGGCGTTTTATCTACTACTTGGGCGCGGACGAGGCTGGAAAACTTATTGATTGGGCGGCAATAGGCAAACAAAACCCGCTTTCGGACAATGGCTGACCGCCTCTAAAAATTATCAAGGAGGTTTTATGAAAACATTAAAAACTATTGCGAACTGCTGTTTGGTGTTCATAACCGTAATAGCCGTATGCGTTATTATCGCGTTCGTTTACTATCACTATTTTGTGAAAGACACTACCATAGGCGTGAACAACGTGAACGATCAACTTGCCGTTGACATTAAGAAAGACGACGAACTGACGGACGAAGAAAAAGACGCATACGCCGAACGCTGGTTTATGGAAGCAAACTACTATTCCAACGACAAGAACAACGGCGTACAACTGCAAGAATTAAAGTACAACTATTTCACGGGCTACGGCTTAACGGAAAGCGAATACCGCTCTACGGGTATGCAATTTATAGGCGATTTCCGAACGTACACGCAAGAGGTACACAAGGAAAGCGAGGCAAACGAGCGCGTACTCTCTGAATTTTACTACTACGATACGACGAACGGCATAAATTGGAGCGGTTTCAAAGGTCAATACGGGAGCATTTCAACGGTGCTAAACCGTAACCAGCAATTCATTATCAAGATAGACAACCGCCCGTTTTCAATTCAGTTAGACGGCAAATACGACACATACGGCAGACTGTGGGGCTTTCTCTGGACGGTCAAACAAAGCACAACGTACTTCGATTACGGCGACGTGTTCGACGCGGTTTTCTCGGCTATAAAGTCGAACGACAAAGGCTACGGCGATTACTATATCACGCTGGACTTATCGCAATACTTTTCAATCAGAGAATACGACGGAACGAGCGGCAAATTCAAAGCGGACGACGTAACCGACATTATCAAAAATTACGCCGTGCTGAAATTCCACTACGACGAGAACGGAGCGCGTAACAGTACGCAAAGTATTTTCGGCTCTATCGAGTGCAACCCGAAATACGACACCAGCGACGAGCATATAGACACTACCTATTGGCAAGAACGTATGACTTACACGCTGACGGACACAAGCAAGTTGAACGGTGCGGAACTGTTTACTTACCGTTACAGCGAAATATACGACGGGTATTTTCTTTCGCTCTCTATGGACGGCAAAAAACTGTTTGCAGATATGCCCCGCGCAAAGGTCAATATAACGCTGGACTTACAGTCCGAATATTTGGCGGGTAAAGAAATCAAGGTTGTAGGTCTTGACTATAACGCTTTCGATGGGCTGGAAATCGACACGCTTACTATTAAAGGCAACGCACGAACATTTTACTTGCTGGAAAAATCGCTGAACGATACGGGGCTGAAAACACTAAAACATAGTCGCGGTATTGTGCTGGACGGAACGGCAAACGCAATAAACAACGAATACAGCGAGGTGCTTATATGAAAAAAATCATAGGTATGGTTATTCTCTATCTGCTTGCGTTCGTCATTATCGTTGCCGCCGTGTTCTGCGGGATTCGGTTGTATAAGGAAATCAAGGCTGAAAGTTATATAAACGGCTCAATAGATATTAGCAACCGATTCACGCAAGAAAGTTTTAACTATTCGTCCACGAGCGCGGTATTCTATCACGATTTATACGACGATACCGACACATACGCATTTGAAAAAGACCTATTGAAAGTGGAAAACTTTGACGGCAAGAAAAAGACCTATCAAGTTATACTCAACGACTACGTTTTGCTGAATACGGAAATAAACGCCGGCTCGGTTTTTGCAACGGTAGATATGGACTTTTACGACACGAACGGAAACGTAATCAACAGCGCGGTTATGAAAATATCTGTCAAGTTTTTAAGCAACAAAACGACACTCACGCTGGCAACTACGGGCAAGGAAAACGCAAGTTTTCTCGAACAGTATTTTGCGGACAACGGCATACGCCTACGCATTATCGAAATTTTATAAGGAGCGAACAATGTCAACGACGAAAAAAGTATTAACAATCATTTTCAGTATTCTCATAATCGGCGTGTTCGCCTTTCTGCTGACTTGGGGCATTATAAACTGGTCGAAAGTCAAGGACGGAATGGCGGGCAACGGACTATACACGCAAGAGGACGTGCAAAAATCTTACGAGGACGG
Source organism: Clostridia bacterium (assembly GCA_013316045.1). Lineage (GTDB taxonomy): Bacteria > Bacillota > Clostridia > Christensenellales > Pumilibacteraceae > RACS-047. Next base: position 11,450 of record WSNJ01000045.1, read on the forward strand.
CTATTCCACCGCCCTCAAAGACAAAGAGGAATACGACAAACTAATCAACAGTTACCGCGACACGATAACCACGCAAAACGATTTAATATCGCAGTATACGAGCGAGGCAACCGCCCTCAACAATTCCATAAAGGACTATCAAGGGCAAGTCGCTACGTTGAACGAACAACGCGCCGCGCTGGAAACGCAGATTGAAACGCTGAACACAATCAAGGCAAGCAACGAAATTACCATTACGGAACTGAACGGACAAATTGCCGAACTGTCAACGCAGATACTTACGCTGCAAGGCAATAAGGACGAGAACGAACGGCAAATCGCCGCGCTTACGGAGCAATTAACGAACTTGCAAACACTGAATACGCAGTTGCAAGAAAACAACGCTCTGAACTCAAAGACGATAAACGGGCTGAACGCGCAAATTGCAAGTCTGAATAATCAAATAAGCGATTTAACGCTGCAAGCGCAAAACAATTCTTCGGTGGTCAACGCTCTGAACGTAAAAATTGCGGAACTGCAAAAGTCCGTAAGTTATTACGAACAGTATCTGTCTACATTGGAAAGCGGCGAGCAAGTCGTTGCCACGTTCGAGTTTGACGGGAGCGTTTACAACATTCAAGTAGTGAATAAGCATAGCCTTTTGACGGTTGCAACGCCGCCCTCAACGGCTTACGTTATATTCAACGGTTGGACGGTTGACGGCGAGCCTATTGACCTTGCCACTTACCGCATAACGCAGAACACAAAAATAGTTGCCGACGTAACGCATAAATACGAGGTTAATTTTATGGTAGACGGCGAAAACTACCACAATGAAATCGTACTGAAAAACGCAAACGTAACGCCGCCCGCCGCGCCTACGAAAAACGGCTATGTGTTCGAGGGCTGGACGATAGACGGCAACACCGTTGTAAATCTTACCACCTACACCGTAACGCAGAACGTAACATTTACGGCGAAATTCACAAAGCAGTATTCCGTCGTATTCAAGTACGAGGACACCACGCTGAAAAACGAAACCGTAAAAAGCGGCAACTATGCAACCGCTCCGACGGCAACAAGCACGGCGTATAAAGTGTTTAACGGCTGGAAAGTAAACGGCGTTGCGGTCAATGTCAGCGAATACCGCATAACGGCAGATACCGTATTTGTCGCAGATATAACGTACAAGTACGACGTGAAATTTATGGCGGACGGAAAAACGCATAATACGCAGATAGTCGAACGTAACGGCAAGCCCACCGTACCCGCCAACCCTACAAAGCCGAATTATGTATTTGTCGGCTGGTCTATCGACGGAACGAACACCGTCAACGTAAGCAATTACACCGTTACCGAAAACATAACATTTACGGCAATATTCCGTGTAGACAAATTCACGGTTACGTTCAAAAACGGCGATACTACGGTAGCAACGCAAGAGGTGCAAAACGGCGGCTATGCAACTATGCCTACGTTCAACAGCGATACGTTTGTGGGCTGGACGGTTGACGGAAAAACGGTTGTAAATCTTTCAACCTACAAGATAACCGCAAACACGACATTTACGGCAAAATTCGGAACTTGGACTATATTGCGCAACGAGGCATACCACGCATACGGCGACGGTTACGGCGGCAATTCTACCGAAGTTTTAATAAGCGGCTTAAAGGCTGGCGACAAAGTAAAAATAAGCGTCAACTATATGCAAGCGAATATTACCGATACGGGCAGTAACAGTTATTGGTATAATTCCGCAGACGGCAACGGCGTTTACGGCTGGCAGTATATAGGCAACGCTTGGCACGCTATGGACGAATACGGCAATATTACAGACGGATTTGATATTGGCGGCGACCAAACGGAAATCAAAAGCACCGCGCCGCTGTCGGCTACGCTCGGCATTGTGGACTACGGAACGGAAAACACGTTTACCATAACAATCTCGTGCAAAAAAGACGGCGTTTTAACTATTGAGTGGAACGACGAGGCGGGCTTTTATCTCGAACAAATGACATTCTGGGACGTGTCCGTTTTGAGATAAACAAAGCAAATTACAACTTAAATTTACGCTTGGGGTAAGCGCAAAAAGCCCCACCATTAGCCGCTTAAAATGGCGGTGCGCAACGTGATTTGCGGCGGCTGAAAAAATATCTTTCAAGGAGCAAAGAATGGAAAATCTGAACAAGGTAGTCAAGGAAATCAAGATTGTAGCAAAACCCTCTAAACGCGGCGGCAAAAATCATTTTGTCCGCGTGGAACTCATAAACGGGC
>WSNJ01000046.1 GCA_013316045.1 Clostridia bacterium
CTTGCCATAAAAAATGCACCTCCAAAAGTGTCTAACTTTTGGGGTGCATTTCAATTAGTTGAGTTCTTTTTGTATAGCCAAAATTTACTAAGCCTAATCTAAATCCCCAAAAAGCAAACTGTTTGCGCTTTCGTCAAAATAACAATATTGGAATTTATAGGTGGCGGGTTGGTTTACGGATTGCTTTGTCTTATTCCTATCGGACTTGAAATAACTCAAAAAGTTCCTAAGCACAATACTTAGGAACTTTTTTTATTCGCTTATTCAATATTCCCGCATCGCCTTTATTCCAAAACGGCTTTGATTCTTCTGACGCCCGCGGACGAAGATTGCTCTTTTACTATTCTGAAACGCCCGAGTTCGCCCGTGCGAGCGGCGTGCGGTCCGCCGCAGATTTCTTTCGAATATTTGCCCATTGTATAAACCTTGACTTTCTCGCCGTACTTAGACGCGAAAAGTCCTACCGCGCCTTGCGCTTTGGCTTCGTCGACCGTCATTTCTTCGCAAACTACGGGAACGTCGGCTTTAATGGCTTCGTTTACCATATCTTCGACGGCTTTAATTTCTTCCGCCGTCATAGGGCGCGGGAAAGTGAAATCGAACCTTAACCGTTCACTGTTTATGTTACTGCCCTTTTGGTTCGCGTTTTCGTCTTTAAGTACGGTTTTAAGCGCGCGGTGCATAAGGTGCGTCGCCGTATGAAGTCTTGCCGTAACTTCGGTATTGTCGGCGAGTCCGCCCTTGAACTTCTGTTCCGCGCCAGCCTGACTCTTTTGCTGATGCTCGGCAAACGCTTTCTGAAAATCTTCCACGTTGACTTTAAGTCCGCGCTCTTTGCCCATTTCCTGCGTCATTTCGAGCGGGAAGCCGTAAGTGTCGTACAGCTTGAACGCCGCTTTGCCGCTTATCGTATCGCCCACGAGATAATGGCAGAGCTTGTCGAACTCTTTAAGTCCGCCTTGAAGCGTCTTTTCGAACCTGTCTTCTTCGCGGTCGATTTCGTCCGTGATTTTCTGCGCGTTAGTTTTAAGTTCCGTATAAATTTCGGCGTAATTACCGATTACTACCTTTGCTATCTCGGAGAGCTTTTTGCTGTCCAAACCGATATGCTTGCAGTAGCGAATTGCTCTTCTGAGCAGACGGCGCAGAATATAGCCCTGGTCTACGTTCGAGCAGGTTATGCCGTTTTCGTCGCCTATCATAAACGTTGCCGTACGGATATGGTCGGCAATTATGCGTATAGCCCTGTCGGTTTCTTCGTCTTTGCCGTAGGTCTTGCCCGAAAGTTTTTCGATAGCGGAAATAATCGGCGCAAAAATATCCGTTTCGTACACCGACTTTTTGCCTTGCAATATGCAGACGGTGCGTTCCAAGCCCATACCCGTATCTACGTTCTTCTGTTTGAGCGGCTCGAATTTTCCGTCGGCGGTCTTGTTGTATTCCATAAACACGTCGTTCCAGATTTCGAGATAGTTGCCGCAATCGCACGCGGGCGAACAGTCTTTGCCGCACGGATGACCGAAGTCTATGAACATTTCGGTATCGGGTCCGCAGGGTCCCGTCTGACCGGCGGGTCCCCACCAGTTATTCGACTTGGGTAAAAAGAAAATCTTTTCTCTCGGAATTCCGCACGCTTCCCAAAGTTTCGCGCTCTCCTCATCGCGCGGCGCGTCGCCGTCGCCCGCAAAAACGGACACGGCGAGCCTGTTTTTGTCTATACCGAGCTTTTCGGTCAGAAATTCGTAACTGTACGCTATCATTTCCTTTTTGAAGTAGTCCCCGAGCGACCAGTTCCCGAGCATTTCGAAGAACGTGCAGTGGCTGCTATCGCCCACTTCGTCGATGTCGCCCGTTCTTACGCACTTCTGAACGTCAGCCAAACGCTTGCCCGCAGGGTGCGGCGCGCCGAGAAGATACGGCACGAGCGGGTGCATTCCCGCCGTCGTGAACAAAACTGTCGGGTCGTTTTCGGGTATAAGCGACGCGGAAGAAATTATTGCGTGTCCCTTTTCCTTGTAGAAGTCTTTCCACATCTGCCTTAATTGCTTGCTTGTTAAGTTTTTCATTTTTTAAGTATCCTTGTTCCGAGTGATAATTTCTTATTGCTTTTTTATTTCGTTATTATTTTGTAAATTTCGTCCGTATTCTTTGCCAGATAGTCAGGCTTGTACTCGTCGAATTCGCCGTCTGCCGCAAAGCCGTAAGTTACGCCTATAACGTCTACGCCCGCCGAACGCGCCGACAGAACGTCGTATTTTCTGTCGCCTATCATAACCGCGCCGTCCGAAACTTTTGCGGCGAGAATAAGCTCTGTCTTGTCGCTTACGCGCTTCTCTTGCGCGGGTCCCACTATGCGTTCGAAGTACTTTTCAATTCCCAAACGCTCGAACAGCGGCGGTAGAAATTCTTTCGGCTTGGAACTTGCCGCGCAAAGCCTGACGCCCGCGTTTTTCAGCTTTTCGAACAGCTCGGGATAACCGTCGAACATTCGGCACTCGTAAAGCCCTTTTTCGCCGTAATGCTCGCGGTAAATTTCTATTCCGCGCAGAGCGTCCCGCTCCGAATATCCCGCGATTTTCGTAAAACCGTCGAACAGCGACGGACCCATAAACAGCCTTATTTTATCTTCTGGCAAAGGCGGTTTGCCCATTTTTTCTATTGTTTCTCTCAACGTTCCGAACACGCCTTGCGACGAATCTATAATCGTGCCGTCAACGTCGAATATCGCATTATCGTACATTGCTTTTCCTTATTTGTTCGTATAGGTCTTGTTTACGCCGCTGCTTAAACCCGTAAACTTGAAGTTCGGCAACAGCTTCCGCAAATTATCGTTTCTGCCCGTAAATTCGTCGAGCATATTGCCCGCTCCGAGCACGAGTTTTACTTCACGCCCGTTCTTTTTCGCCGCCGACTTGGCTTTTCTCGCAATATCGAAATAAGTTACGGGTTCGTCGGGAACGACGTTATACTGACCTTTCGGGAAATGATTGTCTAAGAATGCCGCAATTATTTTCAGCGCGTCGGCTACGTAAAGAGCCGAAATACGTCTGTCCGCCGCAACCGTAACTTCCTTTTTGCGTTTTACCCCGTCTATAATCTCCGCAACGGGATTGGTTTTCGGGTTTGCGCCCGCGCCGTAGACGTTGAAAAATCTCAGTATAGTGCTGATTTTGTCCTTGCCGGCAAGCAGATTTATAAGGTACTGACCGAGTCCGTAGCCGTCGGTCGGAACGCTTTTTCCGAAGTCGCTCTCGGTAGCGTCCGCAATTCCGCCCACGCGGTTAAGGTCTGCCGCGTCGCCCGCGACGATAAGTTTTCTTACGCCGTTGACTATCGCCGCGTATTGAATGTTTTTGAAATATACGAGATTGTCCGAATCTATTCCGTCGCCCTTGTACTGCTCCGATTTAGCCGCGAGATGCACTACCGCGTCGAACTGTCTGCTCTTGAATTGGCGGTTAATCTGCTCAAACCTGTTCAAGTCCATTTCTTCCGCCGTCGGCGCGGTTATGTCGTATTTACCGCCGTATTCTTTTATAAAGCTCTTTCCGAGAAATCCGCTTCCGCCGGTCAATAAAATTTTCATAGTCGCAATCTTTTCCTTTAATAATATTTTCTTGAAAGCGTAGTCGCGCCTTAACGCTTAAAGCCGTCCTTTAATCCGACTATACGGTTAAACACCGCGCCGTCCGACTTAATATCGCGGACGAAGTAGCCCTGACGCAGGAATTGGAAGTTGTCGCCCTTAGCCGCCGTTTCCAAAATCCGTTCGCCCTTAGCCGCGCACACTTGCAACGAGTCTTTATTCAGTCTTTCGGAAAAGTCCCTGCCCGTCTTGTCGTCGTCGAGCAGATAGTCGTAAAGCCGCGCCGTAATATTTACGCAATCCTTTTTATTTACCCAATGGATAACGCCCTTGACTTTTACTCCGCTGTTATCCTGCCCCGATTTGGTGCCTTCGATTATCTCGGCGTAAACTTTTACGGGGTTGCCGTTTTCGTCCTTATCGCAACCCGTGCAACGGATTATATACGCGCTTTTAAGGCGAACCGTTCCGCCGAGCGTGAGCCGCTTATACTTGGGCGGCGGGTCAAGACTGAAATCGTCCTTTTCGATATAGAGCGAGCCCGAAAAACTTACTTCGCGCGTTTTCTCTTGTTCGCCGAGATTATACGAAAATTCGAGCGTTTCCGCAAAATCCGCGTCGCGGTTCGTGATTTCGAGTTCGAGCGGTTCGAGAACCGCCATAGCGCGCGCCGCAGTCGCGTTGAGTTCTTCGCGGATACAGCTTTCGAGCTGTCCCGTTTCGACTTCGCTGTTGGCTTTTGCCACGCCTATCCGCTCGCAGAACTCACGGATTGACGACGGCGTATACCCCCTGCGCCGAAGCCCCGCGAGAGTCGGCATTCTCGGGTCGTCCCAACCGTCAACGAACTTTTCGTCTACGAGCTTTTTAAGATACCGCTTGCTCATAATCGTGCGCTCCACGCCGAGCCTTGCGAATTCGTACTGATGCGGCCTTGCGCCGTCCCAACAGTTATCGAGCACCCAATCGTAAAGCGGACGGTGGTCTTCGAATTCGAGCGTGCAGATGCTGTGCGTTATACCCTCGACGGCGTCTTCGATGGGATGCGCGAAATCGTACATAGGGTAAATATTCCACTTGTCTTTCTGCCTGTGGTGATGCGCTTTCAGCACGCGGTAAATTATCGGGTCGCGCATATTCATATTCGGCGACGCCATATCTATTTTTGCGCGCAGAACGAGTTCGCCGTCCGCAACCTTTCCGTTTTTCATATCTTCGAAAAGTTTAATGTTTTCGTCTACGGGGCGGTTTCTGCGTTTGCTTTCCTTGCCCTTTTCGGTCAACGTGCCGCGCATTTCTCTCATTTGCTCCGCAGTAACGTCGTCAACGTATGCAAGCCCTTTTTTAATGAGCTTTACGGCGCATTCATACATAGTGTCGAAGTAGTCCGAGGCAAACAGAACTTCGCCGTCCGCTCCGAGCCACTTTACGTCGGCGACTATCGACGCGACGAACTCGTCGTCTTCCTTTACGGGGTTAGTATCGTCGAAGCGCAGATTGAATTTGCCGCCGTACTTCTTTGCAAGACCGTAATTAAGGCAAATCGACTTTGCGTGTCCTATATGCAGATAGCCGTTTGGCTCGGGCGGAAAACGCGTTATGATATTCGGCGTTTTTCCGCTCTTTATATCGCTTTCGATTATCTCTTCCAGAAAGTTACCCATAATTAAAACAAGCCCTTTATAATTCCGTTTTCAATCGTCATATTTTCGGCGTTCGGAACGCGTCCGAGCCCCGGCATAAGCAGTATATCGCCGGCAAGCGCAACCAGAAAGCCCGCGCCCGCCCGTAAGCGAATATCCCTTACCGTTACGGTAAAGCCTTTCGGACGACCCACGAGAGCCGCGTTATCCGACAGCGAGTACTGAGTTTTAGCCACGCATACGGGCAAATTTCCGTAGCCCTTGGCGGTAAGCTCGTCTATCGCTTTTTTTGCTTTCGGCTCGAACTTTACGCCGTCCGCGCCGTAAATGCGCTTTGCAATCTTTTCTATTTTTCCGTCTATCGCGTCGTTAAGTTCGTATGTGAATTTAAGCTCGCTTTCTTTTTCGCACAGCTTGATAACTTCCTTTGCGAGCGACCTTGCTCCTTCTCCGCCGTCGCCGTGAGCCGTGCAGCAAACGGCTTTGACGCCGTATTTTCCGCAAGCCTTTTCAACGAATTTTATCTCGTCGTCGGAGTCGGACGCAAAGCGGTTAATCGCAACGACGCAAGGCATATTAAACACGCCCGTTATATTCTCGATGTGCTTTTGCAGATTCGGCAACCCGTTTTCGAGAGCCTTGTCGTCGCGTTCGGAAAAATCTTTTTTCTTTCCGCCCGCGCATTTAAGCGCGCGAACGGTCGCGACTATTACCACAGCCGACGGCTTTATGTCCGCCGTACGGCACTTTATATCCAGAAACTTTTCCGCGCCCAAGTCCGCGCCGAAGCCCGCTTCGGTTACTACGTAATCTCCGTAATACTTAGCCGTTTCCGTGGCGATAACGCTGTTACAGCCGTGAGCGATGTTTGCGAACGGTCCGCCGTGAACGAACGCGGGAGTTCCCGCAAGCGTCTGCACAAGATTCGGCTTTATCGCGTCCTTTAATAAAATAGCCATAGCTTCGTGAGCTTTAAGGTCTTTCGCGGTAACGTTTTCGCCGTCGTAAGTTTTGCCGATTACTATTCTGCCGAGCCGCTCTTTAAGGTCCTTTTCGTCCTTGCTCAGACACAGCGTCGCCATAATCTCGCTTGCGGCGGTAATGTCGAAGCCGTCTTCGCGCGTGCAATATCCGAGTCCCGAAACAATGCTTCTCAGCGCGCGGTCGTTTACGTCCTGACATCTGCGCCATTCCACGGTCTTTATTCTCAGCGCATTGCCCCAATAAATGTGATTGTCTATCATTGCCGACAGCAGATTGTTAGCCGCCGTTATCGCGTGCATATCGCCCGTGAAGTGCAGGTTTATGTCTTCCATCGGAGCAATCTGAACCATACCGCCGCCCGTAGCTCCGCCCTTCATTCCGAACACGGGTCCCAAAGACGGTTCGCGGAGTGCGAGCGCGACTTTCTTTTTTTCGAGCCGCATTGCGTCCGCAAGTCCTATGCTTACCGTGGTTTTGCCTTCGCCCGCCGCCGTGGGATTTATGGCGGTTACGAGAACGACTTTGCCCTTGCCGCCGTCCTTACGTTCGACCTTGGCAATATGATTGCCGTAACGGTACAGGCGCGACGCGTCGATATTAAGCTCTTGCGCCACTTCTTCTATGGGCTTTAACTTTACGGAATTGGCAATTTCTATATCGGTTTTCATAAGTAAACTCACTCCCTTACGTCTGAAATTTATTTTTATTGATGACACGAAAAATTCAGATTATCCGTTTTTATCTCGTATCTGTCGCCGTTCTTCTTAAAGCCGAGAGAATCAAACGAAAAATGATTGAGCAGCGTGTAAACGGTTATGTTTTTCATATCGCGCAAAACGTTCATCATCGAACGCACGAGCAAATCGTACACGCCGTCGCCGCCGCTCTTTACTTCTACCGCGCTTACGCACACGCCGCCCGCGTAGGTCATAGCTCCGAACGCTATATCCCGTCCGCTCTCGGTCGCAAGGAAACAGCGGTGAAACTCCGTAACCGACGCGCCGAAATCGCGCGCCTTTTGCGCCTTTATCGAGTTATCGGTTATTTCTTTTATGCTAATCATAGTTTGTGGGAAACTCCAACGTGAGATATTCTTTGTCTTTTCGGAAAAACTCGACAAGCGACGCTATGAGCGCGGCGGACGCCACCGAGAACGAAATCACAAGCGAATAGCTTTGCGACAGCGACGCGAGAGTTGCGACCAAAAGCGCGGTAAACGCCGAGCATACGACTGTCATATTTTTAAGGTTGTTTATAACGCCTTTCGTAGCGGACGGAGATTTTACCACGCCGCCGAATTTTTTCGCGGACGACAGCGAAATCATTCCGCACGCCGCACCCGAAAGAAAAGTTATAAGGAATACCGCCGTCATATCGCCGTCTTCTCCGAATCGCACGAACTGTCTTGCCATTGCCGTAGCGAAACAGCCGAGAAGAATCACGCCTGCGGCTACGGCTGTTTTCCCGTACGTTTTGGAAAGATATTCCCCGAAACAGCAGACGGTAAGAGCGAAAGCAAGCGCAAAGCACAACAGCCCGAGCGCGGCAAGCATTTTGTCTATTCCGAACGCACCCGTAAGATTTTCTATCGACAGCGCGAATATTAAAAGCGCGGTCATAGTAAGGTAATAGCCGAAATAAATGCGGCGGTTGCGCCCTATCGCAAACAAGCCGAAAAACCGTTTGTACTTAGTCTTTATATCGCGTTTGCGCGGCGGCTCTATGCGGATAAACATCGGCATAAGGCTCTGAGTGGAAAAATACGCGCACGCGCCCGCCGCCATAACGATTATAGCCGAAATGAACGAAAAGCCCGACAGCGATTCGACGCTCCCGTCGTAGATAAGAGTAAAACAAAGTATAAACGCCGCAACCCCGACGGTAAAAAATATACTGCGGATATTGCGCATACGTTTATCGTTTTCGCCGCACAGCCGCGTTTCCATACTTGCGCGCACGTAGTTGTTTATAAGCAGGAACAGCACGGAAAACATAACCGAGAAGAAAAGCGCGGAAACTTTCCCCGCAAAGTTCCAACTTACGGACACGTTGAACATAAGCGCCGAGAAAACGGCAAGTCCCAACGAAGACAGCGCGAGCGGTATATGGTAACGTCCGAGCGATATGAACGGCGAACCGTTTATAAGCTCGTATATAAGCGGCATTACGGCAAGCGGAAACGCGGCGGCAAACAGACACACGGGCAGAATAACCCACGGCGGAATCGCAAGTTTGATTACGTACGGAAAAAACAGCGTCGCAAACAAGCATTCGAAAATGCTTACGATACTGCCCGAACCGAAAAATATTTTCCGCGCCGTGGAAACGCCGTCTTTGTTGTCCGACAAATTCTCTCTCCGTAAATTTTATTTCGCCATAATCGCGCTCATATATATTTTAACTTTTTTTTACGGATTAGTCAATAATATTACAGCTCGTCCAGCGCAAGGAGATGCACGGGAAGCGAAGTTTCTTTGATTGAATTACCGTTTTCGACGAGAATTTTCAGATTTTTTTCAAAAGCGAACGAAATAACGGCGTCATCGTCGTTTTCAAAGTCGTTTCCGAAGTCCGAAATTTTCACTTTACCGCTTCCGAGCAACTCGTCGAGTCTGCGCGCCGCGTCCGCCGCGACGGGGTTTATATCCGCCGTTTTTGAAAATCCTTCCGCCGTGGATTCAAGCACGAAAATATCGCCCGTAAGCCATTTGGCGCACACGTTTATTATTCTGTCGTTTTTAAGCGCGCCGCCCGACAGCACGTAGCCGCTTCCGCCCGTATATTCTTTTGAAAAGCTTTCCGCGCTTTCGCTCTCCGATTCTCCGTCCGACGCTTCCGCCTTGTTTATAAAACGAATACACAGCATTGCCGCAACGTAAGCCGTTACAACCGCCAAAACGACGGCTATTATTATTCTCAAAGCGATTATCGGCAGGAAAAGACGCATAACGGCGTCGCTTACAAAGCCGAAAAACACGCCTATAATCAGCCCCACGAAAACGCCCGCGACTTCGACGGCTTTTACGCCCTTGAAACCGAGTTTTACTTTTTCGCAACCCGCAAGAACTACGCCTAAAAGCGGACGCGCCGTAAGGAACATAAACGCGGCGGGCAACGTTCCGCACGCGATATAGAAAACAGCTTTAAGCCCCACGCTCCGCACGAGCTCGGGTCTTACGGAAAATACCTGCCATATAGCGACTATGCCGACCGCCGCTCCTATGAGCGTCATAAGCAATCGGAATATAAGCAACAGATTTTTGTTTATCTTTATTTCGTCCATTCAGTTGTTCCCGTAAAGTAACGAATACTTGTTTTGTGCTTCGAGAATAAAATTTTTCAGCATACTGTACCGCTTGGCGATATAGTTGTTATCTACCATCTTCTTTATATTATACTCTTCTCCGACCAAAATCACAATCTTTTTGGCGCGGGTTATTGCGGTGTAAAGCAAATTTCTCGTCATAATCATATAATTTGCGGCGTAAATCGGCATTATTACGGCGTCGAACTCACTGCCTTGGCTCTTGTGAACGGTTACGGCATAGGCAAGCGAAAGCTGATACCTTATATCCGAAGTATACGTTACGCGCCTGCCGTCTTCGAACAAAACGTCTATCTCGCCGCTGTCGGAGCGTATGTCTTCGATATAGCCCGTATCGCCGTTGAACACGCCTTCGCCGCTCTCTACGCCCCATCTGCCCATCTTCTTCCATTCGAGCAGATAGTTATTAGCGGTGTGCATTACCCTGTCGCCTATAACAAACCGCTGTTCGTCCGTGTCGATATCGGCTTTTTTAACGCCGTGCAAACGCGCTTGCATCATAGCGTTTATGTTGTTGGTCCCCGCAAGCCCGTTTTTCATAGGGCAAAGCACCTGAACGCGCGAGCAGTCGGATTTTAAGAACTTGGGAATCCGTTCGGTCGCAAGTCCTATCACTTCTTCGGCGATTTCGGCTTGCGAAGTCTTTTTTATAAAGAAAAAATCGCTTTTCTTATCGCTCAGCACGGGCATTTCGCCGCGGTTTATCGCGTGAGCGTTGAGCGTTATAAGGCTTTCGTCGCTTTGGCGGTAAATCTGCGTAAGGTTAACGACCGGAACGGCGTCGCTCTGTAAAATATCCTGCAAAACGTTTCCCGCCCCGACGCTCGGCAGTTGGTCTTTGTCGCCTACTATAATAAGTTTCGTGCCCTCGCGCAATTTGCTCAGAAGCGAATTCAGCAGGAACACGTCTACCATAGAAAACTCGTCCACTATCACCGCGCCCGCGTTAAGCATTTCTCCCCCGCCGCCGTAATTGCCGGGAGAAAGCATAAGCGCGCGGTGAATCGTGCTCGCGTCCTGCCCCGTGCTTTCGGACAGCCTTTTTGCGGCTCTGCCCGTAGGCGCCATAAGCAAACAGCTTATCTTCTGCGTAGAGAACACCGACAGAATACATTTTATAATCGTAGTTTTTCCCGTACCCGGACCGCCCGTTATAACCGACACCCCGCTGTTAACCGCACTCTTAACGGCGTCCTTTTGCGTAGCGTGGAGCGATATGTTTTCGGCACGTTCGAATTCGGCGATTTCTTCGTCGCAGTTAACGCTCAATCTGTTCGCAAGAGCTACAAGCTCGACGAGTTTGGTTGCCGCGGACTTTTCAGCTCTGTACACGGACGAAAGCATAAGCCCGTCCGTTTCGCCGTTATTCACGTTTCTGAGCACGCCCGACAATACGAGATTTTCCATTGCGCCCGACACGAGCGTATCGTCGAGTCCGAGCAGTTTAGCCGCTTCCGCCGCGAGCGCGTCGCAAGGCAGAAACGTATTGCCGTTTTTTTCGCCGCCTGCGTTCAGCGTATAAATTATACCCGCGCGGATACGGAATTCGCTGTCGCGCGCGATGCCCGTTTCCGCCGCTATCTTGTCCGCGGTCAAAAAGCCTATTCCCGACACGTCTTCGATTAGCTTGTACGGGTTGGCTTTTACGGCGGCGACCGTGTTTTCGCCGTAGACTTTGTATATGCGCATAGCCATATTCGCGGTAACGCCGCTCTGACGCAAGAAAATCATTGCGTCTTTCATCTGCTTAATCTGAGAGTATTCAGCGCCTATCTGCGCGGCTTTCTGCTTGCTTATGCCCTTTACTCTCGCTAGCATATACGGCGCAAGCTCCATAACTTCGAGCGTCTTTTCCTTAAAGTGCGAAACTATCGCAAGAGCCGTTTTGGGACCTATTCCCTTAATTACTCCCGAGCCCAAGTAGCGCACTATTCCGTCCGCCGTTTCGGGTGCGGACGACGAAACGCTTTCCACCTTGAACTGTCTGCCGAATTTGGCGTGCGTAACGAAATTGCCTTCGAGCTTTAAGAACTCGCCTTCGGAAACGGGCGGAAAAGTCCCGACGCACGTAACGGGCTCGCCGTCCGCGTCGAGAACCAAAATAGTATATCCGTTCTCGTCGTTGCGAAATCTTATTTCGTCTATGTCGCCTTTAATCGTCATTATATTATAATACACTTAAATCGCGGCATTGTCAAAGAATTCGGCGTGCGACAGAATTGTAAAAGTGATATTTTCAAGCGATATAGAATAATTCGGCGCAAATAAAAAAGTTATAAAAGAATAACTCGGGGCTTGTACGAATATTTATCTTATATATGAAAATATTCGAGATTGCCGTTTCTTTTTTAATAGGACTTCTGCTCGTTATCCTGCTCGGTTGGGTTTTTCGGCTTAAAACGAAGGGAATGAAAAGAATTCTGATAAACACGCTTTGCGGCGGAGTTATTTTTTGTTTGTTGCCGCTGTTCAAGGTCGTTTCCGTCGCGCTCAATCCGCTTAACGCGCTTATAGTCGGATTTTTGGGAATCCCGGGGCTTGCGGCGGTTATTCTGCTGTCGGTGTTTTTGTAGCGCGAAACCGAATTACTTGACAAACCGCGCCTTTTGCTTATATAATACATAGAGTTTTATATAAATAACGGAGCAAGCAAATGGCAAAGGAAAAAGAATTCGTGCGCGACGTAGCGGACATTAACGAGAACTTCCCCCAATGGTACACCGACGTAGTGTTGAAAACGGGTCTTGTGGACTACGGTCCGACAAAAGGCACTATGGTTATTCGTCCCTACGGCTACGCGATATGGGAAAACATTCAAAGTCAGCTCGATAAGCGCATAAAAGCTACGGGACACGAAAACGCTTATTTTCCGATGCTTATTCCGTACGGCTTTCTGCTTAAAGAAGCCGAACACGTAGAAGGCTTTGCGCCCGAAGTGTTCACCGTTACGAGCGTCGGCGAAGAAGAACTCGCCGAAAAACTCGTCGTGCGCCCCACGAGCGAAACGATAATCTGCTCGATGTACGCGAAATGGGTGCAGTCGTACCGCGATTTGCCCGTGCTGATAAATCAGTGGGCTAACGTTATGCGCGCGGAAAAGACTACCCGCCCGTTTTTAAGAACTTCGGAGTTCCTGTGGCAGGAAGGTCATACCGTTCACGCCACCGCGGAAGAAGCGCAGGAAGAAACGATAAAAATGCTTAACGTTTACGCGGAGTTTGCAAAAAACGTTTTGGCTATACCTATGCTTACGGGTCAAAAAACCGAGCGCGAAAAATTTGCGGGCGCGGCGGCGACCTATTCTATCGAAGCTATGATGCACGACGGAAAAAGTCTGCAAGCGGGAACTTCGCATAACTTCGGGCAGAAATTCGCAAAAGCGTTCGACATTAAATTTCTGGATAAAGACGGCACGCACAAAACGCCGTATCAGACGAGCTGGGGCGTTACAACGCGTCTTATAGGCGCGATTATTATGGTTCACGGCGACGAGCGCGGACTCTGCCTGCCCCCTTACGTTGCGCCCGTTCAGGTTGCCGTTGTGCCTGTCGCTATGCACAAGGACGGCGTTGCGGATAAAGCCAAGGAAGTTTCCGAAAACCTGCGCGCGGCGGGACTGCGGGTAAAACTCGACCTGTCCGACAACTCGCCCGGCTGGAAATTCAACGAATACGAAATGAAAGGCGTTCCCGTAAGAGTGGAAATAGGTCCGCGCGATATTGAAAACGGCGTTGCGACAGTCGTTCGCCGCGACAAGTTCGGCGAAAAGACTACCCTGCCGCTTGACGGTCTTGCCGAGAGCCTTACCGCCCTTTTGCAGGAAATTCACGACAATATGTACCAAAAAGCCGAAGAAAATCTGAACAAGCGCATAAGAGTGGTTAAGGATATGGACGAACTCGAAAAAGCAGTAAACGACGGTTGCTTCGGTCTTACGATGTGGTGCGGCGACGAAGATTGCGAAATTGCGATAAAGGAAAAAATGCAAGCCACTTCGCGCAATATGCCGTTCGACCAAACCCCCGTCGGCGACAAATGCGTATGTTGCGGCAAAAAAGCCAAGTACAAAATCTACTTCGCAAGAGCGTATTAAAAATCGGAAAAGTGCGAAAAACAAACCGCACTTTTTTTATATTCAACTAACGG
>WSNJ01000047.1 GCA_013316045.1 Clostridia bacterium
TATTCGAAGTAAAAGCTCTCAACGAAAAAGCCTCGAAGGAGGAAGCTCGCACTCTGTATGAAATCAAGCAAAACGACTGACAAGTCTTTGAAGATATGCGGTCTTATTCTCTGCGCGGGCAGCGGCACGCGAACGGGACTGCCTTATAATAAGATATTGTACTACGTGGGCAAAAAGACGGTTCTCGAACTCACGATAGACAAGTTCCGCGCGAGCAAAGTAAATTCGCTTATGCTCGTAGTTTCCCACGCCGACGAAAGCGAGATAAAAAAAATAGCCGACGAATACGAAAACGTTTCGGTCTGCTTAGGCGGAAGCACGCGTTTTGAATCGGTTAAAAACGGACTTAACGCCATTGAAGAGTGCGATATAGTCTGCATTCACGACGGCGCGCGCCCGCACGTAAGCCCCAAAACGATAGACAAAAGCATAGACGACGCCGTAACGTTCGGCAGCGGAATAGTCGCCGTCCCTGCGGTAGATACTATAAAGGTAGTGCAGAACGACCAGATAATCAAAAATCTTGCGCGCGCGGGCTTATATAATATACAGACGCCGCAGACCTTTATTTTCGACAAAATCAAAAAGGCGTACAATGACGTCGAATCCGACGCTTTTACAGACGATTCCGAAGTGTACGCAGGTGCGGGGTTTGCTCCGCATATCGTAATCGGAGAATACGAAAACGTAAAAGTAACCGCGCCGAAAGATTTGTATTTTCCCGCGGCGGGGCGCACGAAGATAGGAGTCGGGTTCGACGTTCACAAGCTCGTGAGCGGCAGACCGCTGATACTCGGCGGAGTCAAACTGCCTTTCGATAAAGGATTGAAAGGGCATTCGGACGCGGACGTACTCACCCACGCCGTTATGGACGCGTTGCTTTCGGCGGGCGGCTTCCCCGACATAGGAGTGCTTTTCCCCGACACGGACAAAAAGTTCAAAGACATAAGCTCGATGATACTTCTGGCGCAAGTTACCGAATTGATTTACAGAAACGGCTATACGGTAGGAAACATATCCGCCGTGATAATGGCTGAAAAGCCGAAATTGCAGTCCTATATAAACGCGATACGCGAATCGCTCGCGTCCGCGCTTAAAATCGACCCCTGTCAGGTAAACGTTTCGGCGACTACGACCGAGCAACTCGGAATAGTCGGCGACGGTAAAGGGATAGCCGCGTCGGCAACCTGCCTTTTGTTCTATTAAAATGAAAGAAGAATTCGGAAATCACAAAAGCAAGCGAATAAGGCTTCGCCCCGCGCATACTATAATATGCGGATTTGTCGGCGTTATTTTAATCGGCGCGTTTTTGCTTTGTCTGCCGATAAGCTCGTCGGCGCGCGAATGGACAAACTTTACCGACGCGCTTTTCACCGCCGTTTCCGCCGTTTGCGTTACGGGTTACACGGTAGTCCCCGTTGCGGTTCACTATTCGGGATTCGGACAAGCCGTTCTGCTTCTTCTCATTCAGACGGGCGGACTCGGCTTTATGACGGTTACCACGCTTATAATGCTTATAATAAGAAAGCGCATTTCGTACAAAAGCCGTCTCGCCATATCGGACTCGCTTTCGTCCGACACGCCGAAGGGCGTAATAAAACTCGTAATCAAAATTCTTATAACAACGGGCATAATCGAAGGCGCGGGATTTATACTTCTTATGCCCGCGCTCTGCCGCGATAACGGCGCGATAGGCATTTGGCAGTCGCTGTTTCTGTCGGTTTCGGCGTTTTGCAACGCAGGCTTCGACTTGTTTGCGGGCACGCCCGGAATGCCGTATATAAGCCTTATAAACTACAAATCAGACGTGCTCGTAACGCTTACCGTCGCTTTTTTGATTATACTCGGCGGACTCGGCTTTACGGTTATTGCCGATATAATAAACAGCAAATTCAACTTCAAAAAACTGTCGCTTCACTCGAAAATCGCGCTTTGCGTTACGTGCGGACTTATAATCGTCGGAACGCTGTGTTTTTTGTGGTTGGAATACACAAATCCGCTCACAATCGGCAACGACGGCGGCGGAGTCAAACTTATGGCGTCGTTCTTTCAGTCGGTAACGGCGCGCACGGCGGGCTTTTCGTCGATAGACCAAGGCGCAATGAGAACTCCGAGCAAGCTGCTAAACGATATTCTGATGTTTATAGGCGCGTCCCCCTGCTCTACGGGCGGCGGAATAAAAACGACTACGCTCGCCGTAATCGCGCTAGCCGTAATATCGGTGTTCAAAGGGCGCGAAAACGTTACGGTCGGGCGGCATACGGTAAGCCGCCGCAACGTAGCGAAAGCCGCCGCGCTCGCAACGCTCGGTCTGCTCGTCGTTATACTGCTAACATTTACGCTTCTTCTCACGGAGCAAAACAACGCGCAGCTTATCGAAAGCGGCTTGTTCACGTTTGAAAACGTACTGCACGACGCGTTCTCGGCGTTTGCGACTACGGGTCTTACGACGGGAATAGTGCCGTATCTGAGCGTCGGCGGAAAGTACGCCGTAATGATTGCGATGCTGTTCGGCAGAGTGGGACTTATGAACTTCGGTCTTTTGTTCTTCACGGGGCGCGAACCCGAAATAATCAAGTACCCCGAAGGCAATATCACGATAGGATAATTTTAAGGAGATTTTCGGAATTATGGCAAAACCCGCAAAAAAACAATTCGTTGTGTTCGGTTTGGGACGCTTCGGCACTTCGCTTGCGAAAGCGCTGTACGAAGACGGCGCGGACGTTCTCGCCGTCGATAAGAATATGGAACGCGTGAACGATATGGACGCGTTCTGCACGCAAAGCGTATGCGCGGACGCAACCGACGAGCGCGTTTTGCAAAAGCTCGGAATCAACAATTTCGACGTCGCCGTGGTTTGCATAGGCACGAACGTAGAGTCGAGCATATTCATAACGCTGATGTGCAAACAGCTCGGCGTAAAGCGCGTTATATGCAAGGCACAGGACAAAATGCACAAGACCGTTCTCGAAAAAATCGGAGCGGACAGAGTAATCATACCCGAAGAAGAAATGGGCGGACGGCTTGCCGCAAGCCTTACAAAGCCGAACATTATAGAAATAATGTCGCTCAACAACTTCCGGATAGTCGAAATAATAACGCCCGAACAATGGCAGAACAAAAGCCTTATTCAGCTCGATTTGCGCAACTCGGAAAAAATAACGGTAATTCTGATAAAGCGCGGCGACGAAATTATAGTAACGCCGAACGCCGATTGCGTTCTGCGCCCCGAAGACGTTCTCGTTATAGCGGGCGCCGCGGCGGACACCGAAAGACTGAGCCGCAAAGCGACCGAAAGCGTTCCCGAAAATTAGCTTTTTCTCTTTCTCATATTTATTCTGAGAACGGTAAGAGCGAAAAATATTACGGCTACGGCAAACACTATTAAAACGCAAAGCCAATTCGGGACGATATAGTCGCCCCATTTTATCACGTTGCCCATCATCTCCTCGAATCCGTCTTTAAGTCCCGCGGGCGCGCCGTCGAAATACGCGGCGGAAATATCTTTGAGCAGAACGGCGCGTAAATATGCGGCGGCGTAGGTAAACGGCACGCATTTTATTATCACCTGTATCGCCTTGCCCATCTGACCTATGGGCATATATGCGCCTATCAGAAAACCTATCATAACGCCGATTATCATAGTAACGACGGAAACGACGCTCGTCTTTTTAACGTAGCTGTAAGCGAAAACCGTTACGGCGGCGACGGCGAGCACCGTTACTATTATGCACGGGAGCGTTTTAAGCAGCGGCAGAAAACTTATCGCCGTTTTACCGAATATCAGCACGAGAAAAAATCCGAGCAAAAGCGTTGCTAGCGTTACGATAAGCCCCGCGGCTACGGCGGCTATTATGTACGAAAGCGTGAGTTTCCACGCGGGAAACGGCGAGATTGTAAAATCCTTTATCTTTCGCTGCTCTTCGTCTTCGACCATTACGTTGACGGCAGACATTGTGGCGTTTATCGCGTTAACCGTAAGCATTGCGCACACAAGCCAAGCGAACACGAACGCTTTCGCGTTTTCGGATTGAAAAACGGCTTGAAGTCCGTCTACGAGAACGTCCGTAAGAAACAGCGCGTATAACACAAGCAATACGAACATAGAAACGAGCGACCCGTAAAACGAACCTTTATTGCGAAAATACGCCTTGAAATTTCTAATTATCTGTTCGCACATATCATACGCTCTCCCTTAGCTTACTGCCAGTAAGTTCGATAAACACGTCGTCCATATTACCCTGCACGATTTCGAAAAATTCGATTTCGGACTTGAATTTTTCTATAATTTCCATCGCGGCGAAACAGTCCTTTACGTTTATAATGAAAAGTCCGTTCTTTTCTTCGTGCCTGATTTCCGCAAAAGCAGACGCGTTTTTCGGCTTTAAGCGCAATTTCGAACTCGAATAACGGTTAATGAGATTTTCGGGAGTATCTTCCGCTATTATTTTTCCGCCGTCTATCATAACTACGTAGTCGGCTTTTTCGGCTTCTTCCATATAATGAGTAGTAAGAAATACGGTTACGTTTTCTTCTTCTCGGAGCCGCTTTATGTTTTCCCAAACGGAGAGCCTGGTTTGAGGGTCAAGCCCCGTAGTCGGTTCATCGAGAAAAAGTATCTTAGGCGAGTTGATAAGCGCTCGAGCAATATCCGCTCTGCGCCTCTGTCCGCCCGACAGCTTCCCGAACCGCTTATTTTCGATTTCGGCGAGCGAAAATCTTTCTCTGAGTTTTACGTATCTCGCGTCGAATTCGTTTTTCCGAATACCGTACAGCGCGGCGCGGGCGCGGATATTCTCCTTGACGGTCAGAAAACCGTCGAGAACGCTCTCCTGAAAAACGGCGCCTATCAGACCGCGAATCGCGTCGCGTTCGGAGATATAATCGCGTCCGAGAACGGAAACGTTGCCTCCGTCCGCCGTCAAAAACGTGGTAAGACAGTTTATCGTCGTTGATTTTCCCGCGCCGTTGGGTCCTAAAAATGCAAAAAAACCGCCTTCTTTCACTCGGAAACTTACGTCGCTTACAGCCGTAAATTCGCCGTAACGCTTTGTAAGATTCTTAACTTCTATTGCGTTTTGCGCCATAATTGCGCTCCTCTATAAATATATGTTAAAAGTATAACATACCCCCCCCCGTTGTCAAATACGGGAAGGGGTTTTTGCAAATTTAATTGAATTTTAATATCCGCGCTTTAATATGGGCGCCAAAAACCGCCCCGTGTAGCTTTTTTCGACTTTTACAATCTCTTCGGGCGTTCCCGTAGCTATTACCGAGCCGCCGCGGTCGCCGCCCTCGGGTCCCAAATCTAAAATGTAGTCCGCCGTTTTTATCACGTCGAGATTGTGTTCTATAACTATTACGGTGTTACCGGTTTCCGATAGTCTTTGCAATATCGAAATCAGCTTGTCCACGTCGTAGATATGCAGTCCCGTAGTCGGTTCGTCGAGAATATAAAGCGTCTTTGCGGTGCTTCTGCGCGAAAGCTCGGTCGCAAGTTTAACGCGCTGAGCTTCGCCGCCCGACAATGTCGTCGCGGGCTGTCCGAGCTTGATATACCCCAAACCGACTTCGTACAGCGTGCGGATTTTGTTCGCAATCGACGGCACGTTCTCGAAAAATTCGTACGCTTCTTCGACGGTCATTTCCAAAACGTCGGAAATATTCTTGCCCTTATACTTGACTTGCAACGTTTCGCGGTTGTATCTCTGACCGCCGCAGACTTCGCAAGGCACGTAAACGTCGGGCAAAAAGTTCATTTCGATGCGGATAATTCCGTCGCCGGAACAACTTTCGCACCTGCCGCCCTTTACGTTGAACGAGAACCTGCCCGCCTTATATCCGCGTTCTCTCGCGTCCGCCGTTTTGGCGAACAGCTCGCGGATATGACCGAACACGCCCGTATACGTTGCGGGATTGCTTCTCGGCGTGCGCCCTATCGGACTTTGGTCTATGTTTATAACCTTGTCTATGTTTTCCGTGCCGAGAATCCGCTTGTGCGCGCCCACGAGCATACGCGTGCCGTTTACCGCGTTCGATACGGCGGGATACAGAATCTGATTTATAAGACTCGATTTTCCGCTCCCCGACACGCCCGTAACGGCCGTTATAATGCCCGTTGGAATTTTAACGTCTATGTTTTTAAGATTGTTTTGCGCCGCGCCCGTTATCTCGATTGAATTTCCGTCGCCCTTTCTTCTTACGGCGGGAATCCCTATGCGCTTTCTGCCGCTCAGATATTCGCCCGTAATCGAGTTCGGCGCATTAACAACGGCATTAAGGTCGCCTGCCGCAACTATCTCTCCGCCGTGAACGCCCGCACCGGGTCCCACGTCGACTATAAAATCGGCGGCGCGCATAGTGTCTTCGTCGTGTTCGACTACTATAAGAGTATTACCCAAGTCGCGCAAGTGTTCGAGCGTGGAAATAAGTTTGGCGTTATCGCGCTGATGAAGTCCTATACTCGGCTCGTCGAGAATGTACAGAACGCCTTGAAGTCCCGACCCGATTTGCGTAGCAAGACGGATGCGTTGCGCTTCGCCGCCCGACAGGCTCGCCGCGTCGCGCGAAAGCGTAAGGTAATCGAGCCCCACGTCAACGAGAAACGAAAGTCTTGCGTTTATCTCTTTGAGTATCGGTTTGGCTATTATCGACTTCGTTTTGTCGAGTTCGAGAGCAGCGAAAAACTCGCGTATTTTAACTATCGGCATACTCGACAGCTCATAAATGTTTTTGCCGCCGACGCGCACGGAAAGAGCTTCCTTTTTAAGGCGCTTTCCGCCGCAGACTTCGCAGGGCTTCGTGCGCATAAAACGCTCTATATCGCTCTTTACGTAATCGGACGAAGTATCTCTGTAACGCCGTTCGAGATTGGTAACCACGCCCTCGTAGGAAGCCGAAAAACTGCCCTGAAAGTTGAATGAGTTGTACTCCATTTCGAGTTTTTCGCCGCCGTTACCGTAGAGAAGAATCTGCTTTACGTTCTCGGGCAAATCTTTATACGGCGCGTCCATAGAAAAGCCGTAACGCTTAGAAAGCGCCTTAAAATACATTTCGGTATGACTGCCCGAATCGAAATTCCAGCCCGTTATCGTAAGCGCGCCTTCGCGCAAAGACTTTTTGCCGTCGCCGTAGATAAGCTCGGGGTCTATTCGCTGAGTAAAGCCGAGCCCCGCGCATTCGGGGCAAGCTCCGAACGGACTGTTGAACGAAAACAGCCGCGGCTCGACTTCCGCAAGCGAAACGTTGCAATCGGGGCAAGCGTACTTCGTGTTGAAAGTCTGTTCTTTGCCGTCGTTGTCTATAACGACAAGCCCGTCGGAAAGTTTAAGAGCCGTTTCAAGACTGTCGGTAAGCCGCTTTTGTACGCCGTCTATTATAAGCCTGTCTACAACTACGCTTATATCGTGCTTTACCTGCTTATCGAGCTTGATTTCGTCGTCGAGCGAGTAAACCTGCCCGTCCACTTTAACGCGCGAATAACCGCTCTTGCGGAAATCTTCAAACATTTTCACGTACTCGCCTTTCCGTCCGCGTATAACGGGCGAAGTTACGAGAATTTTCGAGTTTTCGGGATATTCGAGAATTTTATCGACGATTTCGTCTATCGACTGCTGGCGGATTTCCTTGCCGCACTCGGGGCAATACACCGTGCCTGCGCGTGCGTATAAAAGCCGCAGATAGTCGTAAATTTCCGTAACCGTGCCGACGGTAGAGCGCGGGTTGCGGCTCGTCGTCTTTTGGTCTATCGAAATTGCGGGACTCAATCCGTCGATACTCTCCACGTCGGGCTTATTCATCTGTCCCAGGAATTGGCGCGCATAGGACGAAAGACTTTCGACGTAACGCCTTTGCCCCTCGGCGAAAATCGTATCGAATGCGAGCGAAGTTTTTCCGCTCCCCGACACGCCCGTAAACACAATCAGCTTATTGCGCGGAAGCGTAAGGTCGACGTTCTTCAAATTATTCTCTTTCGCGCCTTTTATAATAATATTATCCATTCGTCTGTCTGCCTTTCATCTTACCGAGTTTGATTTGCATTTCTTTCAGTTCCGCGATTCTGTCTCTCAGCTTAATAGCCGTTTCAAAGTCAAGACTGTGCGAAGCCACCGTCATAAGCCCTTTCAGTTTGTCAATCATTTGCGGAATTTCTTTCGCGTCTATCTTTTCCGAAACTTTCGACGAAATCTGCAACGTATTGACTATCGCCTTTTTAATCGTCTTGGGCGTAATATTGTGCTTTAAGTTATAATCCGATTGCTTGGTACGGCGGCGGTTCGTTTCGTCAATCGCGCGTTGCATCGAACCCGTCATATTGTCCGCGTACATTATAACTCTGCTTTCGGCGTTGCGCGCGGCTCTGCCTATCGTCTGAATAAGCGAAGTTTCACTGCGCAAAAAGCCTTCTTTGTCCGCGTCGAGTATGGCAACGAGCTTGACTTCGGGAATATCGAGTCCTTCGCGCAGAAGATTTATTCCGACCACTACGTCGAAATCTTTTTTCCTGAGCCCGTTTATAATCTCTATGCGCTCCATAGTGTCTATATCCGAGTGCAGGTAACGCACCTTAACGCCGTGCTCCGACAAAAACGTCGTAAGGCTTTCCGCCATTTTTTTCGTAAGCGTCGTTACAAGCACGCGCCCGTCCGCGGCTACCGTAGACTTTATCTCAGCCATAAGGTCGTCGATTTGCCCGTCGGTTTTGCGTATTTCCACGGGCGGGTCGAGCAGTCCCGTAGGTCTTATGATTTGCTCCGCCACCTGCCCGCCCGAAAGCGAAAGCTCATACGCCGCGGGCGTTGCCGACACGTACACGACTTGTCCCACGCGCTTATTGAACTCGTCGAATTTAAGCGGTCTGTTATCGTAAGCCGCGGGAAGTCTGAACCCGTACTCGACGAGATTCGTTTTTCTCGACAAATCGCCGTTGTACATCGCCCTTAACTGCGGAACGGTCATATGACTTTCGTCTATAAACATTATAAAGTCTTTCGGAAAGTAATCGAGAAGCGTATACGGCGGTTCGCCTGGTTTCCGACCGTCGAAATAGCGCGAGTAGTTTTCTATACCGCTGCAATAGCCTATCTCGCGTATCATTTCCATATCGTATTTAACTCGCTGACTTATGCGCTGAGCTTCGATAAGTTTGCCGCAGTCCGTGAAAAATTTAACTTGCGCTTCCAAATCTTCGGCAATCTGCCCCAAAGCCGAATCCATCGTAGATTTTTCAAACGCATAGTGCGACGCGGGGAATATGGCTATATGCGAAAGAGAATTTACTTTGCGCCCCGAAACGGCTTCGAATTCGGTTATGCTCTCTATTTCGTCGCCGAAAAATTCGACCCGTATCGCAAGGTCGCTCGACCAGGTAACGAATATTTCGACCGTGTCGCCTTTGACCCTGAAATTCGTGCGCTCGAATTCCGTGTCGTTGCGCTTGTAGTTTATGTCGATAAGCCGACGGATAAGGTCGTCGCGTTCTATCTTCTGCCCGGGGCGCAGAGATATAGCCATTTTATAATAGTTTTCGGGCGCGCCCAAACCGTATATGCAAGAAACGGACGAAACGACTATGGTGTCCCGCCGTTCCGCAAGCGAGCAAGTCGCCGAATGGCGCAGTTTCTCGATTTCGTCGTTTATCGACATATCCTTTTCAATATACGTATCGGTGCTCGCTATATAAGCTTCGGGTTGGTAATAGTCGTAATACGAAACGAAAAATTCCACGCGGTTGTTCGGGAAAAACTCGCGCATTTCGTTACAAAGCTGAGCCGCAAGCGTCTTGTTGTGCGCCAAAATAAGGGCGGGTCTGTTCACCCGCTCTATTACGTTAGCCATAGTATACGTTTTACCGCTTCCCGTAACGCCCAAAAGCACTTGCGACCTGAGTCCGTCTTCTATGCCCTCGGCAAGCCGCGCGATAGCTTCGGGCTGGTCGCCCGTCGGAGAATACGGCGAATGCAACTGAAATTTAGCCATACTACAATTATACCACAGTCGAACGCCGCTATGCAACGGTTTTCGGATAAATCTTTATATGCAATCAATATTTTGCGAACTGACTGTTGAACAGCTCGGAATAAAAACCGCGCTTATTCAGAAGTTCTTCGTGCGTTCCGCTCTCGATTATATTGCCGTCCTTCATTACGAGAATTTTATCCGCGTCGACTATCGTTGAAAGTCGGTGCGCGATTATAAAACTCGTTCTGCCCTGCATCATTTCGGCAAACGTTTTCTGAACGCGCTTTTCCGTGCGCGTGTCTATACTGCTCGTAGCTTCGTCGAGTATGAGCATAGGCGGCTTTGACAAAAGTATCCGCGCTATGCAGAGAAGCTGTTTCTGACCTTGGCTTATGTTGCCGCCGTCTTCGGAAATCATCGTGTCGTAACCGTTTTTTTGGCGCATAATAAATTTATGAATGCGCGCCTTTTCCGCCGCGGCAATGATTTCTTCTTCCGTAGCGTCTTCCTTTCCGTAGGCTATGTTTTCGCGTATCGTTCCCGAAAACAGCCAGCTTTCCTGCAAAACCATTCCGTAACAAGAGCGGAGCGAACTGCGCGTAACTTCGTTAATATCCTTGCCGGAAACGACGATTTTTCCGCTGTCGACGTCGTAGAACCGCATAAGAAGGTTTATAAGCGTAGTTTTGCCGCAACCCGTAGGTCCGACTATCGCTATGCGCTGACCTTTCTTGACTTCTATGTTAAAGTCGGTTATAAGCGGTTTTTCGGGGTTGTACGCAAAATATACGTGCTCGGCTTTCATACTGCCGTCGCAATCGGTAATTTCGTCCTTGCCCGCGTCGGAGATTTCTTCTTTCTCGTCGAGAACCGTAAGCACGCGGCGCAAAGACGCGAACGCCGTTTGAAGCTCGGTTATAACCCCCGTTATTTCGTTGAACGGCTTGCAGTACTGATTGGCGTATTGCAGAAAGCTCGACAGAGCGCCCACCGAGAACGCTACGGGGTTAGAAACGACGGTAAGCGCGCCGAACACGGCGACCGCCGTGTAGATTATGGAATTGACGAATCTCGCGCTCGGATTTGTGAGCGACGAATAGAACATTGCGAAAGTCCCGTATTTTTTAAGGTCGGCGTTTATCGCGTCGAACTTTTCTTCCGCCGTAGATTCATACCCAAACGCTTTTACAATCTTCTGATTCGAAAGCATTTCTTCGGCAAGCCCCGACAGCTCGCCGCGGCTTTTCGACTGCATTCCGAACATATTGTGGCTCAGCTTTGCTATCAGCCAGGTTACAAGAAGCGACAGCGGCGTCAAAAGCACGACCATAAGCGCGATTTTCACGTTTATGACGAACATAAAAACTATTGTTCCCGCTACCGTTACAAGCCCCGAAAAAAGGTGCGTAAAGCCCTGAATAAGTCCGTCCGAAACAAGGTCGGCGTCGCTGACTATGCGCGCCATAAGGTCGCCGTGGCTGTTTCCGTCGAGATACCTTAGCGGTACGGCGTTCAGCTTGTTAAACGCCGCAATGCGCAAATCGCGTATCGTGTTGAACGCGAGCCTGTTCGAGCATACCGACGCGAGCCACTGAAAAACGGCTACGACGACCGCGCAGATAACTATCTGAACAATCATTTTTATTATGCCCGCAAAGTCCACGTTGCCCGCGCCTATCATATAGTCCAGCGCCTTGCCGATAACAACGGGAACGTAGAGCGTAGCCGCAGTATAGATAACGGTAAAGAGCGCGCACAGAACAAGATGAGCGGAATGCGGTTTCATAAACGCAAACAGTCTTACAAGGCTTTTGGGCGAATTCTTTTTCATTTCTTCGCTCCCCCTTCGCTCTTGTCGTTATCGTCCTGAGAATTGCAAATCTCGCGGTAAACTTCGCAGGTTTTCAGAAGCTCGTCGTGCGTGCCTATTCCCGCCGCTTTTCCGTCGTCGAGAACGAGAATTTTATCCGCGTTTTTTATCGACGAATAACGCTGAGAAACAATAACGACCGTAAGTCCCGCAGTGTCGTTTTTCAGAGCTTTCCGCAACTCGAAATCCGTCGCGTAATCGAGTGCGCTCGAACTGTCGTCGAGAATCAGAATTTCGGGCGAACCCGACAGCGCGCGGGCAATCGTAAGCCGCTGACGCTGACCGCCCGAGAAGTTTCGTCCGTCGCGCAGAACGGGCGCTTCGAGTTTACCGTCCAAAGCCGACACGAACTCGGACGCTTGCGCGGTTTTCATAGCGCCCCATATTTTTTCGTCGGAAATATCGGGTCTGCCAATCTGCATATTCTCGCGGATTGTTCCCGAAAAAAGCGAAGTCTGTTGCGGCACAAGCCCTATTTTTTCGCGGAGCTGAGCAAACGGATATTCCTTTACGTTCACGCCGTCGATAAGCACTTCGCCGCCGCTTACGTCGTAAAAGCGTCCCAAAAGGTTTATGAGCGTAGTTTTGCCGCTGCCCGTCGAGCCTATAACGCCGAGCGTTTCGCCCGCCGCAACCGACACGTCTATGTTTTCGAGCGACCGCCCGAGATTTTCGCCGTAAGAAAAATCCACGTTGCGAAATTCAAACTTCGGCGCGTTTTCCTTGCCTTCCACCCTGCCCGAGCTCTCGTCCCGCACGGACGGAACCGTGTCTAAAACTTCGTTTATTCTCTTTGCGCACGCCGACGCTTTCGTGAACGTTACGACCAAATTCGCAAGCACGATAAGCGCGAGCAGAATCTGCGAAAGATAGTTCACGAGCGCGAGAATTTCGCCTTGACTCAGAACGCCCGTATCAACCTTTATACCGCCGAACCATATAACGGCTATTATCGCAAGATTAACAAGCACGTAAGTCAACGGATTGAGAAGCGCGGCGACAGCCCCGACAGCTCTGCTCGATTTTGCGAGCGATTCCGACGCTTTTTCGAAATCTTCCTGTTCTTCGTCCTGACGCGAAAACGCGCGCACGACTCTCGCGCCCGAAAGATTTTCGCGCGTAAGAAGCGCAACCCTGTCGAGCTTTGACTGTATGGCTATATAAAACGGAGCTGAACGCGACATTATAAAGTACAGCACAACCGACACGACGACCGACATAGCAACGAATATAAGCGACAGAATCGGACTGATAGTTATAGCCATAATTATCGCACCTATTACCATTATGGGCGCGCGCAACACAAGGCGGATAAACATCGCAACGGCAACCTGCGTCTGATTTACGTCGCTTGTAAGACGCGTTACGAGCGACGGCGCGCCGAACTTATCGACTTCGGGATAACCGAACTTGTTTATATGACGATAAAGCGCGCCCCTTACGTTTGTGCCGAAGCCCGTGCTTGCGCGCGCCGCGAGATATTGGCAAGTCATAGAAAACAACAGTCCCGCCAAGCCGAACGAAATCATAACTATGCCCATTTTCCAGACGTAGCGGGTATCGCCGTTCGGAATGCCCACGTCGATTATCTTTGCGACGACAAGCGGAATAATCAGCTCGAAAAGAGCTTCCATAATCTTGAACAGCGGAGCGACTACGCTCGAAAATCTGTAACCTTTCAAAAACCGTATGAGTCTGAACACGATAATTATACCTGCGAAAATTTTACCTTATACGATAATACCGTAATATGATAAC
>WSNJ01000048.1 GCA_013316045.1 Clostridia bacterium
CAAACTTTATCCCATCGCCGCTTCTTAAATTCTTATCGGTTCTCAGAGTAGCCCTGCCGCCGAAAACCTGTTCGACGCTCCCTATTTTAAGCCCCATATGTCCGTTAATATACGGATATATTACGTCTGACGTATGTTCGAATAAGTGCGCTTTACAATAATCTCCACGATTAAACATCGCTTTCAAACGCTTAATATCGCACTTAATTTCATTATTCGGTTTGTTATCGCACAAACAGTCCAAAGCGCGTCTATATGCGCGAACGCTTTCTCCCACATAAGACGGACGACGCATTCTGCCCTCAATCTTAAAGGAAGTTACGCCCGCTTTTATCAGCTTATCCAAATCTTCCAAAAGCATCAGGTCTTTTGCGGACAGCATATACCCGCTTTTGCGTATTTCTCCGCAATCGAGCGTGTAGCGTTTGCGACAGAATTGCAGACATTGCCCCCTGTTGCCGCTATTGCCCGATATTAACCCTGAAAAATAGCAGTTGCCCGAAAACGATACGCAGAGCGCGCCGTGCACGAAAAATTCTATTTCGAGCGCGGTTGAGTTACGGATATCGCGTATATCTTCGATTAAAGTTTCACGCGAAAGTATAACCCGTTTGACGCCGAGTTCTTCCAGAACCTTTGCGCCTTCTTTATTATGCACGCCCATTTGAGTGCTTGCGTGAATTTCCGCCAGCGGCAACGCTTTTCTGAGCGCAATAAGAAACCCCAAATCCTGAACTATAAAAGCGTCTGCACCCGCGCCGTAAGCCGCTTTTGCGGCGTTCAATGCGTCAACAAATTCCGAATCTTTTATAAGAGTATTTACGGCAACATAAACGCGCACACCGTAAAGGTGCGCAAAATCAACGGCACAACCGAAATCGTCGCCGCCGAAATTCGACGCCTTGGCTCTTGCACTGTATTTGTCCAAGCCCAAATATACCGCGTTTGCTCCGTTCACGACAGCGGCGCGCAAACTATCGAAATTTCCCGCAGGAGCGAGCAATTCAAGATTTGACATAGAATAATTATAACATCATAA
Source organism: Clostridia bacterium (assembly GCA_013316045.1). Taxonomy (GTDB): domain Bacteria; phylum Bacillota; class Clostridia; order Christensenellales; family Pumilibacteraceae; genus RACS-047. The sequence goes on from WSNJ01000048.1 coordinate 1,040, forward strand.
TCAATCCGTGTAAAGCGGTATTTTGCTAAGACCGGAGTTTTGCCCCGAAATCTTTTTCCAAAACTTCAATTATCGCTTTCATTGTATCGGTAATTTCCGTTTCGGTCAAAGTTTTTTCTTTATTGCGTAGTTTAACCGAGAATGCAACGCTCTTAAATCCCTTTTCGATTTGCTCGCCTGTATAAACGTCAAACAATTCGATACTCTCGAACAATTCGCCGGCCGCACACTTTACGCTGTCGAACATATCGCCGACGAGATAATCAGCCTTAACCGTTACGGCAATATCTCTTGCAACTCCGGGATACTTAGGCAACGGGTCGTATTTAACGGTAGAACGTTTTTTATCGATAATATATTCCAGATTCAATTCGCCGACATAAACGTTTTCCGGAATATCGAAATTTTTAGCTACCGTAGGATGAACCTTGCCGAAGCTACCGATAATATTTCCGTCAATAATTATATCCGCACTTATTCCGGGATGTAAAAATCTTTTTTCGCTGTATCCGAGTTTATAATCGATATTTGCCAAATCGGGCATATTACATAAAACCGATTTAATATCATAAAAATCTTCGTCTTTTCCGACAAACGCAACCGATAAAGTTTGATTTTCAAACGGTAACTCATTCGGCTCGTCCGTATTCGGTATATATGTTTTGGCAATTTCAAAAAGTCTGAAATTTTCGTTTTTCCGACTGCAATTCAATCGAACTACGTCTAACATACTACCGGTAAGTTGCGTGCGCATTACAGAATATTCTTCACTTAGCGGATTCATTATGCGTATTGCGTTACGAACGCCATCGTTTTTATCAAACAACAGTTTATCATAGAAATCGGGATTTATAAACGAATAAGATATTATTTCGTTCATCCCCTTTCCTACAAGATAACTCTTGTAGCGTTCGATTTTCTTCTGCTCGTTATTAAGTCCGCCGAAAGTTGTTTCGCTCAGCTTAAACAACGTGGGAACGATATGGTCGTAGCCGTAAAAACGAATAACTTCTTCCGCCAAGTCGGTATAGTTATCTATGTCCTCTCTGAATCTCGGAATATGACAAATCAAAGCGCTGCCGTTATCCTCCACGGTAATTTCAAGGCTTTTCAAAATTTTAATTATATCGGACGCTTTTATTTTTATGCCGAGTATACCGCAAATTGCTTCTGCCGAAGTTTTTATAACTTTTTCTTTCGGCTCTTTGATGCCGTCATAACCGACAAAGCTGTAAATATCGCCCGCTTTTAGCTGAGATATAAGACTGAGCGCTCGTTCGCGCCCCAAGTCAATACTCATATAGTCAACGCCCTTTTCGTATCTTGCGGAAGAATCGGACCTTAACCCGAGCGCACGCGACGTAGACCTGACCGTTCCGCGAGCAAATCTTGCGGCTTCCAATAAAACCGTTTTCGTATTATCGTTTATTCCGCTGTACTCGCCGCCCATAACGCCCGCAATGGCAAGCGGCTTTTTATCGTCGGCAATAACCAACATATTTTCTTTAAGCTCATATAAATTGCCGTCGAGCGCGGTAATGGTTTCGCCTGGTTTCGCAGTTCTCACGTTAATTCCGCCGTCTATAAACGCCGTATCGAAAGCGTGCAGCGGCTGACCGATTTCAAGCAATACGTAATTCGTTATATCCACGATATTGTTTATCGGATTCAGCCCGCTGTTTTTAAGTCTTCTTCTCATCCAGAGCGGAGATTCTTGTACTTTGATATTCCCGATTAGCCTTGCGCTGTACCGCGAACACAAATCGGGCGCAGATATTTTTACGCTTACGGACTCGTTGTTCGCTACCGTTTTATATTTGAGCGACGGCGCTTTTACTTTGCGCGAAAGCAAAGCTCCGACTTCGCGCGCCATACCGTACACGCTCTGACAGTCGGGTCTGTTCGCCGTTAAAGAAATATCGAAAATATATTCGTTCAGTCCCAATACTTCGCGTATATCCAGCCCCGGCGCAACGTTTTTATCCAATATCAATATCCCGTTCGCGCTTGCTCCTTTAACCGTGCTTTCGTCAACACCGAGTTCTTTCCCGGAACAAAGCATTCCGTAACTCATAACGCCGCGCAAGGGGCTTGATACTATCTTTTTGCCGCCCGGCAACGTCGAGCCGTCGAGCGCAAGCGGAACCATATCGCCCACGCTAATATTTTTGGCTCCCGTAACGATAGTAAGAATTTCATTTCCGGAATCAACCATACAAACGGACAGTTTATCCGCGTCGGCGTGCGGCTTTATATCCAATATTTTGGCTGTTACCACTTTGTCGATTTCCGCACCCGTGTAAATTATTTCTTCTACTTCAAAACCTATGCCGACAAGTTTGTCCGCAAGTTCCTGCGGCGTAATATCGTCTACCTTAACGAAATCGTTCAACCAACTCAGTTGTAATTTCATAGTTCAAATCTCCTTAGTTAAACTGTTTTAAGAAACGTACGTCGTTTTCAAACGGAACGCGCGCATCGGTTATCCCGTGGAATATATTGGTTATTCTGTCCATCCCCGCACCGAACGCAAAACCCGTATAAACATCGGGGTCTATCGAACAATTCTTCAATACGTTTCTGTTCACAATTCCCGCACCGAGAATTTCTATCCAACCCGTACCCTTGCACACTCTGCAACCTGCGCCGTGGCAATGCGAACAAGTGGCGTCAACTTCTATGCTCGGCTCTGTAAACGGAAAATACGAAGGACGGAAGCGTATCTTAGTGGACTCTCCGAAAATCTCTTTCGCAAACAATTCGAGTATTCCTTTCAAATCGCACATAGTTATATTCTTATCGACTACAAGACCTTCGATTTGATGGAACATCGGCGAATGCGTCGCGTCGGGATTGTCCGAACGGTAAACCCTACCCGGTGAAATCATTTTAATCGGCGGTTTCACCTTTTCCATCATACGAATTTGCCCCGTGGAAGTCTGAGAACGCAGACAAATATCTTTTGTTACAAAAAATGTATCCTGAATTTCGCGCGCAGGATGGTCTTCGGGAATATTCAGCGCTTCGAAGTTGTAATAATTCTTTTCTATTTCGGGACTGTCGGCAACAATAAAACCGAGCGAAACAAAAAAATCGACTATCTTATTTCGCACGATATTAAGCGGATGCAGACCGCCCTTCAAGACGTTTTTATCGATTGTAATATCGATTTTTTCCGACGCGAGCTTTTCGTTCAACTCCTTTTCTTCGAGAGCTTTGCCGCGCTCAGCAAAAATCTTTTCAAGTTTAACGCGCGCTTCATTCACGATTTTTCCCGCCGCAGGCTTTTGCTCGGGCGGCAAATCTTTTATATTGCGCAAAATAGCCGTAAGCTCGCCGCTTTTACCGAGAACACCGACTTTCAAGTCGTTAAGCGTTCTCATATCGGCGCAACTTAATACCGAACTTTCCACTCTTTCCGTAAGCTGTCTGATTTTTTCTTCCATTTGTTTCTCCTATAAAAAAAGTCCTTAAAGCCGTTCGCTTTAAGGACGCATTTACTGACAATTTGCGCGGTACCACCTTAGTTCTTTCCGCAGTCAAAAACCTGCGGAAACTCATTGCGGCTGTAACGTCGCCGACGCTCCCGCCCTACCGTAAATATCTCAGGCGGCGTGCTACTGCGGTGAATATCTTTTTTGCGCTTGAATCCCTTTCAGCCGACGAAGACTCTCTCTTTCGGTTCGCAAAACTCTTTTGCCGCAATCATCGCATTTCGTATTTCTAATATTCTATCATAATATATAGGATTTTGCAAGCGTTTTTACGGCGTAAGGTTCAAAATTCCGTCCAACGAACCAGCTTCGAAATATACGTTCGGAACAGCGCCGACGATAACGCTTTCCGTCATAAGCACATACGTATCGCATACCACATTGCAATCGCGCCCCGGAATGAGAACGGTCATTTCAGCCGAAACGTTCAGCGCAAGCTTATGAATAGTTTGGTTAATTCCCGCCCGTTGAAATTCGGAAACAAAATACGCGTTGACTGTTCCTACGGGAACTATTTCTATATTGACGGTAGGTCCGCGACCCGCAAGAAACGCTATTCCCGAAAGCGAACCTATCGGAATATCCACGCCTTGGTTTTCGATTTCGTCTATATTTTCCTGCGCTTTTATAGCCATATTGCGCGCCAAAACATTCATAAGAACGGAATTGGTTTCTATTAAAGTTACGTTTCCGTTTGTATCCTTGCTTACGCTTATAAAATCGGTATACTTATACCCTTGCGTAATCACTTCCTGCGACGCGGCGTTTACGGCTTGCGTAGTAAACGATTTGATTTTTTCTTCGGACAGTTTTTTGATTACGGGATTGACGCTTATATTGAAATGCAACAGAACAAAGGCTATAATAAAAACAAGAACCGATATAAATATTATCGGTCCTTTTCTTTTGAAAATTCTGCGTTTTCTTTTATATTTTTTATCTATCGTTTTATACTGTTCGTACATACATATTATATATGCGTTATACATCGAATATTTGACTAATTATTTCAATCCGAAACGCAATTAAGCTGACTATGCCCTTATTTTATTTGCCGAAACCGTTTGTAAACTATTTATTCAGAACGACGGTTTTGCCGCTTATACGCGTTAACTACATTATGGCGATAGTAGACGAAGGTCTTATTTATCTTTCGGGTAAAAATTATATTCCGCAAACCATAAAACAAAAAGAATTCGCAAAAAGCGCAATATTTGACTATTGACTGCAAGTCCGTCCCGATACACTTCGTCGTATAAACTTTCTTTGATAAGTCGAATTATTCGCGAAGTTCTATATCGACGACGGAATGAAAAACGAAAGTAGGCTTTATTTCGCTTGCTTTTATATCGTCAAGCGACGTCTCTCCGCTCAAAACGCAAACGGTATCTACGCCGGCGTTTAATCCCGACGCAATATCTGTATATAGTCTGTCGCCCAAAAGAACAACCTGTTGCTTTGGGGCGGCAAATTTCTTGATTGCACATTCTATCATCATAGGCTCGGGTTTTCCTATGTACACGGGTTTTCTGCCCGTGGCGCGTTCTATGCCGTAACACATACTGCCGCAATCAGGTATGTATCCGAAATCCACGGGACATACGAAATCGGGATTAGTGGCATAAAACGGCAGATTAGTGCCGGTTAGCATTTTACAAGTTGTTCGCAATTTTTTGCTTGTAAGTTCCGTATCGAACCCGACGAGAACCGCACACGCGGAAGGATTTTCTTTTTGCGTTATGTTGAGTTCCCCGCGCTTTAATTCTTTGCAAAAGGAACTCGTGCCTTGCACGTAAATAAGCGAATTGCCGAACTTTTCTTTCATCAAAAGTATAGCCGCTTGCGTGGACGTAAAAAAGTTTTCTTCCGCCACGTCTACGCCCATTCTTTCCATTTTTATTACGTAGTCGCGCACGGATTTAGACGAGTTATTTGTTACGAACACATATTTACCCGTCTTTGAAATACGGCTTAAAAGCTCTTTAACGCCGTTAAACAACATATTTTCGCGGTATACCGTGCCATCCATATCGAATAAAAACAACGTTTTTTCTTTGAGTGAGTCCGCATTTTTTCCGAAATAATCTTTCATAATTTTTGCTTGATTTTCGTTACTTTATAAAACTTTCGAATTTACAAATCACTCGTCGTTACAGCGCTCTATAAGGTCTATACAATCGTTTTCGCGCATAATTTCGTCGAGCCGAGCGGACGAAAACTCTCTGTCCGTGTGCAATGTAGCGCTGTAAAAAGTTTCGTCGCCGCGACGTTCCAACGATAAGCGATAAAATCTTTCGACTTCGAAAAGCTCTTTTATTCTATCGCCCACGCCGTCTTTTTGGCGGAACTTAATTTTAACGGTATAGTACTTTTTCATTTTGAAAACTTTGAGCCCCGAATGCATAAGACACTGCACCCCTATTAAAATTATAGTGGCTCCTACCGCGACGATATAAAGTTCTCCGCCGCAAGCCATACCTACGCCAGCCGTCGCCCAAATTCCCGCCGCCGTTGTAAGTCCGTGCATTTTCTGACCCCTTAGCATTATTATGCCGGCGCCCAAAAAACCCACGCCCGATACTATTTGTGCCGCTATTCTCGACGCGTCCGCTTCCATTCCGTCAAACGCATATTTGCTGACGACCATCATAAGCGCCGCGCCTACGCTTACTATCGTATGGGTTCTTATGCCGGCTTCCTTAAAGCGCAGTTTGCGTTCGAACCCGATTGCGCCGCCGAGTACTGCCGCAAGCACGATATTTATAAGTTTGCCGAGTTCGAATATTACTCTTTCCATTTTTCTATCACCTTATTGGATTTTATTTTTGCCGTCAGCCGGATACGACAAGATTGGCTCCGTCGGAAATATCCTTGACGAGTATGTCGCCTATTTTAAGCGGCAACTCGGGATGAACAGCCTTTATCTCTTTCATAATATTCATCAATTCGGTTTTTTTTACGGGAGCGGACGTTTTTACGGGTATCATTTCACCGCTTTTTGCGCGCACGGTAGACGTAAGCACGCGCTTGGGGCAAACAACTTCGTTTTCCGCATAAAGTTTTCCGCGCGGACAAGAATTTCCTTTAACCGATACGGCAACTCCGTTTTCGACTTCTACTTCTATACTGCATCCTATCGGACATTCTACGCAAGTAAGACTTCTTTTTTCTTTCATAGCCGAACTAATTCTCCTCTTCTAAAAGTACGGTTATAGGCTCAGAAACCGATTCTACAACATTCGAACCTAACGTAAGCGTTTCCATTTCGCCCGGCGCGGCTATTTTTTTCTTGCGCGTTGCGAGCGTTTTTTCGCCGCTTACGGCTTTGACAGTACAATTTCTGAAAGTATTGCTTACGCGGAAGAAAAGTTTTACGTCTCCCGCAACGTTTTTATCAATCTTTTGCGGCAGAACATAAGAAACGTTTCTTCCGTTTGTCGTATCTATCGGCGACTTCTCCCCACTGCCGCAAAGCACGTAGTCAGCCGCGCCGCGACCTGCGATTTCCGCTTCTTCCGAAACAAAGTCAACAAGGTCGTGAACTTGCAATACATTGCCGCAAGCAAAAATACCGCCGATAAGAGTTTCTCGGTTTTGGTATACAACTGCGCCGCGAGTTCTCGGAGAAAGCGGAATATCAGCGCCTTTTGTAAGCTCGTTTTCGGGAATAAGACCTACCGAAAATAGAACCGTATCGCAATGAAAATACTTCTGAGTTCCCGCAATAGGTTTTTTGTTTTCATCGACGCGGGAAATTTCCACACCGCTTACGCGATTGTCGCCGTCTATTCTCGTAATCGTATGATTCAGATACAGCGGAATACCGAAGTCGTCCAAACATTGAACTATATTGCGTTTCAATCCGCTTGAATACGGCATTATTTCGCAAACGGCGTGCACCTTGGCACCTTCCAACGTCATACGCCGAGCCATTATAAGCCCTATATCGCCCGACCCGAGAATCACGACTTCTTTCCCCAGCAAGTAGCCTTTTATATTCACGTATTTTTGCGCCGTGCCTGCCGAATAAATACCTGCCGGACGCGTACCCGCAATGTTCAATGCGCCGCGGCTTCGTTCTCTGCAACCCATTGCCAGAACTACCGCTTTCGCTTTGACCGTAAAAACGCCGTCCGTAGAATTAATCGCGGTTATCGTCTTGTCTTTCGATAACGACAATACGGTTGTGCCTACAAGCGTTTCTATATTTCGCTTTTTCGCTTCTTCGATAAAGCGAGCCGCGTATTCGGGGCCCGAAAGGCTTTCCTTAAAGCGCGTAAGACCGAAACCGTTATGTATACATTGATTCAATATGCCGCCCGTCCGTTCTTCGCGTTCCAATATCAGTATATTTTTAACGCCATTGTCGTATGCGGCGATTGCAGCCGCAAGACCGGCGGGACCGCCGCCTATAATAACTATATCGCAATTTCTCATTTTATTTTCTCCGTTACAAGTTCGGACCCAATACCGCTTTTAGTAACGTCCTCAAACAAAACGCCGAGTTCGCGCGCCAAAATCTCCGCAACTTGAGGTTGACAAAAACCGCCCTGACATCTGCCCATTCCGGAACGCGTTCTGCGCTTTACGGCGTCGACGCTCCTTGCGGGCGGATTTTCTTTAATCGCTCTTATTATTTCTCCTTCCGTTATTTGTTCGCAACGGCAAACAATTTTGCCATAAGACGGATTACGTTTTATCAAAACGTTTTTATCTTTTGCCGATAAATTCTTGAAAAAATAATCGGGTTTTCTTACGGGATTGAATTTTTCGTTCTTTTCGGGCAAAAGCCGTTTGCAAATAATCTCTTCGGCAACGTATTTGGCTATTGCGGGCGCACTCGTAAGACCCGGAGATTCTATTCCGACGCAATTTATAAGGTTTCCGACCTTAGCGCTTTCTTCTATTATAAAATCGTGTCTGTCGCAAAAAGCTCTTACTCCGGCAAACGACGTTATAGTATTATACAGCGGTAAATTCGGGCACATTTCCCGCGACTTTTCCATTATGTATTTAAGCCCGTCTGCCGTCGTATCCGTACCGTCGCATTCTACCGCGGTAGGACCGACCAAAATATTATTATCCACCGTTTGCGAAACCAACACGCCTTTGCCGAGTTTTGTCGGCGCAAAAAACAAAGTGTGCGAAACAAAGTTACCGCTTTCTCTGTCGAGCAGTATATATTCGCCTTTACGAGGCATTACGCGCACCGAATCGTCGCCTGCAAGCGCCGCGATTTTTCCGCCGCCGAGCCCTGCACAGTTAATCAGCATTTTACCTTTTACTTCGCGCCCGTCTTTTGAAAAAATATCGAAAGTTTCTCCGCGTTTCTCTATCCTTACAACATCGAAGTCGGTTAAAAGTTCAGCGCCGTTATCCATAGCGTTACCAATCGCCGCAATAGTCAGTTCGTAAGGACACACTATTCCGCCGGTAGGAGCGAACAACGCGCCGACCGCCTTTTCGGAAATATTCGGCTCCATTTTTTTAAGCTCTTTTATGCCTATCACTTTTAAGCCGTCTACCCCGTTTTTTTCGCCGCGACTTTTAAGCTCTTTCAAAGCACTTTTCTCTTCATCCGAAAACGCGACTACAAGCGAACCGTTATTACGATACTTTACGCCGAGTTCTGCGCAATATTCTTTCATCATTTTGTTTCCGGCAACGTTAAACTTTGCTTTGTTCGTTCCGCATAAAGCATCGTATCCGGCGTGAACGATACCGCTGTTTGCTCTGCTCTGCCCCATACACACGTCGCTTTGCTTTTCGAGCATAATCGTGTGCAATTTATATTTTGCAAGCTCACGCAATATCGTACCGCCGACGACTCCGCCTCCGATTACAATACAATCGTACATAATTCCTCCGCTTGACATTTCAGATACCGTATATTATAATGCAAATAAGCATAATATTCAATAGTAATATAGTTATATTGCCCATTTTGATAAAAAATAGCTGAATCAGTCAAAAATTATGCTCGAATTGCGCATTTTCAAGGAGTAAATATGAAAGACGACCTCGAAAGAGAAATTTTGGAACTGTTGCGTCAGAAGAAACAAGTAAGTATAGAGGAATTTACAAAAACGCTTTATGTAAGCGATTCTACCGTAAGACGTAAATTGACGGCGTTGCAAGAAAAAGGTCTTATATCCAGAACTCACGGCGGCGCAAGCATAAACGACGAATATGAATTTTTTCCGAGTTTTACGTTCAGGTCGCATCAAAACAGTTTGGAAAAAAAGAAAATCGCTTTGTCCGCCATAAAGTTGATAAAAAACGGAGATATGATTTTTCTCGACGGAACGACTTCCGCTTTTTTTATCGCCGAATATCTTACCGACTTTAAAAACATAAAAGTCGTTACAAACGGAATAGACACGCTTTCTCTGCTTGCCCGAAATAAAATTCACGCTTACTCTACGGGCGGACTTATATCCTCCACTAACGGCTCCGTGCTTATAGGCAAACGCGCAGAAAACGCTATATGCGAATTTCACGCAGACATAGCGTTTGTTTCGGCGCAATCGGTTGCAGCCAACGGAGAAATTTACGACTGTTTCGAGGACGAAAATACGCTTCGCAACGCAATGTGTTACCACGCCGAAAAAAGCGTCTTTTTATGCGACGGAACGAAATTCGGGCGCACTTCTCAGTATCGGCTATGTTCTCTCGGCGAATTCGATTATATGGTATGCGACCGCGACGTCCGAAATTACTTTACTACCGATTCGCTTCCGAAAATAATTTTCGATTGATATTACAGTACAAAAAAAGCGAACTTTGTCGGTCCGCTTTTTATTTCGACGTTTTCTGAAATTTTTATTTCGATTTCGGAGAGAAAATAAGAGTTACGACAAAGCTTGCGACTACCGCGACGCCTATACCGAACGCCGTATTTACAAGTCCGCCCGCAAATGCGCCTACAAAACCGACCGAGCGCGCCATTTCGATTGCGCCTTTGGCAAGCGCCGCGCCGAAACCGACGATAGGAATCGTAGCGCCCGCTTTCGCAAATTCTTTTATATACCTGAAAGCGCCGACGGCTTCGAGCGCGATTCCCGCCACCAAAAATATTACGAGAATACGCGCGGGAGTCAATTTCGTTTTGATAATCAATATCTGAGCCACAAGACAAAACGCCCCGCCGACCGCAAAAACTATAAGATAAGTTAAAAGTTTATTCAATATTTCCATTTTATTCACCTTTCCACTACTATGCCGTGGCTTATCGACGGCATTGTTTCACCCTGATAACAACTCTGAGTACTCATAAGCGCGCCCGTTGCAAACAGCGCTACTCTATTGTACTCGCCTTCGTTGATTTTGCGCAAAATATAAGAATTGAAAACGGTTGCGCTGCACCCTGCTCCGCTTCCGCCCTGATAACACTTTTGCGTAACGTCGTAAATCAGACTTCCGCAGTCAATATAGCGTTGTCCTAGCTCGTAGCCTTGTTCGCGCATAAGGTCGCGTAAGATATCCGAACCGAGCTTTCCCAAATCGCCCGTTAAAATAAGGTCGTAGTCTTCGGGACGCGTGTCCGTATCTTTGAACAATCTCGTCATCGAATCCATAGCCGCAGGAGCCATAGCCGCGCCCATATTAGACAAATCGTTTATCCCGAAATCTATAACTCTGCCGATAGTAGCCGCAACCACGCGCGGACCCTCGCCCTTATTCGACAGCACCGAACAGCCTGCGCCCGTAACAGTCCACTGGGCATACGGCGGACGCTGAGAGCCGTATTCGAGCGGATAACGGTATTGTCTTTCAGCCGTTGCAAAATGACTTGCCGTAGAACACAATATGTTTTCGTAATATCCCGAACTAATCATCATACTGCCTATGGCAATTGCTTCCGTAAACGTAGAACAGGCATTATAAAGCCCTATAAACGGTATTTCGAGCCCGCGGGCAACGTAAGCCGACGTAGTTATCTGATTAAGCAAATCTCCCGCCATAAACGCGTCTATGTCGCCTATTCGCTTACCGGACTTTTCGACAGCTTTTCTTACGGCTTTGTCCATCATTGTGATTTCAGCCGACTCAAAGCATTTTTTACCCATTTTAGGGTCGTGCTCGGTAATATCGAAATATTGCCCGATAGGACCTTTCGATTCTCTGTCGGTAACAACCGAAGCTCCCGCGATTATTTTAGGCGGATTCTGAAAAAATACAGTCTGCTTTTTTACACCTATGCTTCTTTTACCGTTCAGAATCGGCGCGCTTGCCTGCGTAAAACCGCAATTATCGCCTTTGTGTATAGTCATTACATTATCCTCCCGAAAATAATCAAGTGGATAATTCCAGCCAACGTAGACCAAACGACGCCGTTTACAACAACGGGACCGACCACCGAAAACATCTTAGTACTCGTTCCGAAAATAAGCCCCTCGGCTTTGAACTCCATAGACGCGCTTGAAATTGCGTTCGCAAAACCCGTTATAGGCAAAAACAAACCCGCGCCTCCGAATCTTGCGAGTTTATCGAATACGCCCAGCCCGGTAAGAAAAATAGCTACGGTTACCATTGTCATTAAAGTAAACGTCGCTATCATTTCTTTTTCGGTTGCGGGCATAGCGAGCGCAAACAAGTCGTTGACTATTTGTGCAATCACACACGTGATTCCGCCCAACACAAAACTGTGCAGTAAAGATTTTACCGCAGAAGTCTGAGGCGAAACCGCATCGACGTATTTGCTGTAACGCTCATTCCTGAGTTGCGTCGCGGTTTTTTCCATCTTTATAAACCTCCGTTTTTACCAAGACTTCGTTTTCTTCGTAATTGAAAAACGAACTTTGGTCGTATTCTTTTTTTACCATAATTTACCTCTTGGTACTAATATGGCAAACAAACGGAGATTTTATGCAAAGAAACTAAACGTTATAATATAAATTACCAGTTATATTT
>WSNJ01000049.1 GCA_013316045.1 Clostridia bacterium
TTCGGTTTGGGGAAGCGTATATTCGCTCTTGGGTTTCTTTATAGTTTTGACTTTTTATTTTGTTGCTTCCAAGAACTTTGCCGCGCTGATAGGAGCATATTCGTTAGCTCTTTTAACCGCAAAGGACGCAATGTATCTGTTCCCCGTGATTGCCGTGTTCGTAATTTATTCGCTTGTTAAAAGCAGCATTTACGTGCATAGGAATAAGCCCGTAAGTTTCGGCGCGCTTATAAAAAACAAAAACTCTTGCGGCGTTGTTCTTATACCTATATATATAGTAGCGTCGGTTATTTTAATGTACCTTGTATCTTTGCCCGCAATAATTCAAATCACCGCCAATCCGTTCATGTGGCTTTCGCTTGTCTTTTTCCGTCCGCTCGCTACGATGACTTCGTTCGGACATAACGCTCTTAATATATTTAATTTGTTCGGGCGTAACGGAACCGAGCTTGTGGCAAAATTCCCGTCGGTGGTTTTCGTCGTTTTATTTGCGCTTATAGTTACCGCGCTTGTTTTGCTCGTTTATCTCAGCCGCAAAAACAGAGCGAATTTGAGTTTTCTCGGAGCGTTTGTTGTGCTCACGCTTTCGGTGTTTTATATGGGATTTTCCGAGTTGAACCTTATTGCCGTATCGGGGCTTTTGCTGCTTGCGTTTATTCTTATCAAGGACAAGCGCATATTGCAAATCTTCGGACTTATGGGGTTCTCGCTATTGTTCAACGCGTCAACCGTAATGGCGAATGCGGGTTACCTGAATAATTTAACCGATTTCGACCTTTCGAGTACGAGCAATTCGCTTTATACGGGTTCCGTGCTTCTGAATTCGGGCGGCGGTATGGCAGTAAATATAATATGTTCGTGTATAACCGTGCTTACTTTCGTTTACGCCACGTTGATATTGCTTGATTTTTCAATGAGCAATAGGCGTAAGTTATTTGCGGACTTGGAAAATCGGAATTTCTTTTCGAGCATTAGAAATTGGATAAAATAGTTTTTTCTGGCGGGGTGAAATTATATCCCGCCGTTACTTTTTGCGTAAGAAGGAGATTGCCGATTTATGTTGGCTATTGTTAAAAGTTGCGGATTGCACGGAATAGACGGCTTCGAAGTTCAAGTCGAAGTAGATATTAACCAGGGCTTGCCCGGTATGGAAATGGTGGGGCTTGCCGATACGGCTATAAAAGAGTCGCGCGAACGCGTCCGAAGCGCGGTCAGAAACAGCGGGCTTATGTTTTCGCCCAAAAAGATTACCGTGAATTTAGCTCCCGCCGATATAAAGAAAGTAGGCTCTTATTACGATTTGCCGATTGCCGTGGGCATTTTGGCGGCAACGGCGCAAGTGGACTACAAACAGATAGGAGATACCGTTTTTATAGGCGAGCTTTCTCTCGACGGAAAATTGCGCGGAATAAAGGGACTTTTGCCGTTGATTATTTTTGCCAAAAACAAAGGTTACAAAAGGATAGTTATTCCGTATGACAACAAAAAAGAAGCGGAGTACATAAGCGGCATAGACACTTATGCGCTGAAAGATTTGGAAGAAGTCGTAAGGTTTTTGACGCCCGAAAGCGGCGTGCAGCCTATGGTCAAAACCGAAATGGAGCTCGGCGGCGATTCGGCTAAATACAGACAGGACTTTAAGTACGTAAAAGGACAGGCGTTTGCTAAGCGCGCAATGGAAATAGCCGCGGCGGGCGGGCATAATATATTGCTTATCGGACCTCCTGGCGGCGGTAAAACTATGCTTGCAAAGTGTTTGCCGTCCATTTTACCCGATTTGACGGTCGATGAAGCGTTGGAAACGACTAAAATACATTCCGTGGCAGGGTTGCTGAATTACGACGAAGGGCTTGTAAGGTTGCGCCCGTTCCGTACTCCGCACCACACGGCAAGCAGATTGGCGCTTACGGGCGGCGGCCCGTCGTCGCGCCCCGGCGAAGTGTCGCTCGCGCATAACGGCGTATTGTTTTTGGACGAATTGCTCGAATATCCGCGTTCGACTCTCGAAATATTGCGTCAGCCGCTCGAAGACCACAGCATAACGGTTGCGAGAGTTTCGAGAACCGTGAGTTATCCCGCGAATTTTATGCTTGTTGCGAGTATGAACCCTTGTCCGTGCGGTTTTTTCGGTTCGAAAACTCACGAATGCACGTGTACTCCCGCGCAAATAGCCAAGTATCACGCAAAATTGTCGGGTCCGCTTTTGGATAGGATAGATTTACATATAGAAATAGATAACGTAACTTACGAAGAGTTATCCGACGTTTCGAGCGAGAGCGAAAGTTCCGACGCGATAAAACGGCGCGTAAACGCCGCGAGAAAAATTCAGCAGGAGCGGTACTCGAACGAGGGTTTTTCTTCGAATGCGGCTATCGACCAAAAGATGCTTGCCAAATACTGTACGCTCGATAAAAAGAGCGAACTTGCGCTGAAAATGGCGTTCGAAAAGCTCGGACTTTCCGCTCGGGCGCATTCGAGAATACTCAAAGTCGCGCGTACGATTGCCGACTTGGACGGTAGCGAAAACATAGGTTTTTCGCATTTGAGCGAAGCTATCGGGTACAGAAGTTTGGATAGGAGCTATTGGAAATAATGGAACTTACCGAAAAAACGTTATACTATTGGCTGTCGGTTTGCGGAATGGGCGCGGGCAGGCAAAACAAACTTCTCGACATTTATTCGGTAGAGGAGATATACGATAGAGTACAACGTTTCGATAGCGAGCTTATAAGATTTCTTGACGAAAAGACCGTAAGAAAGATGCAAAGATTTTCCGATGCGTCATATATAGAAAAAAAGCTCGATAGCTTATACGACAACGGTATTTCTTTTATTACGATAAAGGACGAAAAGTATCCCGAAAAACTCGCGCAACGAGAAGTCTGTCCGCCGAGCGTCTTGTTTTACAAGGGCAATATAGATTTGCTGAACAGTTCCTGCGTGGCGGTCGTAGGCACGCGCACTTGCTCGCGCTACGGCAAAGAATGCGCGGAGCGAATAGCTTCGGAACTTGCGGAATATTCTATAACGGTAGTAAGCGGTATGGCTACGGGGATAGACGCGTATTCGCATCAGGCGGCGCTTGACGCGGGCGGCAATACGATAGCCGTTCTCGGCAGCGGAATAAACAAGGCGGGTCCCGTCCAAAATCTCGGACTGTTCTCGCGGATAGTCGAAAAGGGGCTTGTTGTTTCAGAATACGACGCCGACTATGTGGGAACGAAGTACAGTTTTCCCGAGCGCAACCGCATAATTTCGGGGCTTTCCGACGCTGTCATTGTGGTCGAAGCGGCGAAGAAAAGCGGCGCGCTGATAACGGCGGACAGAGCAGTTGAGCAGAACAGGGAAGTGTTTGCCGTGCCCGGAAATATTACGAGCGGCAAGTCGGAAGGGACGAATAATCTTATTAAAAACGGCGCAAGATTACTTACGGGAGTTAAGGACGTTTTGACTTTTTTCAACTTCCGGCAAACCGAAATAATCAAAAACAATACCGTCGTTGCGCTTGACATTTACGAAGAAAAGATTTATAGTCTATTACAAAATGCGGAATCCGATGTGAACGAACTTTCCGAAAAAAGCGGCTTTACGCTTCAAGAAACCGTGGAAATTCTGTTTTCGTTGGAAATGAAAAATCTGATAAAAAGAGAGCATAACAATACTTACACGATAGCGAGGGCGTTGAATTGAAACTTGTAGTAATAGAAGGTATCGGTAAAAAGGAAACCGTCGAAAAGTATCTCGGGCAGGGGTATCGCGTGTTTGCGACGAAAGGACACGTGCGTGATTTGCCTACGAAATCGCTTGCGGTAAACGTAAAGAATAATTTTGAACCCAAGTACGTTATTATGGACGATAAGAAAGATATTGTCGAGAATTTAAAGAATGCCGCCGCAAAAGCCGACGAAGTTCTTCTCGCAACCGACCCGGACCGCGAAGGCGAAGCTATATCGTGGCACGTGGCGCATATTCTCGGGCTGAACGAGAAAGACAGCTGTCGCATAGAATTTAACGAAATAAGTAAGAAAGCGGTGCAGAACGCGCTGAAAAATCCGCGCCCGATAGACATAAATCTTGTCGACGCTCAGCAGGCGCGCCGCGTTTTGGACAGGCTTGTGGGTTATAAACTTTCGCCCGTGCTGTGTAAGAAAATTCAGAATAAGCTGTCTGCGGGCAGGGTTCAATCCGTAACTTTAAGGCTTGTTGTCGAACGCGAGCGCGAAATAAGAAATTTCAAGCCCGAAGAATATTGGCCGTTCTTTTCTATGCTCGAAAAGGCAAACGATTCGAATAAGATAAAAGCGGCTCTTATATCCAAAAACAAAGAAAAAATCAAGCTCGGGTGCAAAGACGACGTAGACGCCGTTATCGCCGAGTTGGACGGAAAACAGTACCGCGTCGAAAAAGTCAAAAAGTCAGTAACAAAGTCTAAGCCGCCCGCGCCGTTCATTACGAGTTCTATGCAACAGGACGCTATGAACAAACTCGGTATGAACTTAAAACAGACTTCTTCCGCCGCGCAAAGCCTTTACGAGGGCGTAGAAATTGCAGGCGAAGGCAAAGTGGCTTTAATAACTTATATACGTACCGACTCTACGCGCGTTTCGCCCGACGCCATAAACGAAGCGCGGAGTTTTATTTCTGAAAAGTACGGTAAGGACTTCATTCCCGAAAGGCCGAATATCTATTCGAGCAAGAAAGGCGCGCAGGATGCCCACGAAGCAATCCGCCCGATTTCTCTCAGCCGCACTCCCGAAAGTCTTAAAGACAAGCTGAATAAATTCCATTACAGATTGTATAAGCTGATTTACGAAAGATTTCTTGCAAGTCAGATGTCGGAAGCTAAATATAATTCTTTGGCTGTCGAAATTTCGGCGGGCGAGTACGGATTCAAGGTAAACGGAAAAAGCCTGCTTTTCCCCGGTTATACCGCCGTTTACAATAATTACGTAGACGATAATAAAGAAGAAGACGAAACTTCGTCGAAATTGCCCGACCTTAACGAAGGCGAAATACTCGATTTCAAAGAATATAAGTTCGAGCAGAAATTTACTAAACCGCCGGCAAGGTTCACCGAAGCGAGTCTTGTCAAGATTATGGAAGAAAAGGGTATAGGCAGACCGGCTACTTATACGCCTACGGTTGCGATTCTGTTTGCCCGTGAATACGTGGAACGCGAAGGGAAATTTATTATACCCACCAAGCTCGGCGAAGAAGTAACCGATATGCTTATAAGATATTTCCCCGAGATAATGAACATAGAGTTTACGGCAAAAATGGAAGAAAATCTCGACGAAATAGAAGACGGCGGCGTAATATGGCAGAACGTCGTTGCAAAATTTTACGACGGATTCGAAGAAAGAATCGCCGAAGCTCTCGGCGACAGTTTTTCGCTTAAATCTCCCGACGTTGAAACGGACGTAATTTGCGAAAACTGCGGCAGTCGTATGGTAATCAAGCAGGGTAGATTCGGTAAGTTTTTGGCTTGCCCGAATTACCCCAAGTGCCGCAATACGAAGCAAATCGACGAAAATACGGGTAAACCCGTTGAAACCGTCAAGCCCGCCGTAAAAGAGTCGGACGTAATCTGCGAAAAGTGCGGCAGAAAAATGGTAATCAAGCAGGGTAAATTCGGCGAGTTTCTGGCTTGCCCCGGTTATCCCGAATGTAAAAACATAAAGAACATAGAAAAGAAACCCGCCGAAAGCGAAGCCGTCGAGTTGTTGCCTTGTCCGATTTGCGGCAAACCAACCAAGCAAATCGTTACGCGCAGGTCTACGTTCTACGGTTGCACAGGTTATCCCGATTGTTCGTTTACTTCTTCGTATCCCGTCGCTAAGGGTAAATGCCCCGAGTGCGGAAGTTATCTCGTTTCCAAAAATCTGAAAGACGGAAAATACGTAGCGTGCGGTTCGAAAAATTGCAAATACAAACAAAAGATAGAGGATTTGCCGCAAGGTGAGAGCGACGGACAAAACAGTTAAAGTAATCGGCGCGGGTCTTGCGGGATGCGAGGCTGCGTATCAGCTTTCCAAACGCGGCATTAAAACGTTGCTTTACGAATGCAAACCGAAAGTCAAAAGTCCCGCCCATCACGCGGACGGCTTTTGCGAACTCGTTTGCTCGAATTCGTTAAAGGGCAACGACCTTTCCACGGCGGGCGGACTTCTGAAAGAAGAATTGCGCAAATTGGGTAGTCTTGTTATAGAATGCGCCGACGCCTGTTCCGTCCCCGCAGGCGGCGCGCTTGCCGTCGACAGGAACGAATTCTCGGCGCTAGTAACGGAACGAACGGAGAATAATCCGAATATAGAAATCAGGCGCGACCTTGTGGAAAATATCGACTCGGACGGAATAACGGTAATTGCCACGGGTCCGCTGACGATAGGAAAACTGAACGACTCTTTGACAGAGCTTTTGGGCGAGAGCTTGCATTTTTACGACGCCGCCGCACCGATAGTGTCTTATGAGAGTATAAATTTGTCCGAAACTTTTACTGCCGACAGATACGGCAAGGGCGACGGCGATTATATAAATTGCCCTATGAATAAAGAGCAATATGAGAAATTCGTATCCGAGCTTGTTTCCGCCGAACGCGCAACGCTTCACGACTTTGAAAAAGGCGAAGTGTTCGAAAGCTGTATGCCTGTGGAAATTATGGCGGCGCGCGGCATAGACACTTTAAGGTTCGGTCCGTTACGCCCCGTCGGTTTCAAAGACCCCGTAACGGGACTTCGTCCTTATGCGGTTGTTCAGCTCCGAAAAGAAAATGCGGCGGGGACTATGTATAATATAGTCGGTTTTCAGACAAATCTGAAATTCGGAGAACAAAAACGCGTTTTCTCTTTGATTCCCGCGCTCGGTTCTGCCGAATATTTGCGCTACGGCGTAATGCACAGAAATTCTTTCGTGAACGCGCCGAAAGTTCTGAGCGGCTCGTTCGCCGTAAAAAATGCGCCGAATATATTTATAGCGGGTCAGCTTTCGGGCGTCGAGGGTTACGTGGAGAGCATAGCGAGCGGACTTACCGCGGGTATGAACGCCGCAGAGTTGTTGCTTAACGACAAAACAATCGAATTTCCGCGTGAAACCTTAATAGGCGCGCTCGGCGGATATATTTCCGCGGAAAACGGCAATTTTCAGCCTATGAACGCGAATTTCGGTATATTACCGCCGATAACAGAGAGAATTAAAGACAAAAAAGAAAAAAAACTTGCGTATTCCAAGCGTTCGCTCGATACGCTCGGACAATTTATTCATAAAAATTTAACACAATTTAATTTGCTATAAAGAAAAAAATATAGTATAATCAATAACGTACGGAAAATTTTTTCGGGGAGTTTAACAGAAATATGGATTTTAAGGGAACAACCATTGTGGCCGTTAAGAAGAACGGCAAAACGGTTATCGCCGGCGACGGTCAGGTAACAAGCGGTCAGAATATAATTTTCAAAAGCAATGCCGTTAAAGTAAGACGCATTTTTGACGGCAAAGTCGTTACGGGTTTTGCGGGAACGGTTGCCGACGCTTTTACTTTAAGCGAAAGATTCGAAGAAATGTTGCACAAGTACGGCGGAAACCTTATGCGCAGTGCGGTCGAACTCGCTCAGCTTTGGCGCGGCGATAAGATTTTGCGACAGTTGGAAGCTATGATGATAGTTGCCGACGAAAACGACTTGCTTATTCTTAGCGGTATGGGCGACGTGTTCGAGCCCGAAAACGGTATCTGCGCAATAGGAAGCGGCGGAAACTACGCTTTGGCGGCGGCAAGGGCGCTCAGCCGTCATACGGATATGGACGCGAAAGAGATAGCTTTGGCGGCTATGAAAATAGCGTCGGAGATTTGCGTATTTACGAACGGCAATATTATAGCGGAGGAAGTGTAGTATGGAATTATCTCCCAAGCAAATCGTTGCAGAACTCGATAAGTATATAATAGGGCAGACGGAAGCGAAAAAAGCGGTCGCGGTAGCATTGAGAAACCGTTACCGTCGCAGTATGTTGCCCGACGAATTAAAGGACGAAATTACGCCCAAGAACATTATAATGAAAGGTCCTACGGGCGTAGGTAAAACCGAAATAGCGCGCAGGCTTGCAAAGATAGTAAAAGCGCCTTTTATCAAAGTGGAAGCGACCAAGTTTACCGAAGTCGGTTACGTAGGGCGCGACGTAGAGTCAATGATACGCGACCTTGCCGAAACGGCAGTTCATCTCGTGCGCGAAGAAAAGCTCGCCGAAGTTGAGAACAAAGCGCGCGCGGAAGCCGAGAAGAAAGTCGTTGCGGCGCTTTACGAAGCCAAGAAAAAAGAAAATTCCGATACGCCGGATAAGCTCTTGAAAGATAAAATCTTGCAGGATATACGCGACGGAAAAGAAAATAACCACTTGCTCGAAATCGAAGTTGCCGACGTTCCAAAGCCTATGGAAATTATGCCGGGAATGGGTGCGGAAATAAATATCGGCAGTATATTCGGCGATTTTCTTCCCAAAAAGAAAAAGCGGCGTAAAATGACCGTTAAAGAAGCGATGAAACTTCTTACGCTCGAAGAAAGCGAAAAGTATATCGACAACGACAGCATAAACGCCGAAGGCATAAAGAGAGCCGAACAGAACGGTATTATATTTATCGACGAAATAGATAAGATAGCGTCGCGCGGCAGTTCGGGCGGTCCGGACGTTTCACGCGAAGGCGTTCAGAGAGATATTCTGCCTATCGTCGAGGGTTGCACCGTAATGACGAAATACGGCGCGATTAAAACGGACTATATTCTGTTTATAGCGTCGGGAGCATTCCACCTTGCCAACGTAAACGACCTTATTCCCGAGCTTCAAGGACGTTTCCCCGTGCTTGTAGAACTTTCGAGTTTGGGGCTTGACGAATTCAAAAGCATACTTACGTTGCCGGAGAACGCTATAACTCGTCAGTACGCCGCACTTTTGGAAGTAGATAATATCAAGATAGTTTTCGGCGACGACGCAATCGAAGAAATTTCCAAAATAGCCGTGGAAGAAAACGAAACGAGCGAAAATATAGGCGCGAGAAGATTGCACACTATTATGGAAAGTCTGCTCGAAGACGTAAGTTTCAACGCAAGCGGCGACCATCCGCTCGTGGAAATCAAAATAGACAGAAAATACGTTTTGGAACATTTGTCGAAGCAAGTAAAAAATCACAATTTGAAGAAATACATTATATAATCCGGAGCAGAAAAAATGTTTACCATTCCAAAGGGAACGAAAGACGTACTCCCGAGGGACAGTTATAAATGGCAATTCGTCGAAAACGCGGCGAGAGAAACGGCTAAGCTGTTTTCCGCGCGCGAAATCCGTACGCCCGTATTCGAGTATACGGAGCTTTTCTTGCGCTCGATAGGCGAAGAAACCGACGTAGTGTCGAAAGAAATGTACACTTTCAACGATAAGAAAGGCAGGAGCCTGACGCTCAAACCCGAAGGCACCGCGCCCGTTGCGAGAAGCTACGTCGAAAACGCGCTCGAAGCTGACAGTCTGCCGTTGAAAATGTTCTATTTTACGCCGGTGTTCCGCTACGAAAAACCGCAGGAAGGGCGACTTAGGGAACATCATCAATTCGGCGTGGAAGTGTACGGTTCCGCATCGTATCTTATGGACGCGGAAGTTATCGCGCTTGCGAATACGTTTCTGAAAAAAGTCGGCGTTAAAGATTTGAAACTCAACCTGAACAGCATAGGCTGTCCCGAGTGCCGCAAAAAATATAACGAAGCGTTGAAAGCGTTTTTGCAGAAAAACGTGGACAATATGTGTTCTAACTGCCGCGAAAGATTTGCCAAAAATCCTATGCGCGTACTCGATTGCAAGGAAGAAAATTGCAAGGCGATAGTCAAAGGCGCGCCGAGAATTATAGATTTTCTGTGCGACGGTTGCAGAGCGCATATGAACGGACTCGAATCCGCGCTTAAAACGTACGGAATAGATTACGTTATAAATCCCGATATTGTCCGCGGGCTTGATTATTACACTAAGACGGTGTTCGAGTTTGTAACTACGTCGCTCGGGTCGCAAGGAACGGTTTGCGGCGGCGGAAGATACGATAATCTCGTCGAATCGGTAGGCGGAAAGAGCACGCCGTGCGTAGGTTTCGGCATAGGCTTGGAGCGGCTGATAATGTTGCTTGAAAAGGTCGGAACCGAAATGATAAATACAAACCGTCCCGATATTTACATAGCTCCGCAAGCGGGCGATTACGCATTGCAATGCGTAGATATAGTAAAAACATTGCGCGGCGGCGGAATTTGCGCCGAAACGGACTTTATGGGCAGGAGCGTAAAAGCGCAGTTCAAATATGCCGATAAAACGGGCGCGCGGTTCGTTGCCGTAATAGGCGGTAACGAAATCGGGTCGGGAGCAGTCGAAATAAAGAATATGCTTGACGGCACGAAAGAAACGGTACGATTAGACAAAATAACGGAATATGTGAGGAGTAAAAAGCAATGATTGAATTTATGAACGGAAGAAAACGTTCTCTGTATTGCGGCGACGCAACCGAGAAGATGATAGGTAAAGAGTTTACCGTTATGGGATGGGCGGCAAAACGCCGCGACTTCGGCGGTCTTATATTCGTCGATTTGCGCGACAGAACGGGAATACTGCAAGTAGTATTCGACGCGTCCAAAACGGGCGAACACTTTGCAAAAGCGGAAGCTATCCGCAACGAATACGTTCTCTGTATAAAGGGCAAGCTCAGAAAGCGCAGCGACGAAACTATAAATCCGAAACTTAAAACGGGTACGGTCGAATTGCTTGCGTCCGAGCTTTCTATTTTGTCCGACGCCGATACTCCGCCGTTTGCCCTCGACGATACGAGCGCGGTAAACGAAGCAACAAGGCTCAAATACCGTTATCTCGATTTGAGAACGCCGTATCTTACCGAAATATTGCGCGTCAAGAGCGAAATAATGAAAGTTACGCGCGACTATATGTCCGAGAGCGGTTTCTGGGAAATCGAAACGCCTTTTCTCGGAAAGTCCACGCCCGAGGGAGCGAGAGATTATCTTGTTCCGTCCCGCGTTCACCCCGGCGAGTTCTATGCGTTGCCGCAATCTCCGCAGCTGTATAAACAGATTCTTATGATAAGCGGCTACGATAAGTATTATCAGATAGCGCGTTGTTTCCGCGACGAAGATTTGCGCGCAAACAGGCAACCCGAATTTACGCAGATAGATATGGAAATGTCGTTTGTCGAAGACGAAGAAGACGTAATGTGCGTTGCGGAAGGTCTTGTGCGCAATATATACAAAAAAGTCGTGGGCAAAAATTTACCCGCTAAAATCCGCCGTATGACGTATAAAGAAGCTATGGACAGATTCGGTTCGGACAAGCCCGATACGCGATTCGGTTTGGAGCTTACAGATATTTCGGATATAGCCGGAAAATGCGGTTTTCAGGTGTTTGAAAACGCGGTTAAGAACGGCGGCAGCGTGCGTATGATAAACGCAAAAGGTTTCGGAAAGTCGAATGACCCGATACTTTCGCGCCGGGATATAGACGCTTTGACCGATTTCGTAAAGACCTATAAAGCCAAGGGCTTGGCGTGGATAGCCGTAAAGGACGACGGCATTCAGTCGGTTATAACCAAGTTTATGAGCGAAGAAACGGTTAAAGAAATCTTGAAGCGCGCAAACGCCGAAAAGGGCGATATTCTGTTCTTCTGCGCCGACAAGAACGATATTGTTTACGCATCGCTCGGAGCGCTCAGATTGCACCTTGCCGAAAAAGCGGGTCTTATAGACAAGAGCGTTACCGATATTTTGTGGGTAACGGAGTTCCCGCTTCTCGAATACAGTCAGGAAGAAAAGAGATACGTCGCCGTTCACCATCCGTTCACGAGTCCCAAGACGGAAGATTTGCCGCTTCTCGACACCAATCCAGCGGCGGTTCGTTCGAAGGCCTACGACCTTGTTATAAACGGTCAGGAAGCGGGCGGAGGCAGCATAAGAATCTGCCAGAGAGAAATTCAGCGCAAAATGTTTAACGTTCTCGGAATGGACGACAAGCAGATAGAAGACCGTTTCGGATTTTTCGTTAATGCATTCAACTACGGAACGCCTCCGCACGGCGGTCTTGCGTTCGGACTTGACAGACTTACGATGCTGTTGACCGGTACGGACAACATAAAGGACGTAATAGCGTTCCCGAAAGTTCAGAATGCTTCGGACCTTATGACAATGGCTCCGGCGGAAGTCGAACCCAAGCAGTTGCGTGAGCTTTCGATAAAGGTTAACGAGCAAGTTAAATAATGGGCAGGTTTGACAGAACCGAAAAACTTATAGGAACGGATAATCTCGATAAACTGAGAAGCAAATCCGTTCTTATAATAGGGCTCGGCGGCGTCGGCGGTTATGCGTTTGAAATGCTCGTGCGCGGCGGGGTAGGACGATTTACGCTCGTAGACGGCGACAACATAGACGTTACGAATATAAACCGCCAGATACTCGCTCTCGATAACACCGTAGGTTTGCCGAAAGTAAAAGCGGCGGCGGCTCGCGCTGAGTTGATAAACAAGGAAGCGACCGTAACACCGTTGGCATTACGGTACAATTCCGAAACTGCCGAAGAAATATTCGCAACGGATAAATTCGATTATTGCGTTGACTGTTTCGACAGCGTAAAGGACAAAATACACTTTTTGACCGAGTGCGCAAGACGGAAAATAAAAACCGTTTCGGCTTGCGGGGCGGGAAACCGTATATCGCCGCAATATAACGTCGACAATATAATGAAAACGCACTCGGACCCGTTGGCGAGAGTAGTGAGAAAAGGGCTTAAAGAGTTTGACGTACGGCATATCAAAGCCGTTTTCGATATTAACGAACCGACGGAGCCTATAAACGGAAGCGGGCGGACTCCCGCAAGCATAAGTTATGCGCCTGCGCTTATGGGGTGTTTAATCGGCGCGGAAGTCATAAAAGATTTGCTGAGCGATTGAAAACGGAGATAAGCCGTATGTTTGAAAAATGTACCGTAACGCGAGTTAAGGGTAAACACGCTTATATAGAACTAATCCGCAATCCCAAATGCGACGG
>WSNJ01000050.1:0-3845 GCA_013316045.1 Clostridia bacterium
ATTGATTACTCCCGAAATGCTTGCGGCAGAGATAAAAAACTACCCCGACAACGCCACGAGGACATTTGCGACCTTTTACAATTTCAACTCTTTTGCCAAAATATTTTTGGTGTTCTTGCACCTCAATCATTGCTTGAGCGTTATCGCGTTTAGCCGCAAATAGCCAAATTTCCCTGTATTCGTTGTCGGGGTATCTTTCCTGTCTTAACATTTTTGTTCCTCCTGCGGTATGCTTTTCTGATTTTTCAGTCTTTTGCGTGTGCGTATGCCTTAAAGATTTCCGTCCGTTCGCCCCTGAGTTCCGCGATTTCTGCGTCTTTCAGTTCAGGGTGCGCCGATTGAACCTTGCGGCGGGCGCGGGTAATGCTCTCCATTTGTCTGAGTTGACCGTTCGCGGCAAGTTCCGCAAACGATTTCGAGGTATCAATACCCTGCCGCTTGAATACTCCCATAATGAGAGCCATATCGCTTTTTCTCGCCGCCACGTTCTCCGTGAGTTCTACACGGACTAAATCGTTTAACTGCCTCAACTGCTCCATACAGCACCTCCTATGCCGATTCTTTTTTGAGATATTCGCCTATCGCTAAGCGAACTACGTCGCTAAGCGTTACACGAACGCCTAACTCTGCTTTCTTGCTTGCGGCAACCTGCTTGAGTTTTTCGTGGTCGTCAAGCGTGATATATACGCCCAAGCACATAAAACCGTCATCGCGTTTACTCTTTGCCATAGACACCTCCTAAAATAAAAAATAGGCTCGTCAGTTAAGACGAACCTATCACAAGCGATAAAAAAATGGGCTTGTCTTAATCTGACAAGTCCATTGTAGAGCAACATTTCCGAAAATTTTTCAAAAAAATTTTTCAGGCGAAAAAAAGAAAAAGCGCGTTTTTTCAAACGCGCTCTCTCAATCTTATCACGAAATCGAGAAATTCCGATTTAATATCGTCGGGCGACAAGTAAAGCGACTGCAACCGTTCTATCGCGCCGTCGTAGCTTGCGGCGGCTTTGTACTCGGACTTTCTCAGCACGAGCGACGCTTCGACAGCCGCCGAAATAAAATCGCGGTCGGCTTTTTTGATTGCGTTTTCGGTATCGTCGGTCGGGTTGTACAAATCCGCGCCCAAATCGAGAACATCGCGCTTTTCGGACTGCTCGCCGCGCTCGAAATAAGCCGCGGTGAACGTTCCGAAACCGTCCTGCGCGTTTTCTTTCAATTTTATTTCGAAAATCGCCGTAACCTGCGACCCCGACGAAAGCGCGCCCGCGGGGGTATCGGGACTTTCGAATTCTTCCTGCGTGAGCATTTTGTTTTCAAAGCCTATAAGGCGGAACCGCTCCACCGCCGACGGGTTGAACTCGACTTGCGCCTTTGCTTCTTCCGCAACGAAGTAAAGCACCGAGCCGCTGCCGCCGCCGAGAGCTTTGCGCGCCGCGTCTATGCCGTCGATATACGCATACGCGCCCTGTCCCGACGCCACGATTTCCTGCATATTGCGGTCGGACAGATTATCGAACCCGAAGCCGAGCGCGGAAAGATATACGCCGCGGCGGCGGTTCTGCGAAATAAGTTTTTTGAGAGAATCGGGCGTGGAAGCTCCGACATTGAAATCTCCGTCGGTGGCTATAACGATAACGCTGTTGTCGCATTCGCCGCTATGATTGAAAGCCACGTCGTAGGCAAGATTTATTCCGCTCGCGCCGTTCGTACTGCCGCCCGCTTCGAGCGATTTGAGAGCGTTCTCTATTTCCGTTCTATCGTTGCCGCGCGCGCCGCCCAACACAACTTTCGAGCCGCTCGCGTAAGTTACTATCGACAGCCTGTCATTTTCGTCGAGCGTTTCCGAAAGCGCGAGAACGGATTCCTTTACAAGGTCGAGCCTGTCTTCGCCGTACATAGACCCCGACACGTCCACCAAAAAGACAATGTTGTTGCTCAGTTCGCCGAAGTCGACTTCGCGCGTCCGAACGCCGAGCGTTACGAGCTTCGTTTCCGCGTTCCAGGGAGTGTCGGTAACGCTTCCGCTCAGCGCGAGAGTCTTGCCGTCCTGCGGCGCGGCGTAGTCGTAGTTAAAGTAGTTGATTATTTCTTCGATTTTGACCGCGTTTTTCGGAACTTCCATACCGTTATCAAGGTAGCGTTTCATTATCGGAAACGCCGCGGTGTTTACCGTGAGCGATACGGCTTGCGTCTTGTTTTCTTCGGTGCAATCGACAAACGGATTTTCGATAATTTCGTCGAACGCGTTGCCGTCCGCGCTTTGCCCGTCGGAATAGAAATAGCCGTTACCGTACCACCTGTCGACGCCGTAGCCGCCTTTCGCCGAACAGCCGAACAACACCGCGCACGAGAAAAGCGTTATTATGATTGCGAATAAAGTTTTGTTTTTCATAGTTTTGTTCCTCCTACGCAATAATAACCGTTCAAAAACGCGTTTTGTCCAAAAAAAATAAAAATTTATCGGAAAATATTTTTATAATATTCGATTTCTATCGGGTTTGCGCACATTATACGTATATAGAACTTTATTCCGTCCATAACAACGGCGCACTTGCCGATATATTCGCCGTTTTCGTGCTTTGTAACGTAGTTAAAGCCGTCCGAAATGAGCGCGTAATAGTCTTTGTATTCTTCAAACACGCCGTCCGCGAACTCGGCGGTAACCGTTACGTCTTCTATGCCGTTTCTGCCGCGGCGGCGGAACGAGATGCTCGCGTAAGCCGTTTCGCCGTCGGCGAATTTATACTCGGTTATGCTTTCGGGCAGAGCGGGGTCGCCGTTCGCGTGCGCGATTTGCGGAATTTTCAGCGTGTTCGCGCTTGCCCCGACGCTTTGAGTGATTTCGGCGGCGGTGTAGTAGCTCGGCGCGGGTGCGGCGGGTGCATTGGAATCTTTATTTGCGGGCGAAAAAAGGTGCGGCAAAATTACCGACAGCGATACAATAAGTACGACCGCGGCGGCGGAAAAGCCAACGCCGAACTTCATAAAAAGTTGTTTGCGTGCTTTTTTACGCGCGTTTTGCGCTCTCAGCTCGTTCAAAGCGGGCATAAGCAACTCTTTCGGGGGTTGCCCGTCCGTATCCGTTACCGAGAATATTTTTTCTATGTTCGCGTCTTTTTTCATTTCTCTGATTCAATAACTCTTTTTCTATGCGTTTTGTCCCGATTATTTCAAAAATTCTTTGAGTTTTTCTTCGGCGCGCAAAATTCCGTAAGCCGCCGTAGACTTTTTCATTCCCGTCGCGTCGGCAATCTCGCGCACGGTAAGGTCGCAATAATACTTCAAATACAGAAGTTTCCTTTCGGGCGGCGAAAGATTTTCGAGCGCGGAACGTATTTCGAGCCGTTCGTCGGCGCGGTCGGGGTGAGTTTCGGGGTCGAACAGCGCAAAGCACTCGTCTATATTTTCCGTGTTCCGCCCGTTTTTCTTTATATAGCTCAAAGCCGTGTTGCGCGTGATAACGCACAGCCAACCGTAACCGTTGTCTTTTTTCTTAAACGACTTAGCCGAGCGCACGACTTTGACGAACACGTCCTGTATTACGTCTTCCGCCGCGGCGCGGTCGCGCGTAATGTTTTTCGCAACCGAAAAAAGCCCCTTAAAGCAGAGCTTGTAAAGCTCGCACAGGGACTTTTCGTCGCCGTTTGCAACGCCTGTAATAAGATTATTTATATATTTTATTTCGGCGTCGGTCATAGTTTAGCTGATTCTATCTTTTATTGAACTTGTTCTGCAAAGCCTTTAACTTATCTTCCAACGAAAGCTCGCGGCGTTCTCCGCCTTGGCGGTTATCGTTTCTGCGCTCGCCGTTATGACGGTCGCGGTTAAATTCCTTGCCCCTGCTG
>WSNJ01000050.1:3942-7672 GCA_013316045.1 Clostridia bacterium
GTTATCGTTTCTGCGCTCGCCGTTATGACGGTCGCGGTTAAATTCCTTGCCCCTGCCGCCTTGACGGTTGTCATTGCGGCGGTCGCGGTTCTGCGCGTTTGCGTCTTTATTCTCGCGTTTTTCGGGCTTTTTCGCGTCGGGCGAACGCATAGAGAGATTTATTCTCTGTTTCTGAGCGTCAACGCCGATAACGCGCACGCGAACGACTTCGCCCACGGTAAGAGCTTCGGACGGGTGCTTTATATAATTATCCGAAATTTCGGAAATATGAACGAGTCCGTCGTGATGAACTCCTATATCCACGAACGCGCCGAAGTCGATAACGTTGCGCACGGTCCCCGTAAGCTCCATACCTTCTTTAAGGTCTTTTATGTCCATAAGGTCGGCTCTTAGTACGGGCGGCGGCAAGCTGTCGCGTATATCGCGCCCGGGGCGTATGATTTCTTCCACCATATCCGCGAGCGTAGGTTCGCCTATTCCGAGCTCCTGCGCAACGCTGCCCGCGCCGGCTTCCTTTACTTTCGCGCGGATATCCGTGATTTTGCCTTTTCTTACATCTTCGTCCGTGTAGCCGAACTTACCGAGCAACTTTTCGGCGGCTTCGTATGCTTCGGGGTGAACCGACGTATTGTCGAGAACGTCGTCGCCGTCGGGGATACGTAAAAAACCCGCGCACTGTTCGAACGCCTTAGCGCCGAGTTTGTTTACTTCCATAAGCTGACTGCGGCGGCGGAACGGAGTTTTCTTGCGGTACTCGACAATGTTTTTCGCAATCGAGCTGTTAAGTCCCGATACGTAAGACAAAAGGCTGTACGACGCGGTGTTCAAATCAACGCCCACGCTGTTAACGCAGTCTTCGACAACGCCCGTAAGCACTTCGGAAAGTCTTTTCTGCGGCATATCGTGCTGATACTGCCCTACTCCTATTGATTTTACGTCTATCTTTATAAGCTCGGCGAGCGGGTCTTGCAGTCTGCGCGCAATCGAAATCGCGCTCCTTGCCGTAAGGTCAAGGTCGGGGAATTCTTCCGCGCCGAGTTTGGACGCGCTGTACACCGACGCGCCCGCTTCGTTCACTACGATATAATTTACGGGGCGGTCGCATTCCTTAATCAGCTCGGCAACGAATATTTCCGATTCCTTGCTTGCCGTGCCGTTTCCTATCGAAATAACGTCGACATTGTGCTTGGAAATAAGGTTTTTGAGAATTTTTTTCGCTTCTTCCGTCTTGCTTTGCGGCGGCGTGGGATAAACTACCGTATTATCGAGCACGTTGCCGTTCGCGTCGATAACGGCTATTTTGCAACCCGTTCTGTACGCGGGGTCAAGCCCCAAAATAACTTTGCCTTTAAGCGGCGGCTGCAACAGGAGCGGCTTTAAGTTGACTTCGAACATTTTTATCGCCTGTTCCGACGCAACGTCGAAAAGCTCGCTTCTTACTTCGCGCTCGATAGACGGAAAAATAAGTCGGCTGTAACTGTCGGCAATAGTTTCGTCCATAATGCCGTTAAACGCGCTGTCCTTTTTGAACGCGGCTTTTATCTTGTTAAGCGCGGCTTCTTCGTCGAGATTTATGCCGGCTTTAAGGCATTCGTCTTTCTCGCCGCGGTTAATCGCCAAAATTCTGTGCGGCGGAACGGACGAAACTTTTTCCGAATACTCCTTGTACATTTCGTAAACGGAAATCTTCTCGTTCTTCTCGTCTTTCGGGTCGAGCTTGCACTCCAACAAACCTATATCGTATATAAGTTTTCTCAGCGTCTTGCGGTTTTCCGCGTCGTCGGATATGCGTTCGGCGATTATATCCTTTGCGCCGTCGATTGCGTCTTTTACCGTTTTTACGCTCTTTTTTTCGTCCCCGTTATCTATAAGGTACGGCGCGCACAGCTCCGCAAAATCGCACTCTTTAAGTTCCTGCGCGAAAATAACGTCCGCCAACGGCTCCAAGCCCTTTTCGATTGCGACCGACGCGCGAGTCTTTTTCTTCTGCTTGTACGGGCGGTAAATGTCTTCGACTTCGGTAAGCGTCTGAGCTTTTTCGAGAGCCGCGGCAATTTCGTCCGTCCACTTTTCCTGCGCTTCGATAGAGTTCTTCACTTCTTCTTTGCGCGCGATAAGGTTGTTAAGGTAGTTGAGCCTGTCGGCAAACTCGCGCAATACCTGGTCGTCGCACGCGCCGTGCATTTCCTTGCGGTAGCGCGCGATAAACGGTATCGTGTTACCGTCGTTGATAAGGTCCACGATATTGGACGCATATTCGGGTTTTAAGTTGAATTCTTCCGACAGCTTTTTCTTTATATCCATAATAACTCCATAAACGTAATACTTTTTGTGCCTTGTAATATTGTAGCCTAATAGGCGAAAAAAAGCAATCGTTTGAAACAAAAAAAGAACGACTTAAAAGCCGTTCTCAGTCGTCGTCGCTTTGGTCGACTGCGGGGCACATTCCGCAATTCTGTACGAATTCTTTCGGCGTGGCGCACTCCAACCCCGCGTGAAGCCCCACCTTAAACCCGCGCGAATAATAAATCTCTTGGTTTATACATTCGATTTGCGTTTCCAACTCGCAATATTCTTCAAATAATTTCTCTTGCTCGTCCGTAAGGCTTTTTATAAAATCGCTGTTTCGCATTTGTTCCCTAAGACGCCGATAGTTCTTTCTGTTTAACAAGTCGGAATCGTCGTCAAGGTCCATACTCAGATAGAGAGTTGTAAGAAATGTTCTTTGCATAGTTGTTTTATACTCCTTTGCGTAAATTCTACGCGCGCAAAGTCAAACGCGTAGATTTTACTTATAATGTTTTTATGTTAAGATTAAAAGAATTAAGATTAGCCCGTGAATTAACTCAATCAGAGTTAGCCGACGCTTTGCATATTTCAAGAGATTGCATTTCTAATTGGGAATGTTCTCGGTCTTTGCCCGATATAAACGATTTAATGTTACTTGCTACATATTTTGACGTTACGATAGATTATCTTGTCGGTTTTGTCGACGAATTCGGTAATAAATCAGACAAATAAACCCCTGCTTGTCATTTCGAGCGGAGTGCCGCAGGCACGTAGTCGAGAAATCTTTTTATAATAGATTTCTCCGCTTCGTTCGCTATCGCTCACTTCGGTCGAAATGACAGATGGACAGTGTGCCAACGCTCACTTCGGTCGAAATGACAGATGACGGCATTATCTTGTCGGTTTTGTTGACGAATTCGGTAATAAAATTAAATATTCTTAATATATTATATGCGTAGATTTTACGCAAGTCAAGCAAAATGTGTAAATTTTACGCATAATATATGTATGCTGAGATTAAAGGAATTACGAATTGAGCGGGAATTAACACAAACAAAGTTAGCGCAAGATTTGAATATTTCCCGACACAGTATAACTAATTGGGAAATGGGCAGAGCGTTTCCCGATATAAATATGCTAATGAAACTTGCTACATATTTTGATGTTACGATAGATTATCTTGTCG
Source organism: Clostridia bacterium (assembly GCA_013316045.1). Taxonomy (GTDB): domain Bacteria; phylum Bacillota; class Clostridia; order Christensenellales; family Pumilibacteraceae; genus RACS-047. The sequence continues at coordinate 7,418 of WSNJ01000050.1, forward strand.
GTTTTGTCGACGAATTCGGTAATAAATCAGACAAATAAACCCCCTGCTTGTCATTTCGAGCGGAGTGCCGTAGGCACGTAGTCGAGAAATCTTTTTATAATAGATTTCTCCGCTTCGTTCGCTATCGCTCACTTCGGTCGAAATGACAGATGGACAGTGTGCCAACGCTCACTTCGGTCGAAATGACAGATGGACAGTGTGCTATCGCTCACTTCGGTCGAAATGACAGATGGACAGTGTGCCAACGCTCACTTC
>WSNJ01000050.1:7770-12920 GCA_013316045.1 Clostridia bacterium
TCGGTCGAAATGACAGATGACGGCATTATCTTGTCGGTTTTGTTGACGAATTCGGAAACAGAGTAATAAAATGACATACCTCGCGAATACATTTATTCAAGAGGTATTTTTATTATGGAAAATAAAATCGCGGTAAAAAAGCCGCACTCGATTACGCTTGAAAACCGCAAGCGCGCGCTTATGACGGGCGTTGAAAAAGTTATTTCGTCAAACGAAACGGCTATACTTCTCGAAACGAGCGAAGGCGGCTTGACCGTTGCGGGGACAGGTCTTAAAATCAACAAATTCGACGCGGAAACGGGTCAGCTCACGTTTGAAGGCACCGTAAACAAAATGCAATACTCCGCGGCGAAAGAAAAGTTTATAAAGCGCATTTTCAAATGACGCAGCTTATTTTATTCGCCATATCGTTTTTATACGGCGGCGTTTTGCGCGTTACCTATTTTCTGCAAACTCTGCTCGCAAAAAAAACCAACCTGAAAGCCGTAACGGTAATACTCGATTTTTTATGGTGTGCGTTGGCGGCGGGCGGATTTTTTCTTATATCGCTGTTTTTCGCGGGCGGAACGTTCTACTTTTTTATGCTGTGCGGCGCGCTCGCGGGATTTTTCCTTGTGGCGATATGGCTATGAATTGACTTTTTGCGCCACGTTTGGTATAATCGTTTTATGTTAAACGTAGCTCTTATCGAACCCGAAATTCCGCAGAACACGGGCAATATTTCGCGGACGTGCGCCTGCACGGGAACGCGGCTCCACCTTGTGCGCCCGTTCGGCTTTGAAATTTCCGACGCGACGGTTAAGCGCGCCGGGCTCGACTATTGGGATAAAGTCGAGATTTTTTATTACGATTCTCTGTCGGAGTTTTTGGAGAAAAACAAGGGCGCGGAAATGTTTTTTCTTTCGACGAAAGCGAAAAATTCGTACTCGGATACGGAGTTTCCCGACGGGGCGTTTCTCGTGTTCGGCAAGGAAACAAAGGGCTTGCCCGAGAGCCTTATAAAACAAAATTCCGAGCGCGCGTTGCGTATTCCTATGGGAGAAAATCTGCGCTCGCTGAATCTGAGCAACAGCGTTGCGATAGTTTTATACGAAGCGTTGCGCCAACACGGTTTTTACGATTTGAAGTAAATAAAAAAAGACTGCCGATTCATAAAAAAGGCAGTCTTTTTGTTTTCGGAAACGTAATATCAATAATTCTTGGCTTTGATTTCAAAGAAACTTCTCGGGTGTTCGCAAACGGGGCAAACGGTCGGGGCTTCCTTGCCATAGTGCAGATGACCGCAATTCCGACAGTACCAAACAACTTCTTCGCCCTTTCTGAACACGTTATTCGAGTTTACGTTTTCGAGCAGTTTAAGGAATCTTTCTTCGTGAGATTTTTCGACCTTGCCGACTTCTTCGAAAAGCGTTGCTATTTCGTCAAAACCTTCGTCGCGCGCGTCGGTCGCGAACCGAGCGTACATATCCGTCCACTCGAAATTTTCGCCGTTAGCCGCGTCTTTCAGGTTTTCAACCGTGTCGGCAACGCCGTCGTGCAGTAATTTGAACCAAATTTTGGCGTGTTCGCGCTCGTTGCCCGCTGTTTCGGCAAACAGCGCGCCGATTTGCTCGTAGCCGTCTTTTTTAGCCTTGCTTGCGTAGTAGTCGTACTTGTTGCGCGCCATACTTTCGCCCGCGAACGCTTCCATAAGATTCTTTTCGGTCAACGTGCCTTTCAGCGGTTTTGTAAGTTTCATTGTGCGTACTCCTTTACAAAATTCTACTTTGAATAGCTTATGCTTTAAGCGGCCGAATTATGCTCCGAAACCGAGCGACGCCGCGCCGAGAATGCCCGCGTCGTTTCCGAGTTCCGCCGTTAAAATCTTTACGGGCAGACTCTCTCGTCCGCCGTAGCGGTATTTATCCACGTACTGCTGAATGGGATGAGTAAGATACGCGCCCTGCGCGCTGACTCCGCCGCCGATTATTATCGCCTGCGAGCGGAAAATATTTATTATGTTTATAACGCCGTCGGACAACGCCTTGATATACTCGTCAACGACTTTCTGAGCCGTTGCGTCGCCGCGTTTGGCGCACTCGAAGCTCGTTCTGCCGTCTACTTTGTTAAGGTCGTTGCCGCAAAATTCCCACATAAGGCTGTTCTTGTCAATCATCATAGCGTTGAGCGTTTCGCGTATAAGCGCGGTAGCCGACGCATAGGCTTCAAGGCATCCGCGTCTGCCGCACGTACAGCGCGCGCCGTTCTCGCGGATTACCATATGTCCGCCTTCGCCGCCCATAGAGCGGTAGCCCTCGAACATTTTGCCGTCCACGACTATGCCCATACCCACGCCCGTGCCGAGCGTTACCATTACTACGTCGGTGTAGCCTTTGCCCGCGCCGAATTTGGCTTCGCCCAATGCCGCAACGTTAGCGTCGTTGCTTACGAATACGGGTTTTTTAAGCTCGTCTTTGAGCATCTGACCGAGCGGAACTTTGCGCCAATAAAGATTGTTGCTGTACTCGACCGTTCCCGTATCGCTGTAAATGCTCCCGGGGCAACCTATGCCGACGGATTTGTATTCTGCTCCGTCCGTCAAGTCGCGTATCTGCTTTATCATATCTTCGATAACGCGCTCGGCTTTGCGCGTGGCTTTCGTTTCGATGCTCGAATGCTTGATTATTTTGCCGTTTTCGTCCACAAGCCCCGCTTTAATGAACGTTCCGCCGATGTCTATGCCTATATAATTCATTTTTGTGCCTTAGCTCCTGCCGTTGTGATTTTTTTTATTTAAGTATGATTGTGTTCAGTGAATTTTCGAGCCTTTCTTTTTCTTCTTTGTCTTTCGTGTTCAGATAGTCGTTGAACATATTCACTACGTTGCGCCTGTTTTGCACGACGTACCGCCTGCCCACGGGCAACGCAGGCACGTGCTTAGCTTCGACTTCTCTCGGCGGGGTCGCGGACCCCTTTGTAGGCTTGGACTGTGCTTTGCGGGTCGTTGACTCCTTTGCAGGCTCGGGCTGAGTTTTGTGGGTAGTTGACCCTTTTGTAGGGGTCGCGGACTCTTTCGTAAGCTCGGGCTGGGTTTTGTGGGTAGTTGACCCTTTTGTAGGGGTCGTTAAACCTTTTGTAGGCTCAGGCTGGGTTTTGCGGGTCGTTGTTTCCGTTTGCTTTTCAGCCGAAGATTTCGGTTCCTGCTTAGGGGGTTCGGTCGCCTGTTTCGGGCGCGTTATCGTGCGCACCGTAACGGGTATAACGTAGTCCGAAACGTGATGCGCTTTTTCTTCGCGCACAGTATGTTCGTTGCTTTCCGCAACGCTTTCGTCGCTTTCGGAAATACTATTGTCGCTCTCCGCAACATCGTCATTGCTCTCGGTAATACTATTGTCGCTCGCGACGTCGCCGCTCGTGGCTTCGTCGGAAAGCAAATCGAGAACGTCCGAAACGTCGTTTTCGTCAATCATATACGGCGAAACGTCGTCGCTCGACGAAACGTCGATTTTTGCGCGCGTTACTATCTCGTCGATTTTGACCGAAAGATTTTCTTCCGACAGCTCGTCTAAAAGCGTATCGTCCCGCCCGTCCGCCGCTTCGTCGGTTACGGGTTCTTCGTCCGAAACTTCTCTGTCCGTAATTTCTCCGCCGTCGAGTTCCGAAAACGTTTCCGCGCCCGCAAAAGCGTCTTGCGCGCCCTTGCGCAATATCCTGAGCGGATGAACGATTATAAACAGCAGCAGCGCGAACATAACGACCGCATAAAGCGAAATTCCGTAAGCCGTGGTTATAAACTTAATTACCGCGCCCAAGCCCGGAACGCCGAACTTAAAGCCGAACAAGTCAAACGCCGCCGTATACTCGCCCGAAACGTTTACCTGCCGTATCGGGTATGCGTAAAATACGGCGCAAAGCCCCAAAATCACGCCCAAACAAAGCGCGATTGCGTTAATTACCGTTATAGTTATATCGAACGCGTTGCGCCGCTTCTTTTCTTTCGCTATATAGAAAAACGAAAGAACCAAAAAAAACAACGCGAAAACCGCCCCTACGCAGAAGAAAGAAAGCGCGGGAATGTCGGTTTTTAGTGCGTTGAACAGCTCTTTCATATATAGTATTATTATACACACTATAACTTTTTATGTCAAGTGCAAAAAAGCATTGCGTTCACTCGGCGGAGCTCGCCAAGCCCGTTATACTTTCATAATATTCCGCTTTTTATCACCAAGGTGCTGATTTTTCAAAACGTATCATCTTACTGCTAAAATGTAAAATATCAACGCATTTACGGAATATCGAATATTATGAAAATCTTAGTAGTAGAACGCATTAAAAAGTTAATGCGCACAGAAAACTTAACGCAAACTGCTCTCGCGGAGAAAATCGGCGTAAAACAAAATACAGTCAGCGCGTGGGTGCTCGGCAAAAACGAACCGTCCATCGCAAGCCTTTGGGCGCTTGCAGATTACTTTCAGACTGATATTGACTTTATAGTCGGTCGGAAGAATTATTGATTTTTTACTTTTTTTTCGGAAATTTTTGGTTAGCAAACTCTATTCCCGCATTTACACCCAAGTTGAAACCTTGTGTAAAATATATTCTCCCGATTATCCCTTCGATATCGCCTTCTAATTCATCATTTTGCAAAAATAGTTCTAAGGTTTTTTTATCTAATTTAAGTTTTATTTCTTCTTGCTTATTGATTAATTCAACATATTCCGCATCATTATAAAGTTCTTCAAAATAATCAATATCAAAATTATCATAAACTAAACTACCAAACGGTTTTTCCATAATATACCCCCTTTTTATCACCAAGGTGCTGTTTTTCCAAATTATAGCACCTTACTGCTAAAATGTCAATTATAAACAAACTCACGGGGAATAATATTATTATGAAAATTTTGGTTGCAGAACGCATTAAAGAGTTAATGCGCACAGAAAACTTAAATCAAACAGCACTTGCCAAGAAAATCGGCGTAAAACAAAACACAGTCAGTTCGTGGGTACTCGGCAAAAAAGAGCCGTCAATCGCAAGCCTTTGGGTTCTTGCAGATTACTTTCAGACCGATATTGACTTTATAGTCGGTCGGGAAAATTATTAAATATCAGCGCGTCATACGCTTATAATTTTCGCGGCGATTACGGTGGAGTCGTCGCGGGGCGAGCCG
>WSNJ01000051.1:0-11172 GCA_013316045.1 Clostridia bacterium
GCCGTTCCTCTCTGACGGACGAGAATATTGCCCGCAAGCACGAACTGCCCGTCCGAACGCTTAACGCCGAGCCTTTGAGCCGCGGAGTCGCGACCGTTCTTCGAGCTGCCCATTCCTTTTTTATGCGCAAAAAGCTGAATATTTATAAACATTTTTCTAAGCCTCCAATTTGATAAATCGTGAAAAACCTTCGTTTAAGTCGGCTATTCCGCAAAGCATAGTTTCCAGAATCATATCCGCGGCGAAACGGTCTTTTTCCGACAAGTCTTTCGGCAAGCGGAATTCGAGCGAACCGCTGTTGTCCAGAATCTTGTATTCTATCGGAATTGACGCGACTTTCATAAGTCCGAGTATAGCCGTCTGTATAACGCTCGAAAGCGCCGCGCAAACTATATCTTCGCCTTCTTCGCCGTAATCGGTATGACCGTCTGCCGAAACTTCGACAATGCGACCGCCGCTACGCTTGATTTTAACCGTGGTCATTAGCCTATTTTAGCAATCTTTACGCGCGTAAAGGGCTGTCTGTGTCCCTGCTTTTTACGCTCGTTCTTCTTGGCTTTGTACTTGAATACGACGATTTTTTTCGCCTTGTTATGGCTCAAAATCTCTCCGCTTACGGTTGCCTTTACGTCGCCGCCTGCGACAACGGTATCTCCGTCAACCGTCATAAGCACCTGCAATTCCACTTTGTCGCCGACTGCGCCGTCGAGTTTTTCAACCTCGATAACGTCGCCTTCGCTGACCTTGAACTGCTTGCCGCCCGAAACTACTACTGCGTACATTTTTAAGCACCTCCTCAATGATGTCTCCGTAAAAGCAAGGCAATCCGTCGCACACGGATATTTCCCGAACCTTCTTTTGACGACTCGGGTATTATTATATCAAATCTTACAGGCAAAAGTCAACCTTTTTAAGGTTATATTACAACAAAAGTATAAAACAACCGCCCTGAACCGACCTTGCGCGGAACTGATTGAATTTTCCGTCCTGCGTTTCGTACCAATCCGAGAACGGGACTCTGTCCGGAGAACTCAAAAGAAACTCGGCTACGGGGGCTATAATCTTTTCGCGCTTTTTATTGTCGGAAGTAATGCGCGCCGCCCAAAGTATCCAATCGCTTTTGGTGTACATTTTGCGGTTGTCGAGCGGAGTCCCGAACTTTTCGAGTTTTTCGATATAGCAATCGGCTTCGCGTTCCATAAGAGCCGAATCGAACAGCGCAAGTCCGAAAATCTTATCGAACGCAAGATTGTATTTCAGTCCGAAAGTTTCGTCTCCCGTATCCCAGGTTAGCGGCAGATGTTTTTTACCCTTTCCGAAATCGGTTATCTCCGCGGCGAAATTCTCGGCTACTTTGCGGTACCGAGCCGCGCTTTCGCGTTCGCCCGCCGCCGCAAGAAGCTCGGAATACGCGCCTATCGCAACGGTCGCTTTTATCGCAAGATTCAGATTGTTTTTCAGATGCCCCGCAAAGTCGTCGGTGCAGAGCTGATTTTCGGGCTTTAAGCCGTAATCGACGAGATACTTTACCCATTTGGCGCAAAGGTCGGCGTTCTCCGAGAACATAGACAAGTCCTTATCGGCTCTGTATGCGGCGTACAACATAATAAGCATATCCGCGCTTTCTTCTACGGGCATCTGTCTGTCGAAGTCGTAAATATCCGAATTCGGCGGCAACATATACAGCGGATAATAGGTTTTTACCTTATCCCAGAATCCGCCTTCGCCGAGTCTTGAATGAAACTTGCCCTTGCCGTCCTGCACGCCGTAAGTCTGACCGCAACAAACGGGATAAACTCCCACGTCGTGCGGCGCGAAATCGTACTGCCAAACGGGCATTCTCGCAAACTTAAACACGGGGCGCATAAGTCCTTTCAGCAACTCGACGTTATAGACGGCGAACAGCGGCATAGACGGATACGAAACGTCGACCGTACCCGTACAGCCGCAGGAGCCGCATTCTTTGGAAAGCCAAATCAATTTGCCGTCGTCGTCGCATATAACCTTATGAGCCGCCATTACCTGCCGAAGCGACGCCGTTAAAATGCGCTCGTAATTTTCGCCGTATCTTCCCGCGCGCATAAGCATATCCTTGCCGAATTTACCGAGCTTGGCGTTTATATCGGCGCGGTTGTTTCTCACGTAGTCGAGCGCGTCGAATATCGTATGCTTTTCGAGATACAATCCCCTTTTCAGGCTTCCGAAATAGTCTATCGAAACACAGTCGTCGTAAGCCAAGAGTATCGCGCCGCTCGGCTTGTTTTCCACAGCCGCGATATAGCGGTTTTCGCCTACCGCGCGGAAATCGGTATACCCGCCCGACAAGTACGAGTAAAGCTCTTTTTCGTCGGTAAGATACGCCTTGTCGCCCGCAACGTACCAATATCCCCAATCGGCGCCTATAAGGTCGCCCGTGTTGGAAAGCGGCAACTGACGCACAAGTCCGAAATACGCGCTCTCGAAGCCGTCAAGCGCCGCAACTCCGCCGCGCACGCGCTTATCGAGCGTTTCGGGCAGGTCGTTATAGGACACGTTCTTATTTACGAACAGCGATATTTCCGCATTTTCGCCGCCGCTTATTTCGTACTCCATATAGCATACGGGCAAAGAAACAAGCTCCGCGTCGTCGGGCGGCAACGGAGAAACAAAACTGATTTTAAGTTCGGTTTTTCCGCACTTGAACGAGTAGTCCGTCGAAAAAGGCGTAACGCTCAAAGACTGCTGCTCGGCTTTCTTCACTCCGAACGGCGCAAACTCGGCGGCGTCGCCCAAAAAGCAATACGCTTTGCCGCCGCTCCGCAAAAATCCGTAAATCTTCTTTTGCTCGCCGAACCAGGTTTCGGCGTTCTTTTCGTTCAATAAGTCCGCTCCCGTCCAAAGAGAGAAATTCGGGTCTTTCACGAACAGCGGATATGCAGGCAATATTCTTTCGTTTTTTTGTTTATTCATTTTCGTAATTCCAATAAAAGTTGTCGAGATATAATTCAAACGTTTCGTTGTCGGTTAAGTTTTTCATTTCCAAAGTATACATAAGCACGGATTCGGACAATTCGCTTTCGAGAACGCCTTTCACGGTCGTCGTCTTATGCGGTTCGCACTCGACCGTTACCGAAAGAACGCACCCGCTTTTTACGCCTATGACTTCGAGCGTAAATTCGATTGTCTTGTCGCCCGGATTGAACACGTCGAGACAAATGCTCTCGGCTCCGCTCGCGTCCGTCGTTTTGCTTACGTAGTTGTCGGCGTAAATCATAGTCTTGAAATGATTCAGAAGCTGAACTTGAACGAGCATACTCGCGTCGCCTTCCGACACGAAATTCTTATCCGTGTTGAGCCTGAGTTTAGCCGCGCCGAGCGTTGTGTTATAAGGTTGGTCGTTGGGTCCCGCATAAGCCAAGGAGCAGATAACCATATCTTCGTAGCAATCGAAGTGCGAGATATATTTTTCTTTGCCGTTGAATTCTTCTTTTTCCGCGGCTCTGAGCGTAGGCTCGACAGGCTCTTTTCCGCCGTTCTCTTTCACTACGCCGTCCGACAGCGTATACTTGAAGTCGTAAAATTCGAGCGTTCTGTCGGGCAGAAGTTTAAGGTCCGAATCGGCGTTATCGAAGCGCAGCGTCAACCCCTTTATATCCATACCGAGTTTATTTACCCATTCGTACAAACGGCTCAGCGAGTAATCGTAAGTTTCGTATGCGTAAACAATCATAGTATCCACAAGCTGTTTTCTCGTTCCCGCATTCAGGTACAGCGAGAACTTGGCGTCGTTTGCGCACGTGTTTTTCACCGTAAACGAGAACCCGTCAACTTTTTCGTAGTCTATATCGACAGGCACGTCTACGTCAAGCTCGAACGACACGATTTCCGAAAGTTTATCGCCTTGCGAAACGGCTTTTACCGAAAGAACTTCGTCGTTCACCGAAACGGAGCTTCCCGTGTTAGCCCACAGCTTCGAAGCGTCGAGCTCGGAGAGTTTTATCGTGTTGACTTTGCCGAGCAGGAAAAACTCGAAAGTCTTTGACTCGCCGCCTTTTACGTAAGTTATTTCCACGCTGTTCGAGCCGTCTTTCAACGGTGCGCCGTATAGGAAATATCCGCCGATTTTTGTAAGCTTACCGCCGTTTACAAGCACTTCGTCGGCTTCGGAATAAATCCGCAACGACACGTCCGAACCGTTAGCGGAACGCTGTTGAATAACGGTGGTTTTCGTTCCGCCGCAAGCCGCTTCCGTAAGATTGCCCAAAGCAAGCCTTACGCGCTCGAACGTTGCGTCGTCGTTTTCGGCTTTAACCTGCGTATAGAGTTTGTCGTAATATGCGGAAAGAGTGGTCCTAAGATTTTCCGTCGCACCGCCGAAGCCGTACTTTTCGCCGTTTTCGGCATACGCGTTTTCGAGCGTGCAGAGAGTGTCGTAGTCTTCCTGTCCGTCGCGCGCGCCCAAAAGTCTTATAGACGGCAACGGTTCGTCAGCTTCGTATTTTGCCATCGGATAGAACATAAAGCCGTCGCCGTTCGCGCCGTTAACTCCGATAATAACGCGGCGCGGGTCGTCGTAAGGGTTAACGGGAACAAGCCCCGTTATGTCGGTATCGAGGTTTTTGGAGTACGCGTTGACCGCCCACATAAGATACGAATCGATTCCGTAATCCTTTTGCATCCACTTCAAGACGCGCCCGCCGAGCAGGAAATCGTCGATATGGTAGGACGGGTACGGATAGATAGGGTCCACGCAGGTATATACCCAGGTTTCGCCGTTCGTTACTTCTTTGTTATGCGCGTACATTCTGCGGTTAAGCGTAGATTCGTATTCGTAAATCTTCGGACAGTACGCGTTAACAAGCCCTTTAAGTTCTTCCGCCGCTTCGTAAAAGGTCGTAACGACTTGCGGCATATTCACAATCGAATCGTTTATTGCCGTTTGTAAATCGGCGTTCAAATCCGAAAAACCGTCGTATGCGATTATCGTGTTTGCAAAACGTTTGAGAATACTATTAGTAGCGTTGACTATCTCCACGCATTTGCCGAGAGCGTTCTGCTCGGTGTGATATTGCGGCTCGTCGACAGACTGATGATAAAAACGGATTTTTTCAAAGTAGTTGATTCCGTCTTCTATGCACGCCTTGCCCACGCTTTCGAACAGCATAAAAATCTTATCCGATTCGCCGCCTATATCGGGCAGGAACACTCCGTTGAACGCGGGGTTCTGCCAATACTTTCTCAGCGTTTCCGCCCACGTATTCGCAATCGTCGTATTCATACGCGTGCCGTCGACGTCATAGAAATGGTAAGCGTTCAGCTTGTATTTTAGCAGAGCGTCGTAATACGAATAATACAGTTCGTCGCTCGTGCTGTTAAGCTCGCCGTTCGACATATAGCCGTCCACTATATCCCAAAGATTTATTCCGTTCGTTTTGGAAACGTCGAAGTCCCATACGTTAAGCGTTACGGGAACAGAGTGCGACGCGCCGTCGAGCTTTAACGTAAACTCGCCCGTATACGTTCCGGGCGCGGTATCCGCGGGAACGTGGAAATCGAACGTTATGCCCTGATTTACGTTGGCTTCTATGCTGTTTTCTTTATACTTAACCGAATATTCCTGCGGAATAAGCGCGTCGGGCGTGTAGGTCGTCGGGAAATAATCCGCGTTACCCTGCCCGTTAGACGATTTGCGTTGAATGTACACGTAATGCTGAAAGAAAACTTCTACGTTGTCCGCCGAAAACGCTACGCCGTCCTTGTTTTTCAGCTCCGCCGTTTCTACCGTGTATTCGCCGACCGGCTTGTCGCCCGTAGTTACGATAATCTGCGCACTTTCGGACTCGCCTTTCGCCGCCGATACGTCGAGTTTCGCTTCCAGGCGCGCGTTGTTCACGTTATACGCGGGGTCTTTCAGCACTTTTGCCGTGGAATAAGTCCCCCACACGCCGAGTTCATTTTCGGTTGCGGGCGGCTTCTGCGGATTCTTGTTCCCGCAAGCCGCGGTTTGCACAGCAAGCAGAACCGATAAAGCCGTCATAATAAATTTGCTCCTTTTTCTCATAAACTCTCTCTCCTTATTGTTATACGTTTCTCATAAATACCGAATCCCACGAAGCGGCTATGTGCGTACAGCTTTCGTTATAATAATCCTGCGCACTGCGGTAATCGCTCGGATTCGTAGCCGCAAAGCAGTCGAGATATATTTTGCTCTGATGCCAGGTCGGCGTAAGCCCGTTCTGAGAGAACACTCTGTCGCTTCCGCCCCAGAAGAACGTAAGATACGCGCCGGACAGCATTTCGTAAGCCGACTTCAAAAGCGCCGAATCGCCCGTTAATCCGTCTATTTCGCTCTGCGTATAATCAACGGGCAGACCCGTGCCGTAAATATTCGAGTTGTAAGCCTTTATACCCGCGTCGGAATACATAAACTTCAAGAATTCTTTCGCTTCGTCTATGTTTTTCGAAGCCGACGGTATCATTGTGAGCGCGCCGTCCGCCATAGTAGGAGTTATCCAGCGGGCTTCGGCTACGCGCTTGAAATCGTTGTCGCTTACGCCCGCAAGCGAAGTTGCGCCCGAATCGACGGCGTCTATTATCGCAACGAGTTTCGCGTCGTAAGCGGCTCTTTCGCTGCTGCTTAATTTATTGTATTCCCTGCCGTTTTCCGTCCAGAGCTCCATAGTTTCGACTATCGAGCTTATTACGGGCGTGCGCATAAACGCAACGTCGGCGGATTCTTCGATTTCGTAGTTTCCGCTCTTCATAGTTTCCGAAACGACCCAATCGCCGTTTACCATCATAGCGGTGTCGCCGTCGAGAAAGTGAATCTGCATATCCGTAAATCTCGAATCTTTCGACGAAGGGTGATTGTAATTGTTGCTGGGTTTAAGCAACGTTTCGTATACTTCGAGCGTGCGCAGAATTCCGTCGTAGCCGACTACCGACTTATCGTACTGTCTGCCGTTTATGCCTATGCAGTTCCAATAATCTTCATACCGCTTTATGCCTTCGTACTGCGCGAACCACGGGTTGAAAAGATAGCTCCAATAATTGTCGCGCGAGCAGTACGAGAACGCGTACGGACCGTCGCCGTTTCCGCGGACTTCGTTTATTTTGTCAGCCGCCGCGATAAGCTCTTCAGTAGTACGCGGAACGGTGATTCCGTTTTTCGCAAACATATCCTTATGATACAGAATGCCGAGAACGGAAGTGGACCAGGGCAACGCATACTGCTTTCCGTCGTGATTGTACCAATTAACGACGGCAGGGTTGATTTTATCGCCTATCGCTTCGTAAACGTCGGAAATATCGACCACCGGCAAACCGTCATATAACTTGCCGTGCAGATTCATCCCCGTCATATAAATATCGTAATCCGAAACGCCCGACATAATTTCGGTAACCTGGTCGTCGCGGCTTACTATGTCTTCCGAAAATTTTATGTAAACTTCGGGGCGCACTTCTTCGTACGCCGCAATAACCGCTTCGAGCCATTCGAGCGAATAACCGCCGTTAAACGGACTGATTTCGAGCTTTACTGTCTTGCCCTCGGGCATCTTATCGTTATTACAGCCCGCAAGCGCGCTCCCCACGCCTAACGCCATAACGACGGCAAGCAGCGCGGACAAAATTTTCCTTGATTTTCCGAACATATTATTTTTTCTCCTTTTATTTTCAAAATAAAGTTTTTTCAGCCTTTCAGTCCGCCGAAATAAACCTTAGTCATTATAGTATTCTGCATAAACGCGAACAGCACGAGCGGCGGCACCATCGCAAGGCACACTCCCGCAAAATATACGGGCTGATTCGCAATGTACTGAATTTTTCTCTCGTAAACGTATATGCCCGAAGCAAGCGTCGGAAAGCTCTTGTTGAGATACAGCATAGGCGTCGTGTAGTCGTTCCACGCTCCTATAACGCCCGAAACAAAAAGCACCGAGATAGACGGCAGTGCCATCGGAAGCATTATCTTAAAGAAAACCTGAAAGTCGTTTGCTCCGTCGATATAGGCGGCTTCGGCGTAAGTCCAGGACAGCGACGAGAAAAACGCGTACATCATAAGGTGGCAAAGATTGTTCAGTCCGCTTAAAAGTATGAACGGCGTCTGAGTTATTCCGAGTTTAACGTAAAGTCTGTACGTTGCGGGTCCCGCACCCACTACGGGAAAAATCATTACGAAAATACAGATATTGAAAATAAGCCGCGTAAATTTGTTTTTGAACCGCGCTACAACGTAAGTCGAGCAAGCGGCTACCGCAAGCGAAAACAGCGTTCCGCCGACCGAATACCATACCGAGTTGAAAACCATCTGAAAATAGCTGTTGTCGTTTACGCGCATTTCCTTAAAAGCCCGAACGTAATTCGCAAAATTCAATTCCTTTGCAAACGAGTTGGGGTCGGCTACGAACACTCTGCCGTTTGCTTTAAGCGACGCATTGAAGCCGTAAAGGAACACGTACAGTATTCCCAAACAATGCACGAGCATAATCGTGAACGCTATAACCCGCACTATTACTTCCGAAGCGGATTTCCGTTTTAACAATTTTCCGCCCATACTACACACCTATCCTTTCGTCTATTCTGTCAAGACAGCGCTTTACTATAAGCGCAATCGGGAACGTAACGAGCGTACAGCACCAACCGATTGCCGCGGAGATTTCGAGATTTATTCCGCCGAGCAACTGCTCGTAAAGCCAATAATTTACCGTATAAGTGTTGTACGCGCCTTGCGTAAACAGGAATACGGGTCCGCTCGCCTGCGTAAGTCCCACAACCGATTGAAGTATCATAACCGAGAGCGTAGGCCAGGTAAGCGGAACTATTATCTGAAACACTTCCCTAAACCAGCTTACGCCGTCAAGACGCGCCGCTTCGAAAACTTCGGGCGAAACGTTCGTCATAGACCCGAGAAAAAGTATCATATTTCCGCCCACGCCGTAAAACAGGCAATAGAACATCAGCGTCTTGTTGGCGTATGCGCTGTCCGACAACAGCGGCGGCATAGTTTTGCCGAAAACCTTCAACAGCTCGCCGATAGGTCCGCTACGCGCTATTATGTACTGAAACAGCGACGCCGTTGCCGTTGCCATAATTATGCACGGCATATAAAACACGAACCTGAAAAACTTGTATCCGAAAATCTTCTTGAACAGAAAGTACGCTACGAGCATACTCATAAGCAGCTGAACGTAACCGAGCACGAAGAATATGGCGGTATTGCGTATCGCTTGCGTGAACACGGAATCGGGAACGGTAAGCTGATGAAAGAAGTACGTAAAGTTCCCCATTCCCCAGCTTACGTCCGTTTTTCCGCGAACCTGAAAAGCCATTAACAGCGAGTCGAAGTTTACGTATACGTAAAACACCGAAAAGCCTATTAAAGCCGGCAGCATCATTACCGCCATAAAAAACGCGCGTTTTGCTTTCCGCTTTTGTAATGCGGTTATTTTCAACGTTTATCCTCCGAATTTCTCTTGCGTTTTCCTACCGTAAGCAATAAAGCGGCAACTGTAAGCGCAATAACCGCGCACGCTACGCTCCCGAAGCCCAATGCCGCCGAACCGCAGTTGCAACCTTTCTTCGCAATCTTTGCAACGGCGTCGATTTCGGACTTGGCGGCATAAAGAGCCGAAGCTATTTCTTCTTCCGTAGCGGCGGCGTCGATAGCCGCTTTTCCGCTCTCTATCGCTTTCTTGACCGTTTCGTAATTTTCCGCCGTGTAGTCGCTTTCTTTTGCGTACCCGTCGAGTTCTTCCTTTGCCGCCGTTTTCTTTGCGGTAAGCGCGGCTTGCGCGATTGTTTCTACGCGTTCCATCTGCGTTTTTGCTATAACGGGCATTGCTTCTATATCGTCCAAGTTCTCGGACGCTTCGATTTCCGCGAGATAAGCGTTCTTAATGCGCGTTATTTCCGCAAAGTTTTCGGCGCTGTAATCGCTTTCCGTAAATGCGGCGGCATACGCGTTGAGAGCCGCTTTCGCCGTTTCGCGCGCTTCGACTATCGCCGCCATCTGCTCTTTCGTTTTAACAGCCCCGAGCTTTTCTACGTAATCCGACCTTACGGCTTCGAGTTGCTCGAAACTTTCGCACGCGTCAACCGCGGCTTTACCGTCCGTAAGCAACTTATTTACCGCGTTCTGCTGAGCTTCGTAATATTCCTTGCCGGCAACTACCGCGTCGAAAGCCGCCTTTACGTCGCTCTGAGCCGCCGCAAACTCCGCTTCTTTTTCCAAAGTCCAGACTGCGTCTATATTCTTCTTTGCCGTAGCCGAAATATCCTTTACGCGCTCCAACGAATTCTGCGCGTCTATATCCGCGTCGGCTTTTGCAATGTAGTCCTGAATTATCGCCCAGTTTGCCTGCGAATAATCGCTTTGGCTGTAACCTGCGTAAGATTGCTTTTCGGCCGTTTTGATTTCGTCGAAAGTTCTTACGTTGCTTACTTTAAGGCTTACTCCCGAAATGTTGTCGATAAGGAAATGGCTGTAATCTTCGCCGCTTCTCGCCAACGGACCCGCGTCGTATGCGTCGATAACTTCCCGACCGTTAAGAGCTATTCTTACCGAAAAACCGTTTTCGGAATTGTTGTCGGCTTTTACGCGCGAAATCTTAAACGAGTTTTTAGCGGACGAGTCGAAACCTGTTGCTATTACGTTATCGAAAACAACTATTCCCGTATAGCGATTTCTTACGTTAACTACGAGTCTGCCGTCGGGCAGTTCCTTAAAGCCTATCGTAGTCGTTCCGAAATCGACGTGCATCTGATACGTGAGTTTAACCGCGCCCGCTTTTATTTCGGCTTCGCTTAAAAGTCTGTCGTGATTGTCCTTGTGATAAATCTTAGTGCGGTCGTTGTTCTTGATAAAGAATGCGGGGAATCTCCAATAATCCACGTTACCCCACATATCGCCGCTCCTGTTCCAGGAAATCGTCCAAGGAGCGGTGGTTTCGGTATCGCCGAGTATTATTTCTTTACCGCCCGTTATCCACTTGTCGCCCGCAACCGACGGCTCTACGTTGAATTCCAAACCGTTCGTGTGCGCCACGAACTCCTGCGAATAAACGTTGTTTATAATGCGCGAGCCGAAGCCTACGTTTACGCCGTCGAATGCCGATTCGTTGTAATTCTGTTCGTAAACGTTCTTAACCGAAGCCAAATCCTGAACGATTTCGTCTTCGAACGCCAAGCTCTTTT
>WSNJ01000051.1:11182-12811 GCA_013316045.1 Clostridia bacterium
CTTTTTGCTTCTGAAACTTACGTTTTTGCACGACGAGTTTTTCAGGCAAATATCCTGAACGTAGATTTTGTCCACGCCGTTTTCGCGGAACTGCTCGCCGTAGAGCATACCGTCCGCAAAATAAACGTCGCATTTCAATTCGTCGTTGATATACACGCGGACATTGATTCCCTTTCCGTTAACGGCACTTCTCTGAGTGAACTTAAACGTGTTCCATTGCGTTTCGTCGAACGTGCCGTCTAATTCGTACGCCGCGCCCCAAGGCAAATAAGTTACAAGCCAGTTATAAATATGAACGGAGAATTTTCCCTCGGCGGTCTTGTTAAGCCTTACGTCGGTAGCTCCGAGTACGGCTTGAATTCTGTCCGTGCCGACAGCCCACTTTTCTGAGCTTTTGAACTCGAACTCCATACCGTTAACGCCGCAGACAGAATCAACTACATCGTATTCTATCCAACCGCCGCGCGCTTCCACTACCCAATCGCCGTTGCCGTAAACTTTTCCGTTTTCGCTCGCAAGCGCGGTAGCTCCGCCGAAGTCGAGAATATCGCTGCTTTTTTCTGCTACGAATTCGGGCAACGCATTGTTTCCGAATACCGTAAGAGCTACGCCCGTCTGATTGTAAATTCTTACGGCTTGCAAATCTCCGCCGTTGCTCGTCGCAAGCGGATATGCGTCGTAAACTTCTATCGGCGCGTCGTCGTCCAGATATATACGCGTAAGAACTCCGTTTCCGCTCTTTGCCTTTACGCGCGTTACTTTAAGCGTGTGTTTAGCCGTGGAATCAAACGTATGACCTACGGGGAAAGAGCCTCCCAACGCTTCGCCGGGAGCGTGGTTGTAAACAAAGAATACGGGATTGCCTCCGTTATAATTCAGCCTTACGTCCATAGTTCCGAGCATAACGCGAAGACTGTTTTCGGCTTGCGTCCACGCGGCGTCGCTCTTAAACGAAAATTCCACGCCGTTCGAATATTTGAGATAATCGTACAGCCATTCCACGCAAGCTACGTTCGGAACGTCGTGCACATACGGAACGGTCAAACCGTCCTGCGTGGAAAGCGCAACGTTTCCGTTAAAATACGATACGTCCTCAACCTTTTCTTCTTCGAACTCGGGCAAAGCGAGAGTGCTTTTGAAAGTAAGGTTTGCGCCCGTAGAATTCCAAAAATATATTCTGTGATTATCGCCGTTCGCCATTGCATTGTTATCTTCCGTATCATTTTGCCTTACTCCGTCTATATAAACGCGAACAATACAACCGCTTCCGCTTTTTATGCGAGCTATACGCCACGTATGTTCCGCCGTTATATCGTATTCGGTTGAATATCCGTTTATCCAACCGTTTGCGATTTTATTATAAATGTCAACCCATATTTTGCCTTCTCTATGTACAATATCCAACTGAGTAGACCCTAAACGCACAAAAAGTGTTCCCGACCACGCGCTTGACGATTTCATCTTGAAAGCAATACCGCCCGACTGCGATAAAAAACCGTTTATCCAATCACGCTCCAAAAATCCTTCTTCGTTAGAAACGGTTACCCCCCCCCGCGCCAACTCGGGAGTAGCAACGTATTCCATAATATCCATTACCACTTCGTCGCTTTCATACGTAGGCTCGTCCGC
>WSNJ01000008.1 GCA_013316045.1 Clostridia bacterium
CAGCCGCAATATTCGGCGGAAGCGCGCCGACGGTAAAAGCGGAAGAACCTACGCTCGAAACGGCGGTCAATCTCGACAATATGTACGCGTTGGGAACCGAATTCACAGTGCCTAAGACGAACATAGTAGACGGCGGAAACACTTATCCAGCTACGGCTATTGTGCGGTATCCCGACGGTAACGCATACTCGGGCGAGCGTGTTACGCTTAACATAGCGGGCAAATATGTACTCGAATACCGTGCGGAAACGGAAAGCGGAATGGTTTCCGTGAAAAAGGAGTTTTCGGTTTCCGAATATCTCTATAACGTGTCTGGAAAATATTCGACGGCAAGCTACGGCACGGTCGAAAATGCGGAAGAACGCCCCGGCATTGCCACCGAATTGGTTTACGGCGAGCGGCTTATGTTCAATAACGTCATAAACCTGAAAGGCTATACGAAAAACGATAAAATAGCCGAAGTTTTCGTGAATCCCGTTAAGCAGGGTCAATGCGACGCGTTGAACATTGTTTTCGTTCTGACCGACGCTTACGACAGTGAAAACTACATAACGATTATGGGCAAACGTTTGGACCGCGACCCGCTTACGGCGAATTGGGTCGAAAAAAGTTCGTATACGACGGCAAACGCAGTAGGTCAGCCCGCAACGGGATTGGAAAACAATCCGTCGAAAGCCGATTTTGAATACGAGGGAACTAAATACTGCTTGCATCAGAACGATATGTACGGCGCGGGAATAGCATTCTCGATGGCGGGTATACCGAACGTCAACGGCGATTGCTCGGATATAGGGCAGCCGACCGACATTGCAACTCAGTCGTTCTCGATAAGTATGGACTACGAAGCACGCAAGATATATGCCAACGGTATAATAGTTACCGACCTTGACGATATAACGATGTTCAAATCCGTACAGTGGAACGGCTTTACGAACAACGAATGCCTTTTGAGCATTTACGCGACTTCGTACAAACAAGATGAATTCCGCTTTGTTTGCACCGAGATAGACGGTATAACGGGCGACATGCTCGAAGCGGGGCTTGTGGTAGACAACAAAGCACCCGTACTCACGCTCGATAACGGCGAATATACGGACGGTTTCCCGAACGCAATCGTCGGAAAACCGTATCGGATTCCCGCCGTTACGGCTTACGACGATACGGACAAATCCGTTCCCGTAAAAGCTCGCGTGTACTCCAACTACGGTAACAAGGCGCAAATCAACGTTGACTTAATAGGCGGAGCGTTTACGCCCGAGCGCGCGGGAGATTATACGGTAATTTACAGCGCGAGCGACAAATTCGGAAATTCCGAAACGCTTAGGCACGATATAACCGCGGTTGTCGACGAAACCAGGCTTTCGATAGAGTTCGGAGAGCATACGCTTAACGGCTTTGCGGGTCAGTCGATTACGGTTGCCGTTCCGCAGGTCAATAACGCGCACGGTAAACCCGCCGTAAAAATAACCGCAAAATTCGCGGGCGAGAATATCGCAACGGAAATAGCTACGAGCGGCGAAAACGCTTATGTTTTCAGACCTATGTATGCGGGCGAATGGCAGATAGAATATACGTATTCAGACTATATCGAGCAAAAGACCGAAAGCTATGTGCTCGTCGTAAGCCCGTTGGATATGCCGTATATAGCCGAAGAAGTGGTTTTGCCCAAATATATAATAAAGGGCGCGATATACAGCGTACCCGAGCTTAACGGCATAACGTTCGACACGGGCAAGCCGATAGAAACGAAAACCGAAGTGTTCTTAAAGCAGGACGACGGAGAAGAACGTAAGCTGAGCGGCGCGCGCTTTACTTCGTACGCCAATCGGAAAACGACGCTTATCTACCGTTTGGGCAGCGGCGACAATACGGTCGAAAAGACTTACGAATGCGCAACTGTCGACGTAGGCTACGACAAATTAAACCTTAGAATCAAGGACTATTTTGTCGGCGAGAACTTCACGTCGGAAGCGTTTAACGACCGCATATCGGTTACTACGCAGGAAGTCGGCTCGCAGTCGTTTGAATTTATCAACGCATTGCAGACGTTCGATTTCCGCACGGTATTCCGCATCAGCGCGTCCGCAAACAAATTCAACACGCTGAACATTTATCTCACGGATTACGCAGACCCGACCGTTACGGTAAAAGTAACTTACCGCCGTTACAGAGCGGGCAACACGGTGTTCACGGTAAACGACGGCGAGCAGGAATACGTTTCCACGGGCGACTTTATCGAATCGAGCTCCGACAGTTTCCGCCTTATATACAATAACGCGACGAGAAGAATTTCTCCGTCCGCCGACTTCGGCGTGGAAGTAAAGACCGATTTATCGGGTAAACCGTTTGGCGGCTTTACGGGCGGAATGGCGTATATGCGCGTAGAAATTCCCGACGCTACGGGCACGGCAGGCATAGAGTTTATGAGCATAAACAATCAGCCTATGTCGAGAGTTGCAATCGACCTGTTGCGTCCCGAGCTTTCGGCGGCGCCTGTCCGCGGCGAAAGATATGTAGGCGACAGCATAACGTTAGACGCCGTATATGCGGCGGACGTACTCGACCCCGACGTGCGCTTTACTATGAGCGTAACGACGCCCGACGGTCAATACGTTACGGCAAGCGACGGAACGGTGCTTTCCCGGAGCGCGAACCCGAGCAAGGCGTACACGTTCGTTCTTGACAAAATCGGTTCGTATACGGTATTTTACGAGTGCTACGACTCTATGGACAACAAAACGGTTTATTCTTATGTGATAAACGTAGTGGATATCGAAGCTCCGCATATTGCGCTCGGCGGACACGCGACCGAAGCAAACGTAGGCGATACGGTGGTAGTGGCGACGGCGGATGTTACGGACAACGTTACGCAGGAATGTACTTTGCAAATCAAAGTCAAACTGCCTAACGGTTCGTTTGTAACTCTTGCGGGTAACTCGTTCAAAGCGGTTGCGGCAGGCACATACACGGTATACTATTTCGCTTACGACGAAAACTTCAATACCGCGTCGGTAAGCTACGAAATCAACGTTAAATAAAGGGGGATAAACGTACTATGAAAAGATTGTTGAAAATTTGTTCGCTTCTGCTTGTAATGTGCTTGGCATTATGCGGTTGCGGAAGCAAAACGCCCAACGGCGGTAAAGACGACGACAACAGCGGCGCGAACAACGGCGGCACGCCGCCCGTAAATACGGTAACGCCGCAAATTTATCCGGAGGTAACGGGAATGACTCACGACTACAAAATAACTGAAACGGACGGGTTTATAGTAAAGGACGGCGCAAGCGAGTACCGTATACTAGTTCCCGAAGGCAAGGCGGATGACAAATTTCTTTCCGCGGCTTCGTCGGACTTGAAGCAACTTTTTTCGGAAGCTACGGGCATAATGTTGCCCGTTGTGGAAGATAACGTTGATTTGAGCGGCGGCAAGTTTCTGGCAATAGGAGACACAAAGCTCGCGTCTAACGAGAGCTTGGGTGCGGACGAGAAAACGCTCGGAAAGGGCGGCGTTCGCATAAAGACGGTCGGTAACAGCGTTTGTATGACGGGCGCTACGACCGAAGCGGCTATGTATGCGGCTTATGTTTTTCTTGAACAGGCTTTGAACTTCGAGCAGTTCTACACCGATTTTTACAGCCTTGACAAAGACGTAACCGAGCTTAAACTTATGAACTACGACGTTACGGATATACCCGATTTCGAGTACCGTATTCAGAGCGCGGGCTTTATCCGCTGGAACGACGCGAATATGCGCCGTATGCGTTGGACGAACAACGAAGCTCTGTTCATCCCCGCAGACGAACAAGGCGCAACCTGGCATAATACATTCGTATATCTGCCGCCCGACACGTACAGAGAAGAACATCCCGATTGGTATTCTTCGCCGTGGCGCAAGAATGAAAAAAGCAATCAGCTTTGCTACACGGCTCACGGCAACGAAGCCGAGCGCGAAAAAATGATTGAGATAATCGCCGACAGAATAAAAGAGCTGTTTTCGATGGATAAGTACAAGGGTTACGATTGGATAAGCGTTTCTATCGAAGATAATCAGAACTGCTGTACGTGCGAAGCGTGCGCCGCGGAAAAGGCAAAGTACGGCGTTGACTCCGCGGTTATGGTTAAGTTCCTTAACGAAGTATCCAAACGCGTAGGCGAGTGGATGGAAACGCCCGAAGGCGCGCCCTACAAGCGTGAGAATTACCGCATATTCTTCTTTGCATACCACGCAACGAACGCCGCGCCCGCAAGATACGACGAAGAAACGGGCAAATACGTGCCGATTGACGAAAGCGTTATTTGCGACGACCACGTAGTTACTTACTTTGCGGAAACGAACGGCGATTATACGCAGAACTTCCACGACGCGGGAACAGCCAACACCGATATAGGTAAAAATATGCTCGGTTGGGCGGCTCTCAGCAAAGAGATTTATTTCTGGTCGTACAGCACCAACTTCTCGCACTTCTTAACGCCGTATAACAGCTTCGACACCGTTCAGGACATTCTGAAATTCTCGAAGAACGCGGGCAGTAAGTACGTAATGATACAGGACCAATGGATACAGCAAAGCGGGCAGACGGGCTTCGGAATTTATAAGAACTGGCTGCACTCGAAATTGCTTTGGGACGTAAACGCAGACGTAAACGCGCTTACCGATAAGTTCTTCGACGCTTACTTCGGAAAAGCGTCCGCGACTATGCGCAAGCTGTTCGACGAATGGCGCGTATGGGCAAGGTATCAGACCGAAGAACTCGGCTATAACGGTTACCGTTCGGTTTACTATAACGCTTTGGACGCTAAGCTCTGGCCGCAACGTATGCTTTCGGGCTGGCTCGACCTTACCGAACAGGCAAAAGCCGATATAGCGGAATACAAGGATACCGAGCCCGAGCTGTACGGCGCGATAACCGACCATATAGCAATGGAAAGTCTGTCGTTCAGATATTTGCTTATAAGTCTTTACTCGTCGCAGTACTCGTCCGACGCGCTTGTTGCAATGCAAAAGCAATTCGCGTCCGACGTGGAAAGAATAGGTATGAATTTGGTTAACAGCGTAAAACAAGACACAATCGCCGACTTAATAAAGAGTTGGGGTATTTAACGGATAAGGTAAAAAGCCGCGCAAGCGGTAAAAAATAAAAGGAGAGAAAAGATGAAAAGAAAAGGAATTTTGAGAATTGCGCTTGCACTCGTGCTTGCGCTCACGCTCGGTTGTATGACCGCGTGCAACGGGGGGGGGGAAGACTCCTAACAACCCCGACGATTTGCCGCCTACGGGAATAACCGTTACGTTAAGCGAGCCGAGCTTGTTGCTTGACCGCTACGAAACGGCAACTCTTACGGCAACCGTAAAGGATAAGGACGGAAACCCTGTTTCCGAAGCCGTAACCTGGTCAAGCGATAACGCAAGCGTCGCAACGGTTAGCGGCGGCGTTGTGGAAGCAAAGGGCGAGGGCTCGGCTAACATTACGGCAAAGGTCGGCGACGCGTCGGCTACCTGCCTTGTAGACGTGGAAAACTCGGGCGCGCTTCCCGTTCTCGACACGGGCGACGAGTCGGTCGAACTTATCGTCGGCGCAAGCTATACCGTTTCGGCGGCAGTTGTTTACAAGCGCACGGAACAGACCGACGCAAAAGTTACGTATACGGCGCAGGACCCGTCGATTGTGGACGTTGACGAAAACGGAAAGATTACGGCTAAAAAGTTCGGTCGTACCGAGCTTACGGTTAAAGGCGATTGGCGCGGAATAGAATCTCCGTATCTTACCGAAACGGTTGACGTAAACGTAAAAGAAGACGTTGTCGTTACGGTAGACCGCGGCTCGGCTACTATATTTACTTTGGCAACTACGGTTGACGGGCAGGAATTTACTAACGAAGTAACGCTCGGCGGCACGGTTAACGTAAACGGAACAGAAGGGGTTGCCGACGGCGGAACGCTTACCTGGAAGTCGTCCGACGAAACCGTAGCTACGGTAGACCAAAACGGTAAAGTAACCGCAAACACCGCCAAAAAGGAAGGCATCGCAAATATTACGTTAAACTACGACAGCGGAAACAGAGTATACGAATCCAACCCCGTTGCCGTAACGGTTAAATTTCCTACGGTAGATAAGAGCAAACAAACGTTAGCTCCCTATACCGACGCATCGAAAGGCACGCTCGCGCAAGCGTTGAACGCCGACGAAATATTCGGAGAAGATTCGGGTAAAACGATAACGCGCGTATGCATTCCCGACGATTTGGGTACCGATATTCTGAACGATGCGGATTGGCTCGAAAGAAGCGACGACGGTTTTGAAACTGCGCGTAAAACAAAAATTACCGTTTATAACGAAGATTATGCGTATATTATCCAAACTACGATAGTTACAAAGATAATAACCAATTACAACGAGCTTACTCAAATGCAACAGTTGGGTGGTGTAAGTCAGGATATTGCTACCGTAAGCGGAAGAACGTTTTATAATTGGAGCGGTATGTTTATTCTCGGCAATGATATAGTTGTGCCCGAAGGCGCCGAGCAACTTGACGTAAAAGGGTGCGACGAAGGTTTCTTCAGTGGCGGACATTTCGCTGATAACGTAGGTTTCTTAGGCGTATTCGACGGTCGCGGACATACGATACACGGATTGAAACTCGGTTTCGGCGGTCTGTTCGGCGTTATCGGAAACAAGGACGGCACAAGGTCTGTTATAAAGAACGTTGCGCTTACCGACGTCGTAGTAGATAATGCCGCAAATAAAGGCGGCGGGGCTTTGTGTCAGGCGTTTATTAACGGAGATTTGTATAACGTATTTGTTTCGTTTTCGATAAACGGCGGTTATCACGGCGCATTGGGTCGCGGTGTTAAAGGCGGAAGAATAAGAAATACGCTTATATATTACAATAAGTCCGGCGGATATACTTGCGGAGCGGTTACGTCTTGGTCGGTGGCTCAGATTTCGGTTACGAATATGGTAGTGGTTTATTCGAAATCGTTGAGTACTAATAAAACGCCTACCAATGTGGATAAGAACGGAAATCTTACTTATAATGACGTGGACAGAAAGTTAAACGGTCAAATGGACGGTAGCACAAACGTTGCACTTAACACAAGCACGAAAGTAGTTGAAGTTAACGAAGAAGATTTTGCAAAAACTACTTTTAAGCTCGGAAATACGTATGCCGATTATTACTGTCAAGTAAACGGATTGGGCACTTTGCCGTTATTCACCACTTCGGTAAGCGGCGTTTCGATTGACAAGAACGAGCTTACGCTTGCGGTCGGCGCAACCGAGAATAATACTCTTGTAGGAAGCGTTCTTAACCTTGCGGGTACGGCGTTCTCTTACGTTCCCGTAATTTGGAGCAGTTCGGACGAGAGCGTTGCGACTGTTTCGGGCGGAGTAGTAACGGCTGTTGCGGCAGGTACGGCTACGATAACCGCATCTTACGGCACGCATACCGCAACTTGCAGCGTAACCGTAACGGCGTAATTAAACAACACAAATAAGCGAAGATGCCGTGCCGCTTTTAACCGACGGCGCGGCTGTCTTTGCTAAGTTAATACGGAAAATACGGAGATGACGGATAAGTGATAGCAGGACTAAATTTATTTTCCATAAGGAATAACATTCAGACGGAAGCGAGCTTTCTCGATACGGCAATAAAGCTGAAAGCGGCGGGCTACTCGTATATGCAATTTTCGGGCGCGGAATTCGACTCGGAGCGCATTGCGCGCGTGAGCAAAGAAAGCGGAATGCCTGTTTACCTTACGCACGTGCCGTTTGACAGAATAGTAAGCGATACCGAAAAACTTATGGAAGAGCACTCGCTTTTCGGCTGTAAGAATATAGGGCTCGGTATGCTTATGCCCGACATTATATTCGACGAAGCGCGTTGCAAATGCGAGCTTGAAAAACTTGAACGCGCGGCTGAAACAATGAGCAAAAACGGTTTTACGTTCTTTTATCATCATCATCAATTCGAGTTTTCACGTTGGAACGGCGGAGAAAGACCTATCGACTTTATTATAAAAGAGTTGCCGCATATTCACTTTATAGCCGATACGTATTGGTTGCAGTACGGCGGCGTGAACGTAGCGGAATTTATTCCGCGCCTTGCGGGCAGAGCGGGGTGCGCGCATCTTAAAGACTATAAAATCGAATTCCGCGAAAAAGAAAACGGTCAAAAAGAATTTATGCCGCGTTTTGCGCCGCTCGGCGAGGGCAATATGAATTTTAAGGAAATCGTAGACGCTCTTAAAGCGGCGGGAACGCAATATTATTTTGTCGAACAGGACGACGCAGTCGAATACGCCGACCCTATGGCGGAAGTAATGCGAAGTATCGAATACATCAAAAAGGAACTTTAATATGAAAAAAATCAGATTCGGAATTATAGGATTAGGCAATCAGGGCTCGGCTTACGCATTGCAGTTTTTCGACGGCGGAAAGATAGAAAACGGCTACGTTTCGGCAATGTGCGACGTGAACCCCGCGAAAATCGAGTTTGTAAAATCGCGTACGACTAATAAGTCGGCTGTGTATTTTACCGATTATATCGAAATGCTCGATAGCGGACTTTGCGACGCGGTTCTTGTGGAAACGCCGCACTATTTTCACCCCGAAATGGTAATTGCCTGCTTAAACCGCAGTATTCACGTTATTTGCGAAAAACCCGCGGGCGTTTATGCGGGGCAGGTGCGCGAAATGAACGAAGTCGCGCGGAACAAACAGGCAAAGTTTGCTATGATGTTCAATCAGCGCACTAATTGCGTTTACCGCAAAATGCGCGAAATAGTTCTGAGCGGCGGAATAGGCGAATTACAGCGCGTTAATTGGATAATAACCGATTGGTACAGAACGCAATTTTATTACGATACGGGCAGTTGGCGCGCCACCTGGGCGGGCGAAGGCGGCGGAGTGCTTATAAATCAGTGTCCGCATCAGCTCGACCTTGTGTCCTGGGTAGTGGGCAAACAACCGTCTTTTGTGCGCGGCTTCTGCAAATACGGCAAATGGCACGACATAGAAGTGGAAGACGAAGTTACGGCTTTCTTCCGTTACGATAACGACGCGACGGGCGTGTTCGTTACGACTACGGGCGAAACCCCCGGCACTAACAGATTCGAAATTTCGGGTACAAAGGGGAAACTTCTGTGTGAGAACGAAGAACTGAAATGGTACAAAAACAGCAGCGACAGCCTTGTATTCTCTAATACTGTTCAGCAGTCGTTTGCGCGCCCCGAATGCGAATGCGAAATAGTCAAGACCGACGGAAAGAACACTCAGCACGTTGGAATTATCAACAACTTCGCAAACAGCTTGCTCGGCAAGGAAGAACTTTTCGTCGAGGGGTGCGAAGGCATTGCGGGCGTGGAACTTATGAACGCGATAGAGCTTTCGGGCTGGCAGGACGGCGCGGAAGTCAGCTTGCCCGTAGACGAAAAACTTTATCTTTCGGAGCTTAACAAAAGGCGTGCCGCTTCGCGCTTGAAAACGGGTTACGACAATTCCGTTTCGGACACTTCGGGTACTTACGGGAGCAGAGAGAAAAAATGAAAACCGCCGTTGTCGGACTTGGCGCGATAGGTAAAATTCACGCGGATATTTTGGCGGCAAAGGGAATGAATTTGTGCGCCGTTTGCGATACTGATAAGTCCAAACTTGCAGATTATTCAGCCGAAAAATACGTCGACTACATTACTATGTTAGACGAAGTACGCCCGCAAGTAGTTCATATCTGTACTCCGCACTATCTGCACGCGGATATGATTATAGCGGCGTTAGAGCGCAATATCAACGTTTTGTGCGAAAAGCCGCTTTGCATAAAGTCCGAAGACATAGACAGGATATTGGCGGCGGAAAAGCGTTCGGGCGCAATGCTCGGGGTTTGCCACCAAAACAGATATAACGAAGTCAACGTTTTCGCAAGAGATTATCTGCGCGGTAAAAAAGTAATAAGCGGGTGCGGCTCGGTGGCTTGGAGCAGAGACGCGGCGTATTATGCGTCGGGCGATTGGCGCGGCAAATGGGCGACGGAAGGCGGCGGAGTGCTTATAAATCAGGCGTTGCACACGCTCGACCTTATGCAAATGCTCGCGGGTTTTCCCGATTACGTAGCGGCGGATATTTCTAATCTTTCGCTAAGCGGCGTTATCGAAGTGGAAGATACCGCTTCGGCTGTTTTTTCGGGAAACTCCGACTTTACGTTTTTCGCCACGAACGCAAGCTCGTATAATTTTCCCGTAGAGATTACGATAAGAACCGAAAGCGAAACGGTGAAGATTTTCTCCGACGCGGTTTACGTTAACGGAGAGAAGAAGCATTTTGCCGAAGATACCCGCTACTACGGAAAATGCTGTTACGGAACGGGACACGAGAAACTTTTCGACGATTTTTACGGTTGCGTAAAATCGGGCGGAAAGTTCGGGATAGACGGCGAAGAAGCCGCGAAAGTCGTTAAAATGATTTTGGCGTGCTACAAAAGCGGCGGTAAAAAAGTCGGTATATAAATTTATTGCCGCATTCGGGCGGTTAAATGCTTGACAAAACTCCGTATATAAGATAGAATTAGGGTGTAAAGTAAATCTGCTTTACACCTTTACTGATTACGGGACTATTCTTTTGAAAGATTTCAGAACGGTAAGATTAAAAGATTTGTACGGGGCAATGCTTACGGATAGGCAACGCGACGTAATCGAACAGTATTACGAGTTCGATTTGTCTTTGGGCGAGATTGCCGAAAATCTTTCCGTAACGCGTCAAGCCGTTCATTGCGCGCTGAGGCAGGCGGAAGCTCTGCTCGAAAATTGCGAGGACAAGCTCGGCTTTGTAAGGAAATTCGACGAATTGGAAAAAGCCGTAGACGAATGTTCCGCTTTTGCCGAAAGCGGCGATATGAAGAAAAAACTTGCGCAAATATCCGAAATTTTAAGGAGTTAGAATATGGGGCTTTTCAGCGGACTATCCGAAAAACTCAATCACGTGTTCAGCAAGATAACTTCTCGCGGTAAGCTGACGGAACTCGAAATCAAGCAGGCGATGCGCGAAATCCGCATTGCGCTTTTGGAAGCCGACGTAAATTTTGCCGTCGTTAAGGACTTTGTGGCGCGGGTAAGCGAAAAGGCGAAAGGCGAAGAAATCTTAAACAGCTTAACACCCGGTCAGCAAGTTATAAAGATAGTTAACGACGAGCTTATCGAACTTATGGGTTCTACGCACGCGAAACTCGACGTTGCCTCTAAGCCGCCCACCGTTATTATGATGTGCGGACTTCAAGGCGCGGGCAAAACCACGATGTGCGGAAAGCTCGCTCAGCTCCTTACAAAACAGGGCAAGAAACCGCTTTTGGCGGCGTGCGATATTTACAGACCCGCGGCGATAAATCAGCTTAAAGTGGTCGGTAAGAGCGTCAATACGGAAGTATTCGAGCGCGGCACCGCAAAGCCCGCCAAGACGGCTAAGGAAGCCGTTGAATACGCTTTGTCCAAAGGTTACGATACTTTGATTATCGATACGGCGGGGCGGCTTCATATAAACGACGAGCTTATGAAAGAACTCGAAGAAGTCAAAGCTACCGTAAATCCGACCGAAATTCTGCTCACCGTAGACTCTATGACCGGTCAGGACGCCGTAACGGTTGCAACGACTTTTAACGACAGACTCGACGTTACGGGCGTTATACTCACAAAGCTCGACGGCGATACGCGCGGCGGCGCGGCACTCTCGATACGCGCGGTAACGGGAAAGCCTATAAAGTTCTGCGGTATCGGCGAAAAAATGAGCGATATCGAGCCGTTCTATCCCGACAGAATGGCTTCGCGTATTCTCGGAATGGGCGACGTTCTTACGCTTATCGAAAAAGCTCAGGACGCCGTTTCCGAAGAAGAAATGAAGAAAATGGAAAAGCGGCTGCGCGAGTCGAAGTTCACGTTAGACGACTTTCTCGTTCAGTTTCAGTCGCTTAAAAAAATGGGTAATTTGTCCGAACTCGTTTCGATGATTCCCGGTATGAGCGGAAAAATTCCGTCGAACGCCGAGATAGACGAAAGCAGAATAGAGCGTTTCAAGGCGATAATTCAGTCTATGACGGCGCAGGAGCGTTCACACCCCGAGATTATCAAAGCGTCGCGCAGAAAGCGTATAGCGGCGGGCAGCGGCACTACTATTCAGGACGTAAATCAGCTGTTAAAGCAATTCGACCAGACGAAAGACCTTATGAAAGCTATGAAAGGCGGCAAAGGGTTCGGTAAGGGAAGAAAATTCCCGTTTTAATGAATAATCAAGTTTATAATTTGTGGAAACACGTAAAAATAAGGAGAAAACACAACAATGGTTAAAATCAGACTTACAAGACTCGGAGATAAAAAAGCGCCTTTTTACCGCGTTATAGTTGCCGATTCGAGAGCGCCGCGCGACGGAAGATTTATCGATATTATCGGTACTTATAATCCGCTTACCAACCCCGCGGAAGTTAAACTCGACGAGGCTAAGGCGAAAGATTGGCTTAAAAAGGGCGCTCAGCCTACCGACACCGCAAAAGCGTTGCTCGTTAAGGCGGGAATTATGGAACAGGGTAAGCCCGCTCCCGCAAAAACCAAGGCGGTTAAAAAGTCGAAGTCGGAATAAAACGTATTCGTTTCGTGATGCGTTGCTTTTTAGTAAGGAGAGCGTTATATGAAAGAACTCGTCGAATATCTCGTAACCGAGCTTGTCGATAATAAAGAAGCCGTTGTAATAACCGAAGACGGCGAAACTTTAAGCGTTTCGGTCGATAAAAAAGATATGGGCAAAATTATCGGGCGCGGCGGCAAGATTGCAAAAGCTATCCGCACGATAGTGAAAGCCGCCGGCGTTAAACAAGGCAAGAAATTTACGGTTGATATTCTGGAATCGGACGACGGCCCCGTCGAAATTTTCGAAGAGTAAAATTTCGGTTTCGGCAACGGAATATGGAATATCTTACCGTAGGCGAAGTTATAAAAGCGCAGGGAATTCGGGGCGAGCTGAAAGTACGCTCGCTTACCGACAATTCCGCACGCTTTAAGAAATTGAAAATAGTTTATATGGGAAACCGTCCGCACAGAATTTTGTCAGTTCGGATTTCGGACGGTTTTGTTTTCTTATATCTCGAAAATTGCGATACGCGCGATAAGGCTTTGGAATTCGTCGGGCAGGAACTTAAAATCGACAGGGTGAACGCCGTGGAGCTCGGCGACGGCGAATATTTTATAGCCGATTTGATAGGGTGCGCGCTGAAAGACGAAAACGGCGCGGATTTGGGCGTTATAAAAGATATTTCGGGATACGGCGCGGCGGACGTTATAACCGCCGTGAAGGACGGGAAAGAACTCAGATTTCCGTTCCTTAAAAGAATTGTCGTTGAGATAGATACGGCAAAAAAGATTTTTACGGTTGACGGCAAAAAGTTTTCCGAGGTCTGCGTATATGACGGTTAAGATATTGACGCTGTTTCCGAAGATGTTCGACGCGCTGAACGAGAGTATAACGGGGCGCGCCGTTAAAGCGGGTTTGGTCGGTATCGAAGTTATCGATATACGCGATTTCAGCAATGACAAGCACAAGAAGTGCGACGATATTCCGTTCGGCGGCGGCGCGGGAATGGTTATGACGCCCGCTCCGATTTATAACGCGGTCGAATTTGCCGATAAAAATCACGAGTGCAACCGCATTTATATGTCGCCGAAAGGCAAACGGCTGACTACCGCGCTTGCTAAGGAAATATGCGCCGAGAATAAGGATTTGCTTATTTTATGCGGACATTACGAGGGCGTCGACCAACGAGTTCTCGATATGTGTTTCGATACCGAAATTTCAATCGGCGATTATATTCTGACCGGCGGCGAGCTTGCCGCTATGGTTTTGACCGACGCGTGCGCTCGGTTTGTTCCGGGCGTTCTCGGAAGCGCCGAGTCTGCGGAAGACGAAAGTTTTTCGGACGGAATGCTCGAATATCCGCAATATACGCGCCCGTTTGATTTTATGGGCGAAAAAGTGCCCGAAGTGCTTATTTCGGGGCATCACGCGAATATCGGGAAATGGCGTAGTGAACGCGCTCGGGAGATAACCGAAAAAATGCGTCCCGACTTATTGAAGAAAGATTGATATAATGATAAATTGGTTCCCGGGACATATGACGAAATCTCTTCGGATGATGGAAGAGGACTTGAAGCTCGTAGATATTATAATTTACGTGCTCGATTCGCGTGCGCCGAAAAGTTGCAAAAATCCGATTTTCGATGCGTTGTTTTTGCAAAAAAGAATTATATATGTGCTTAATAAAGCCGATTTGGGCAACGAGAAGCTCGTTAAAGAGTGGTCGAAAGTTTTATCGGGTGATAAAAGCGTTGCGCTTATGACTAACGGTACGGCTTCGGGGAGCGCGTCCGCGATAGTTTCGGCAGCTAAAAATCTGTGTTTTGAAAAGATTGAAAAGTTTAAGTCAAAGGGCGTTAAAACAGCTATCAGGGCTATGGTCGTAGGCGTTCCGAATTGCGGAAAGTCAACGCTTATAAACAATCTTTGCGGTGCGGGCAAAACCGTTACTGGAAACCGTCCTGGCGTAACGCGCGGTAAGCAATGGGTGAGAATAAACGACTACTTCGAAGTTCTCGATACGCCGGGGACGCTCTATCCTAAGCTCGATAACGAAACGGCGGCTTACAGGCTTGCGTTTATCGGTAGCATTAAGAACGAAGTCGTCGACGTATTCGATTTGTCGGCTCGGCTTATTTCCGAACTTAACGCGATTGACGGGACTATAATTGCGTCGAGATATAAAATCGAATTTAAGGAAGAAACGTTTGAAGAAACGTTGGAGCGAATGGCTCGTGCTCGCGGTTATATGCTTAAAGGCGGAGTGTGCGACACCGAGCGAATGGCTGTCGCGCTTATCGACGATTTCCGCAAGGGCAGGCTCGGGCGCATAACGTTCGACAGGGTGGACGATAAATGAAAACCTCTGAATTGTTTGAATACGATAAGGCATTCTTGCCGAAAACCGTTGCGGGCGTAGACGAAGTCGGGCGCGGACCTTTGGCGGGTCCCGTTGTATGCGCGTGCGTAATTATGTCGCTTGACGAAATGATTGACGGCGTAAACGACAGCAAGAAACTTTCCGAAAAAAAGCGCGAGCAGCTTTACGATTTGTTGCGAGAAAAGGCGATTTCGTATTCCGTTGCGGAGATTAGTCCCGCCGTAATAGACGAAGTGAATATTTATCAGGCGACTAAAATGTGTATGAAAAAGGCAATAGAAGGGCTTAGCGTCAAGCCGTTGCTCGTGCTTGTGGACGCTATGAGCGATTTGGACGTTTCCGTTCCGTGCAAAGCTATTATAAAGGGCGACGCGCAAAGCTACAACATAGCCGCGGCGTCGATAATAGCCAAAGTTTACCGCGACAGGTTGATGCGCGAAATGAGCGAAAAATATCCAGAATACGGTTTTGCAAACAACAAAGGTTACGGTACGCGAGAGCATATTCAGGCGCTTAAAACTTACGGAAAAACGGAAATTCACAGAGAATCGTTTATAAAAAATTTTGTTTGAGCGGTAATGGCGAGAGATATGGACAATATTCGAAAGGGTAAAAAAGGCGAAGATATTGCTTGCGATTATCTTAAACGCAACGGTTATCGCATAATGAATCGGAATTTCAAAACGGATATCGGCGAAATCGATATAGTTGCGACCGACGAAAAAACGGTGATATTCGTAGAAGTCAAGAGCCGAACGAGCGACGGTTTCGGTATTCCCTCGGAAGCGGTGAATTATTTCAAGCGCAATAAAATCAATCAAGTGGCAAGTCAGTATATTAAAAAGTTTATGCTGTTCGGCGTGGACGTGAGATTCGACGTGATTGAAGTATACTTGTCGGATAAGCGCGTAAATCATATAGAAAACGCCTTCGACAGCTATCTTAGATATTGAGAAAAGAGAAGTAAAGTTATGGCAGTGAATTTCAGGCGGATAGAATTAAAAGACAAACGGATTTTTGAAAAATACTTAAAGCCCGACCACGGTAAACTCGGTTGGGAATATTGCTTTGCAATGACTTGGATATGGGACGCGTTCGACGAAACTATGATTTGCGATTTGGGCGATATGGCGCTGTTGTATACTAAGTTCTACGGCAAGTGCGTTTATTTTCCGCCGCTTTTGTCGGATGAAAATCTGCTTGAAAAAGCCGTCGGTATAATAGCGGAGCAATGCAAGTCCGATGAGTGCAAAATGGAAATACGCGGACTTTCAAAGGAACAAGCGGAAGCGTTGGCGGACAAGTATTGCATTTCGACCGACAGGGGAAATTACGACTATATATACGACGTTCAGACGCTTACGACTCTGAGCGGCAAAAAGTTGCACTCTAAACGCAATTTTATAAACAGATTCAAGGCGACTTATAATTATTCTTTCCGAGAATATGCGGAATCCGACAGAGATAAAATGCTTGCGCTGTTCGATAAATGGTACGTAAAGTCCGAACACGAAACGCTCGATTTGGAGCGTAAAGTAATAGTTCGCGCGCTTGATTATTATAAAGAACTGAATTTGAAAATAGGAATATTGGAAGTAGACGGGAACCTTGTCGCCTTTTCGATTAGCGCAGTTGAAAATAATAACGTTGCGCACGCTATGTTTGAAAAGGGAGATACTTCTTACGACGGTATTTATCAGATGATAAATCAACAAACCTGCGAAAAGTTATTTAATGGGTGCAAGTACGTTAACCGCGAAGAAGATATGAATATCGAAGGTTTGCGTAAAGCCAAGATGTCGTATTATCCCGAAATTTTGTTGGAGAAATATACGCTGAAATGCAAGGTATAGACGTTAAAGAACTGAAAAACGTTTATAAAAGCGGCTTTCCCGACGATACGGACGGTTACGTTGATTTTTTCTTCGACAGATATGTTGCGCCCGAAAATATCGTCGCGTACAGCGAGAACGGTAAAATTATCAGCGCAGGATATATAATAGAAAAGCCCGCCGAGATTTTCGGGAAAAGAACGGTATTTCCTTACGTTACGGCTCTTTCCACATTGCCCGAATATAGGGGACGCGGTAAAATAAAGTTCGTTTTATCAAAAGCGTTTGATATTATGCGCAGTCGCGGTTATTCGTTTTTCGGTTTACACCCGTTTGATTACAAATATTATAAGCGTTTCGGACTTGAAAATATAAGTTATGCGTGTCATAGTACTGTTTCGGGCGGCGAAAATTATGAAGTAAGGAGTTGTAAAGAGTCCGATTTCGCTACCGTTTCGGATATTTATCATAATATGAGTTCACGGTTCGGCAATAAATTGCTTCTTACGAAAGATACGTTTATGCTTAAAGCGGGAGAATACGCCGCCGACGGAATCGAATGTAAGTTGCTTTTCGACAACGGAAAATGTTTTGCTTTTGCATTTGTCGATAAAGGCAATATAGATTTTTACGCCACGACCGATATGAGAAGATTCTCTCGCGCCGAGTGCTTTAAGAATCTGTCGTATTGCGATTTTTATGAGTCGGACAAACCGTATCTGCAAGGCAGGGTTATAGACGTAAGAAAAGCCGCGTTTGAGTTTTTTTCCGCGAATCCGCCCGAAAACGAAGTTTGTTTTGCCGTAAAAGACGGGCTGATTGCGGAAAACAATATTTGCATTTCGGTAAAGAGCGAAAATCGTAACATTGTAATAAAAGATTGTAAATACGCCGAAAATACGTATGATATAGGTGAATTTACAAGAAAAATTTTTTGCAAAGCGGCAAACTTTTTTCCCGACAAATACTGATATTGCTTGCAATAAATTCGGTCAAGGTGTAAAATAGATAGGTATTGTAAAAGCAAAAGGAACAGATTATGCACGATTCGGAAATCTCCGTAGTACCCAAAAAAGCGTTCAGAATAGGGTCGTTTGTAGTAACGGAAACGATGATTAGCGCGGCGATTGCTACGTTGGCGCTTATTCTTTTCGCTCTCGTCGTGCGCATATTTCTGATTCCGCGCTGGCGTAAAGAATACGAGAAAAAGTCGGGACTGAGAATACTTGTAGAGTATCTCGTAAATATGTTCGACGGTAACGCGGTTGAGCAGACGCACAATAACAGCGGCTTTACGGGCGCATTTTATTTTGCCTGCGCGGCTTTTATCTGCATAGGTACGCTTACGGAAATGTTCAATCTGCGTCCGCCTACGAGCGATTTGAGCCTTACGCTTGTTTTGGGCATACTCAGTTTTTTGGTTATATTCGCTCTCGGTTTCAAGGCTAAAAAAGGCAAGCGTCTCTTGCACTATCTTAACCCCATAAATCTTCTTACCGATTGCGTAGTGCCGTTTTCGTTGGCGCTCAGAATGTTCGGAAGCGTGTTCTCGGGTTATCTTATAATGCACCTTATATATACGCTGTTGCCTATCTGGCTTAACGTTGCGATTCCTGCGGTCGGAAACGTAATCTTCACTTTATTCCACGCCGTAATTCAGAGTTATATATTTATGTTCTTGTCAATGTGCCTGATTAACGAGGCAATAGAATAGTTTGGTAATTTTACTTTAAGGAGTGTTTCAATATGATAGTTTCGGCAATAGTTACCGCGCTTGTAAGTCTGTTGGGCGTGGACGGCATAGTTGCGATAGGCGCAGGCATAGCCGCATTTACGGGGCTCGGCGCGGGTATAGGTATAGGAATAGCTACGGCAAAGTCGGTTGAGGCGATTGCTCGTCAGCCCGAAGCGGAAAAGAAGATTTTCCGTACGCTTATGATAGGTCTTGTATTTGCGGAAACGACGGCAATATACGGCGTATTTATCGCTCTTATGACGATAATAATGTAACTTACGTAAAAAGGAATTCTTTCTGATGGTTTTAATCTCGGCATCGGTATTCGAAAGGCTCGGAATTTCCTGGACGAGTATGTTGTTTCATCTCGTCAACGTAGTTATTCTGATTGTCGCGCTTTATTTTATACTCTATAAGCCCGTTAAAAAAATCGTACGCGACCACAGGCAAAAGCTGAAAGACGTTTTCGACGAGAATAAGAAGCTCGGCGAAGAAGCTTTGGAAATGCAGCAGAAATACGAGGGTATGATAGAGGATGTAAAGCGGGAGGCTATGCGCGTTAGCGCGGAAGCCGCCGAAAAGGCGCAACAGAAGTCGGACGAAATCATAAAGCACGCGCAAGAACAGGCGGACAATATTATAGAAAGCGCGAAGAAAGACGTAGCGGCGTCGAAACTTCGTCTTAAAAACGAGTTCCGCGATTCGGTTAGTAAAATGGCAGTCGATATTGCCGAAAAAGTTCTGGAACGCGAAGTGAGCGAAAAAGACAATAAAGATATTATCGACGCTTGCCTGAAAGAGTGGGACGAATGACGACGATACGCGTATTATCCGCAAAAACACTCGATAACGCGAGTAAGAAAAAGA
The DNA here is from genome assembly GCA_013316045.1 of Clostridia bacterium. Classification (GTDB taxonomy): domain Bacteria; phylum Bacillota; class Clostridia; order Christensenellales; family Pumilibacteraceae; genus RACS-047. The sequence continues at coordinate 19,420 of WSNJ01000008.1, forward strand.
TAGAAACCGCTTTTTCCAAAAAGCATAACGGAGAAGCGGAGTTTTCTTATGAAATCGACGTAAGCCTTATAGGCGGCGTTCTGATTATCGACGGCGAAGATTATTACGATGCGACCGTAAAAGGACAGCTCAATAACTTCAAGCGCGTAAAGAGCAAGGACGTTCCCAAAGATGCGGACGACGTAAAATCGATTGAAAAACAGTTAACCGATAAGATAAAAGATTATAAGCCGACTTACGAGAAAATGAGTTCGGGAATGGTTGCCTATGCGGGCGACGGCGTTGTGCGCATAAGCGGACTTGCGGGCGCTAAGTACGGAGAGCTTCTCGATATAGAAGGCGACGTTCAGGCGATAGTTCTCAATCTCGAAGAAAACGAAGTCGGAGCGATAGTTCTCGACGACGAAGATAAAGTCGCGGCGAATATGCTCGTAAAAGCTACGGGCAGAATTGTCGAAGTTCCCGTCGGAGAAGAATTGCTCGGCAGAGTAGTCAATCCGCTCGGCGTTCCCGTAGACGGGCTCGGGGATATTCGGGCAAAAAAGACGCGTCCCATTGAGCATCCCGCGCCGAAGATAATAGACCGCGACAAGGTAAACGAACCGTTGCAAACGGGTATTTTGGCAATCGATGCTATGATACCTATCGGCAAAGGTCAGAGAGAGCTTATAATAGGCGACAGGCAAACGGGCAAAACGTCGATAGCCATCGACACGATAATCAACCAAAAGGGTAAGAACGTATATTGCGTATACGTTGCGATAGGTCAGAAAGCAAGTTCCATAAGCGGAATAATGCACACGCTTACGGAATTCGGCGCAATGGAATACACGACGATAGTTTGTTCCACAGCCCGCGATTCGAGCCCTATGCAGTATATCGCGCCCTTTTCGGGTTGCGCAATGGCGGAAGAACTTATGCACGAAGGCAAAGACGTGCTTATCGTTTACGACGATTTGTCGAAGCACGCGGTGGCTTACAGGGCAATGAGTTTGCTGTTGAAAAGACCGCCCGGACGCGAAGCGTTCCCCGGAGATATATTCTATCTGCATTCCCGTCTTTTGGAACGCGCCGCAAAACTCGGCAAAGAGTACGGCGGCGGTTCTATGACCGCATTGCCGATAGTCGAAACGTTGGCGGGTGATATTTCGGCTTATATTCCGACAAATATAATCTCCATAACCGACGGACAGATTTATCTTGAAAACGAATTGTTCAACGCGGGCGTAAGACCTGCCGTAAACGTCGGGCTTTCCGTTTCGCGCGTCGGGTCGAGCGCGCAGATTAAAGCGATGAAAAAGATAAGCGGAAAACTCAGGCTCGATTTGTCGCAATACCGCGAGCTTGCCGTATTCGCGCAATTCGGTTCCGAACTCGATTCGACGACTTCGGCTTTGCTCGAACAGGGCGAAAGAACTACCGAAAGTCTTAAACAAGACGTAAATTCGCCGCTGAGCGTAGAGCATCAGGTTATAATTCTCTATATTACAATGAAAGAGCTTTTGCGCAAAATTCCTACCGATAAGATACGCGAATTCAACCGTGGTTTTGTCGATTACGTGGAAGTGAATTACAAGCATATTATCGATAACATAAGGGAAACGGAAGAGTTATCGTTGGAAAACTGTCTCGATATTGAAGACGCAGTAAAACAATACAGAGAGTTCTTTTTCAAGAGCAATTAAGAAATTATGAGAAATCTTACCGACATTAAGCACAGGATTAAAAGCGTCTCCGATACAAGGCAGATAACAAATGCTATGGAGACTATTTCCGTTGCGAAAATGCGTAAAGCTATGGTAAGATACGAGAACAGCAGGCATTTTTTCGAAGCGACAAAAAATACGATAAACGATATAGTTTGTCGCACGGGCGATATTCCGAGCGAATATTTTTCGGAGCCGAAAGAGAACGCGCGGATATTGCATATAGTCGTTGCGTCGGATAAGGGACTTGCGGGCGGTTTTAATCATAACGTATTGAAGCACGCCTGGGCGCAAATCGAAGGCGGGGAGAACCGTCGGGTTTTTACCGTCGGACAAACGGCGCGCGAATTTTTCGAGAAAAAAGGCGTTAAAGCCGAAGAAGAATTTTCCGACGCGGCTTACGACCCCGATATGAAAGATGCTCAGAAGATAGCCGACGAGGTTCTCGGGATTTATTTGAGTAAGCAAGTTGACGAAATCCGCATTTCCTATACTAAAATGTCGGCGGGTATGTCAATGAAGCCCGACACGCTTAAATTATTGCCGTTTTCGCATAACGAAGCGCAGGCGCTCAAAGATTCTATGACGCTCGAAAAGGAATATAAACTTAGTGAAATCGAATACGACCCGTCGCCCGACGAAGTTCTGCGCAGGCTCGTTCCGCTCTATCTTAAATGGATAATATACGGCGCGCTCATACAGTCGTCGGCGTCGGAGCATTGTTCGCGCAGATATGCAATGAGCAATGCCACTAAGAACGCGTCTGAATTGTTGGAAGACTTGCGGATACAGTACAACAGAGCGCGTCAGGAAGCTATTACAAGCGAATTGAATGAAATTATAACGTCTTCTATGGGAGTTGTGGATGAAAATCGGCAGTGATAAAATAAATACGGGTAAAGTTTCGGTAGTGTTGGGGCCTGTCGTAGACGTTACGTTCGACGGTACTTATATGCCGGATATTTACGAAAAGCTTCTCGTCGAAGCGGACGGAAAAAAATATATAACGCTCGAAGTGCTCAGCCACGTAAAAAACGGTGTTGCTCGCTGTATAGCGTTGGAAGCAACCGAGGGTATGAGCCGCGGAATGCGCGTTATCGCTACCGGCAAACCTATACGCGTTCCTGTCGGCGAGGGCGTTTTGGGTCGCGTTATGGACGTTCTCGGCGCGCCTATCGACGGTAAAGGCGAGATAAAAGCCGAAAAACAATGGTCGATTCACCGTAAAGCTCCGCAGTTTTACGAGCAAGAACCGACTACTTCCGTGCTCGAAACGGGTATAAAAGTAGTCGACCTTATGGCTCCGTATGCAAAAGGCGGTAAAGTCGGTTTGTTCGGCGGTGCGGGAGTCGGTAAAACAGTGCTTATAATGGAGCTTATACGCAACGTTGCGCACGAGCATAACGGCTATTCCATATTTACGGGAGTCGGCGAGCGCAGTCGCGAGGGCTTTGAAATGATTAGCGATATGACCGAAGGCGGCGTATTGGATAAGACGGCGCTCGTATTCGGGCAGATGAACGAGCCGCCGGGGGCGAGAATGCGCGCCGCGCTGTCGGGTCTTACGCTTGCGGAATATTTCCGCGACGAAATGAATAAAGACGTTTTGCTTTTTATCGACAATATTTACAGATTTGTTCAGGCCGGCAGTGAAGTTTCCGCATTGCTTGGTAGAATGCCGAGCGCAGTGGGGTATCAGCCTACGCTCGCAACCGAGATGGGCGCGTTGGAAGAACGTATAGCCACTACCAAAAACGGCTCTATTACTTCCATTCAAGCCGTATACGTTCCCGCCGACGACCTGACGGACCCCGCGCCTGCCGCGATATTCTCGCACTTGGACGCTACTACCGTTCTGTCGAGAAAGGTTGTAGAACAGGGTATTTATCCAGCCGTGAATCCGTTGGAATCGACGAGCCGTATTCTCGAACCGAAAATAGTCGGCAAGGAGCATTATACCGTTGCGCGCAAAGTGCAGGAGTCGTTGCAGCGTTACAGAGAATTACAGGACATTATAGCCATACTCGGTATGGACGAACTGTCGGAAGAAGATAAAAACGTAGTTTACCGCGCGCGCAAGATGCAACGGTTCTTCTCTCAGCCTATGTTTGTCGCGTCCGTTTATACGGGTATGGAGGGGCGCTACGTCGATAAGAAAACGACGGTCGAGTGCTTTAAGGAAATATTATCGGGTGCAGTCGATTCTTATCCCGAATCGGCATTCTTTATGGTCGGCGATTTGGACGAAGTAAAAGCCAAAGCTAAGGGATAATACGGGGAGTTTCAGGTGGCAAAGGTTTTCAATCTCGAAATTTATACGCCTGAGCGCGTCTTTTTCAAGGGCGAAGTAGAGTCGCTTATAATAAACACGCATTCAGGTGAAATAGGAATTTTGTATCATACTTTACCGCTTGTAACGACTTTGCAAAGCGGCGTTATGCGCATATTGCAAAACGGCAAATGGATGGAAGCCGCAAATACAATGGGCTTTGTTGAAGTGTCGCGCGACGTCGTAACCGTTTTGACAGATTCGGCAGTCTGGCCGCACGAAGTCGATATAAATTCGGTAAGCGACGAAATAGACGAACTCGACGAGCGAAAACGGAAAGCCAAGAGTTTGGAAGAGTACAAAATGGCAAAAGCGCAACTTGCAATTCAGTTTGCTAAGCTGAAAATCACACATAGGGATAATTAGTGCCGAATGGATACGGGAGAAATGTTTTTTCAGAAAGAAATCGAAACGATGAGCCGAAAGGAAATCGAGAATTTGCAACTCGAACGGATTAAGCATATTGTTGCTTATGCGTATGATAACGTTCCGTTTTATAAGGAAAAATTCGATAAAATCGGGTTAAAGCCGTCGCATATTAAAACTTTCAGGGATTATGAGAACGTTCCTTTTACCACAAAAGACGATTTCAGAAGCAATTATCCGTATTCGCTGTTTGCCGTTCCTATGGATGATATAGTCAGAATTCACGCGTCGAGCGGTACGACGGGTAAGCCGGTTGTAGTCGGTTATACCCGCAAGGACCTTGATATCTGGTCGGACGTTGTAGCGCGTTTTATAGTTTCGAGCGGCGGACGAAAGAGCGACATTGTGCAGAACGCTTTCGGCTACGGTCTTTTTACGGGTGCGCTCGGTTTACATATGGGTTGGGAAAAAGTCGGCGCAACCGTCGTTCCGATTTCGAGCGGAAATACGGAACGGCAAATTATGCTTATGAAAGACTTAAAGGTTACCGCGCTTATCGCAACGCCGTCTTACGGGCTTTATATGGGCGAAACTATGCTCAATATGGGATTAAAGCCGTCGGATTTGTCTTTGCGTCTGGGCTTTTTCGGCGCGGAAGCGTCCACTAAGGAAACTCACGAACAGTTGAGAAAAATATTCGGGATAAAGACGAACGACAATTACGGTTTGACCGAAGTTATGGGACCCGGCGTTGCGGGCGAATGTTATCTTAACGACGGAATGCATATTGCGGAAGACCACTTCTATGCCGAAATATTGAATAAGGAAACGTTTAAGTCTATGGGCGAAAACGAATACGGCGAACTCGTTATAACCACGCTCACGAAAGAAGGTTTGCCCGTTCTGAGATACAGAACAAAGGATATAACGCGGATTAGCAAGAAGCCTTGCGCGTGCAGCAGAACTATGGCGCGTATGGACAAAATTATAGGGCGCACCGACGATATGCTGATAATACGCGGCGTTAACGTATTTCCGTCGCAAATCGAAGCCGTGCTTATGGATATGGAAGAAGTCGGCAATTCGTTTGAAATAATCGTCGACAGAGTGGGATATATGGATACTCTCGAAGTACGAATCGAAATAAGCGACGAGAAACTTTTGCTCGATTATGGCTTGCTTGAAAAATTGCGCGACAGAATCCGCAAGAAGTTCAAGGAAGTGTTGCAAATAGACGTTAAAGTCAAACTCGTTGAGCCTATGAGTTTACAGCGTTTTGAAGGGAAAGCGCGCAGAGTAAAGGATTTACGCAATAAATAACGGATAAATAAAAACAGGAGATATTTAATGAAAAAACTTGCAATAGGAAATTATGCCGTGGCGCGGGGCGCATACGAAGCGGGGGTTACCGTTTCGAGCGCGTATCCCGGTACGCCGAGTACGGAAATTACGGAATTTATCGCTAAATACAAAGAAGTTAACGCCGAATGGTCGCCGAACGAAAAAGTGGCGTTGGAAGTCGGAATCGGTGCGTCGGTTGCTGGCGCGCGCGCAATAGTCGCTATGAAGCACGTCGGACTTAATGTTGCCGCCGACCCGCTGTTTACCGTTAGTTATACGGGTGTTAACGGCGGACTTGTAATTGCGGTTGCCGACGACCCCGGAGTGCACAGCTCGCAGAACGAGCAAGATTCACGCTATTACGCTATGAGCGCAAAAGTTCCTATGTTGGAGCCGAGCGATTCGCAGGAGGCGAAAGATTTTACCGCGCTTGCTTTTGAATTGAGCGAAAAGTACGATACTCCGATATTTATAAGAATGACTACGCGCGTGGCGCATTCGCAAAGTTATATTACCGAGTGCGAGCGGAAAGAAGTCCCCGTTAAGCCTTATGTAAAGGACGCGGGGAAATACGTTATGATGCCGGGCAATGCAAAAAAACGTCGTTTTAACGTAGAAGACAGAATGAACGCTTTCGGGCGCGCCGCAAATACTATGGCGATAAATTTTGCGGAGTATAACGACAGGGAAGTGGGCGTTGTTTGTTCGGGCGGCGTTTATCAGTACGTCAAAGAAGCTCTTCCCGATTATTCGGTGTATAAAGTCGGAACTGTCTTTCCGTTGCCGATTGACGCAATAAAGGAATTTGCGAAAAACGTAAAGCGTCTTTTGGTTATAGAAGAGCTTGACGGCTTTATCGAAAAACAGTTAAAAGTCGAAGGAATAAAAGTAGACGGAAAAAACGTTATTCCGAATATCGACGAATTATCCGTATCGAAAATCAGAAAAGCTGTACTCGGTGAAGATATTCCCGTGCCCGTTCAGACCGTTGTGCGTCCGCCCGTGCTTTGCCCCGGTTGTCCGCACAGAAGCGTATTTTCCGTAATATCCAAGCTGAAACTCAATGTTATGGGAGACATAGGTTGCTATACGCTCGGCGCGCTCGCTCCGCTCAACGCGGTCGATACGGTCGTTTGTATGGGGGCAAGCATAGGTATGGCGATAGGCGCGGAAAAGGCGCAGGGAAGAGAATTCGCAAAAAAGACTCTTGCCGTAATAGGAGATTCTACGTTTGTTCACAGTGGAATTACGGGAATGATTGATGCCGTATATAATAATCTGAACACCAAAATTCTTATAGTTGACAATTCTACAACGGGAATGACCGGGCATCAGCCGCACCCGGGAACGGGACGGACGATATATGACGAGCCTACGTATAAACTCGATTACGAAGTGCTTGCAAAAGCGTGCGGCGTTAAAAACGTTGTAACGGTCGGCACTATGGACTTAAACGCCGTGGAACGCGTTATAAAAGAACAGATGGCAAAAGACGGCGTTTCGCTTATTATTGCAAAAGAACCTTGCGCTCTGATAAACAAAACCAAGAAACCGAATTATTCCATAAACGAAAAATGCAAGAACTGCAAAGCGTGTGTAAAACTCGGTTGTCCTGCTATTGTGAATAAGAAAGACGGACCGTTTATTGATTCGGCGCTGTGCGTGGGATGCGGCGTTTGCGTGCAAGTCTGTAAGTTCGGAGCTATTTGCCCGGAAAAGGAGAATTAAAATATGAATATACTTATTGCGGGAGTGGGCGGACAAGGTACGCTTCTGGCGTCGCGCGTGCTCGGAAATTATGCGGGGCTTATGGGATACGATTGCAAGTTGAGCGAAGTTCACGGAATGGCTCAGCGCGGCGGTAGCGTGATAACTTACGTAAAGTTCGGAGAGAAAATTCATTCTCCCGTTATTGCGGACGGCGACAGCGACGTTTTGCTTGCGTTTGAAGAGCTCGAAGCGTTAAGGTGGTCGCATAACGTTAAAAAGGGCGGCAAGTTGCTTATGAATACGCAAAAAATTATGCCGTTGCCCGTTATTATCGGAGCTTCCGAATATCCCGAAAATATAATCGATACGCTTAAAAAAGGGCAGTTTGATTTCTACGGAATCGACGCGCTCGGAATAGCGAAAGCGTGCGGTAATGAAAAGGCTCTGAATACCGTTATGATTGGTTACTTTGCGAAAGTAGTCGGAATCGACCGCGATATTTTGAAAAAGGCGCTTGAAATGAGCGTCCCCGCTAAGTTTGCGGAAGTCAATATAAAGGCATTTGAAGCGGGTTATAACGCATAAATACGTATTATATCAGGCATAGTACAATAAAAATTCGCCTACAAGGGAGAAAATAATGTATTTCAATAAAGAAATCGAATGTATGAAGCGCAGTGAACTTAAAGCGCTTCAAAGCGAAAGACTTTGCGCGCTTGTAAAATATGTTTACGAAAGAGTTCCGTTTTATAAAAATAAAATGGACGCTTTGAAGTTAAAACCGTCGGATATAAAATCGATAGACGATATAGTAAAACTTCCGTTTACTGAGAAAACCGATTTGCGCGATAACTATCCTTTCGGGTTATTTGCCGTCGATAAGAAAGACGTGGTTAGGGTTCACGCGTCGAGCGGCACTACCGGAAAAATGACGGTCGTCGGATATACGCGCGACGACTTGGAAGTATGGGCGGAAGTTATGGCAAGGAGTCTTACTTGCGCGGGCGTTACGCCCGATTCTACCGTTCACGTTGCTTATGGATACGGATTGTTTACGGGCGGTTTCGGAGCGCATTGCGGCGCGGAAAAGATAGGTGCGAGAGTTATACCGGTAAGCAGCGGAAATACGGCGCGTCAGGTTACGATTCTTAAAGACTTTGAAGCGACTACGCTATGCTGTACTCCGTCGTATGCGGCTTATATAGGCGAGAGCATAAGGCAACACGGTTACGATATAAAAGATTTCAAGCTCAAAAGCGGTGTTTTCGGCGCGGAGCCTTGGACGGAAGAACTGCGTTCCAAGATAGAACAAAGTCTGAATCTGAAAGCATTCGATATTTACGGATTAAGCGAGATTATAGGGCCCGGCGTGTCGATAGAATGTAACGCGAATAAAGGACTGCACGTTTGGGAAGACCATTTCTATCCGGAGATTCTCGGCAACGATTTCGAGCCGTTGTCTGACGGTGAAACGGGTGAGCTGGTGTTTACGACGCTTACAAAACAAGCTCTGCCGCTTCTTAGATACAGAACGAAAGATTTGTGTACTCTCGACAGGTCTGTTTGTGTGTGCGGCAGAACTCACGCGAGAATGGGGAAAATAACGGGCAGAAAGGACGATATGCTTATTGTGCGCGGAATAAACGTGTTCCCGTCGCAAATAGAAACGGTGCTTATGCAAATGGGATATTTGTCGCCGACTTATCAGATAATAGTCGGCAGAGAGAACAACACCGACACTATGGAGGTAAAAGTAGAGCTTGCTCAGAATATGCTGAGCGACGTCGTTGCCAACGTTGAATCTATTATCGACGATATAGGAAAGCGGCTATATTCCGTTCTCGGGCTTAACGTAAAAGTCCGTCTTGTCGAAGCAAATTCGATACCGAGAAGCGAAGGAAAGGCTGTTCGCGTTATCGACAACAGAAAAAACAAGTAAACAATTTTGCGTTGAAAACATATATATATGGAGGAAAATAAAATGGTCGAACAGATGGCTGTGTTTATGGAAAACAGACAAGGTCGCATTATGGAACTTGCGAAAACGTTAAAGGAAAATGCGATTGATTTAATTACCTTGTCTATTGCCGATACGAAAGATTTCGGAATTTTGCGCTGTATCGCGCGCGATAATTCAAAAGCGCAGAAAGTTTTGAAAGACGCGGGATTTACCGTAACGACTACCAAACTTATAGGCGTGGAAGTTGCCGACGAACCCGGCGGAATGTGCGATATTTTAACGCTCTTGGGAGATAAAAACATAAACATAGAATATTTGTATTCTTATGCGCACGTTGCTACTAAAAAAGCAATTATCTTGTTTAAGGTTTCCGACGAAGAGCTTGCTCTCAAAATACTGAATGAGAACGGAATTAAACTATTGGATAACGGCGTGATTTAGCGAAATTGCAGGTAGGTGAGTGGGTCTGCTCGAAGTGGACGTTGATTTATCCCGATTAAAGACTAACGTCGATAACGTGAAAAGCGTTGTAAAGACCGATTTTTGCGCAGTTGTAAAAGCCGACGCATACGGGCACGGTCTTACGGAAGTCGGTAGGGCACTGAACGAAAAAGCGGACGAGTTCGCCGTTGCGACGTTTGACGAAGCGCAAACGTTGTCTGAAAGCGGAGTGAAAAAACCTATAAATATTTTGGGCTGTACCGATGCCGACTTAATTGACGATTTTTCGGTAAATTGCAGTACTACGACAAACATAATACCGACCGTTTGCGATATTTCGGAAGTTAATTTGCTTAAAAACAGATTTTCGCGCGTAAACGTTAAATTGAATACTGGAATGAACAGGTTAGGCGTAAGCATAAATGAGCTTGACTTGCTTATATCCGAGTTAACGCGTTGCGGCGTTACGGTAAACGGAATTTTTACTCATTTTTACAAAGGTGATGACGTAAACGAAGCCGAAAGGCAATTTATTGCGTTCGACGCGGCGACGGAAAAATATGCCGCCTTAGGAGTAAAGCGTCATTGTTGTGCGAGTTGCTGTCTTGGTTTGCCGCCGAAATTTCATTTGGATATGGTGCGTTGCGGAATAGCTATGTACGGATACGGTTCGATAACCGAACCCGTAATGAGCGTTCATACGAGCATTTTGCAGGTTATGGACGTGAAAAAAGGCGAACACATAAGCTACGGCGATTACGTGGCGCCGCGCGATATGAAAATAGCCGCAGTCCGCGTCGGATATGCTGACGGATACAGACGGAAAAACGGAAGAGAACGGTTTGTCGGGATTAACGGAAAGCTTTGTCCCGTAGTGGGACAAATATGTATGGATATAACGCTCGCTGACGTTACCGGCGTTCCGCTTTACGGTTGCGACAGGGTTTATTTGCTCGGCGGCGGAGTGAGCGGCGAAATGCTTGCCGAGTCTTACGATACGATAGTTTACGAAGTTCTTACTTCGTTCAAAGGACGGATAAAAAGGAATTATTTTGGATAAAAAAAGTCTGAGAAAAGTAATGTCGGAAATTCGTTCCGCAGTTTCCGATAAAAACGGAAAATCTCTTAAAATATGCGAAAAAGTTATAAAATTTTCGCAGGAAATTTCGGCTGAAAAAATATTTTGTTATGTAGCTATGGGCAGTGAGGTTGACACGAAGCGAATTATGTCGTATTATATTAATAAGAGCGGTTGTGCACTTTACGTGCCGTACACAGACGGCGATATGAAGTTGAAGCGGTTGATTAGCGCCGAAAGTTTAATTACGGACAAGCTCGGCAATCTTTCGCTTTCGTCGTATTCTGACGCTTTTTATCACGGCAGTGTGGACGTTGCCGTTGTGCCGATGCTTGCATTTAATAAGGGTTTATATAGGCTCGGTTACGGCGGCGGCTATTACGATAGATTTCTGTCTTGTAATAAAACGGTATCTGTCGGCGTGGCTTTCGACGAACAACAGACGGACGCTATCGAGGTTGAAAAATATGACGTTCCGCTGGATTATTTGATAACTCCTACGCGGATATTAAGGAGAGCGGATGAAAGATAAGTCCAAAAAACAAAATAGGATTTGGCGTTACGTTTCGAACGGCGGTCTGATACTGCTTTATAATTTGATATTCTCGCTTTTCGGGCTTGTTTTTCTGATTGATGCAATACCGATTGCCGTAAGGGTCGTTTTCGGTTTTGTGTTTATGATTCCGCCTATGATACTTGTGTTTATGCTCGGTAGGAGCGTGGGAGAGAAAGAGTATAAGGAGCGCAACAAAAAGAACGCCGCGGACGGTAAAAGTTTTTATGCCGTTGAAATAAATTACGGAATTTCGGGGTTGTATTTACTTTCGTTTGTTGTGCCTATTATATTGTTGCTGTTTATAGGCGTGGGCATCAACAATACGATAGTTCACGGCGTGGTTTACATTGTTCTGATGCCCGCGTCGCTTGTGTTTGCAACGCTCGGCGTTATTACGGTTGCCCCTATAACCTGGCTGTCGGTTGCCGTGTATTTGCCTTATTTATTACTTATTTGCGCGGCGTTTTGCGTAGGGTTTGTGCTCAAAGTTTATTATCTGAAAACTCAACAGCGCAATATCGAAAGCGAGCTCAGGATGTTTAACAACTGATGCGGGTAATTTCCGGAAAGTATAAGGGAATACGGCTTGATTCGCCGAAAGACAATTCGGTTCGACCGACAACCGACAGGATAAAAGAAACAATTTTCAATATTTTGTTCAGTCGCAACGTTGTTGAGGGTAAAGCCGTTCTGGATTTATTCAGCGGGAGCGGTGCGCTCGGAATCGAAGCGGCTTCGCGCGGCGCCGAAAGCGTGGTATTCGCGGACGCAAGCGCCGAAAGCGTTAAACTTACAAGAGAAAACGCCGCTAAAACAAAATCGCAATTTGAAATAATTCACGGAGATTACAAATTTGCGACGAGAAAATTACAAGGCAGAAAATTCGGTCTTATATTTGTAGACCCGCCGTATCGTGCGGGACTGTACGCCGACGCGCTGAGACAGATAGTCAAATACGAATTGTTGGATGTCGGCGGCGTTGTTGTCGTCGAACACGGCGGAAGCGCGGATTTAGGCGAGTGTGAGAGCGCTTTTGATTCGGACGTGAGAAAATGCGGTAACACATACGTGGGTTTTTATACGTTGAAGGAGAATTTATGAAAGGAACGGCTGTTTTTGCGGGTTCTTTCGACCCGTTTACCGTTGGGCATTACGATATTGTTTCGCGTGCTGCCGAATTTTTCGATAAAATAGTAATCGGGGTCGCCGCGGATACGGGCAATAAACGTTGCGTTCTTTCGCTCGAAGAACGTAAGCAAATTGTAGAAGCGTCCGTTAAAGACCTGAAAAATACCGAAGTCAAGACTTTCGAGAATTTTCTCGTTGACTTTGCGAAAGAGAACGGCGCGAAAGTTATTCTGCGCGGATTGCGCACGTTTGCCGATTTCGAGTACGAAAAAGCGCTCGGAGAAGTCTATAAGTCGCAGAATGACAAACTTGAAATTTTTTATTTGATTTCATCTCACGACTGCTGCCATATTTCGAGTACGGTTGTACGCGATTTGGCTCGTTTGGGCGGTAGCGTAGACGGATATATTCAAAAGAACGCGGAGGGGCTTGTAAAGAAATTCTATTCTAAAAGGAGTTAATTACTATGGATATTCTGAAACTTTTGGATGAAATGGAAAACGAACTGACCGATAAAAAGGGACTGTTCAGTAAGAAAGTGGATATTGGTCGTTGTGTCGACATACTGTACGAAATGAAAAGGGTTTTTCCCGAGAGTATCAGGGAGGCCGATTATATAGTCGCAAATAAAAACAAGATTCTCGAAAATGCGGATAACGTGGCGAAAAATACGATACGCGAAGCCGAAGAGCGCGCCGAGCATATAATAGATAATTCGGAACTTATAAAACGCGCCGAAATCGAAGCGAAAAACATAGTCGATATGGGCTATATGCAATGCGATACGCTTGTAGACAGAACCAAATCCCATCTCGATTCTATGTTCAAAGATATAGAACAGTTCTTGCTGTCTACTCTCACTATGATAAGAAACAATCGGGAAGAACTGCGCGGCGCAATGATTATGAAAAGAAGAAACGATTAGAAAGCAATAAAATTTCAACTCGGAGAGATAAAATGTTTACGAAAATACGTGAAATAATCAGCGAAGAAGAACTCAAAGCGAAAATGCCGCTTCCTGCAAAATATAAGGAGCTTAAAGCTAAGAGAGATGCGGTTATAAAAGATATTATTGCAGGCAGAGATAAGAGAAAAATTTTGATTATAGGTCCCTGTTCTGCCGATAACGAAGACGCGGTGTGCGATTATGCTTCGCGTCTTGCAAAAGTAGCGGACAAAGTGGCGGACAAGCTGTTTATTGTGCCGCGCATTTATACTAACAAGCCGAGAACGCGCGGAGAAGGCTATAAAGGTATGATGCACAGTCCCGACCCGTGCAAGGGGACCGATATTCAGACGGGAATTACGTCTATCCGCGATATGCATTTGCGCGTAATCAAAGAGTGCGGACTTACGGGCGCCGATGAAATGCTTTATCCCGATAACTACGGCTATTTGGACGACGTTTTGTCCTACGTATCTATCGGTGCGCGTTCTTCCGAAAATCAGCAACACAGATTGGTTGCGAGCGGTGTGGATACGGCGGTCGGCGTTAAAAATCCTATGAACGGAAGTTTATCAGTTCTTGCCAATTCGATTTATGCCGTTCAGATACCGAATGAGTTCAAGTACGGGAAGTATCAGGTTCGTACCGACGGCAATGAATACGCTCACGCCGTGTTCCGCGGCAGCGTAGACATTTTCGGGAACAATTTATCGAATTACCATTACGAAGATATAATGCGCTTTTATAACGTTTATAAGACGCAAGGGCTTAAAAATCCTGCTATTATAATTGACGTAAATCATTCCAACAGCAATAAAAATCCGCTTGCTCAAAGGCGTATAGTAAACGAAGTCATTGCCAATATGAAAGAGAGCAAAGAAATCGGAACTATCGTTAAAGGCTTTATGATAGAAAGTTATATAGAAGACGGTCAACAGCCTTTGGGCGGACAAATTTACGGTAAATCGATTACGGACGCTTGTTTGGGTTGGGAAAAGACGGAAAGTCTGATTTACGAAACTGCCGATAAAATTTAGTAATAGGCGAAAGGAGATTCCGTTGATGGTTAAAGAGAACAGAAAGACCGTCGGACTTGCTCTCGGTAGCGGCGGCGGACGCGGCTTTTGTCATATAGGCGTGTTACAGGTCTTAAATGAAAATAATATTCCGATTGATTATATGTCGGGGTGTTCGATGGGTGCGATGGTGGGAGCGTGCTATTGTGCGGGCGTCGAAGTCGAAAAAATGAATGCCATTGCTTCTAAGATTACGCAACGGAAAATAATGGATATTGATATTTCGATTAAAAAATCTGGGGTTCTGCGCGGCGACCGCGCAATATCGTATATTTCGGAGCTTATCGGAGATGCGAAATTCGAAGATTGCGAAATTCCGTTTGCCGTTACGGCTACCGACGTTCTGAAAGGCGAACTCGTTACTTTTACGAAGGGCGTTCTGACCGATGCCGTCCGTGCGAGTATGTCGTTGCCCGTCGTGTTTCAGAGCGTAAATTTGGACGGAAAAGACTGTTTGATAGACGGCGGGGTTATTGAGCGTATTCCCATAAAAGCCGTACGCGATTTCGGTGCGGATGTTGTTATAGCGGTAGACGCGTTGGGTCCGCCGACGCAACTTACCGAAATCAAGGGTCTTTTGAATATGACCGAGCGTGCATATCTGTTAATGGATTGGGAGAGCAGTAAGGTTAAACTTGCCGAAGCCGATTTGGTTATAACTCCCGAACAGGGCAACCGCTCGATTCAGTCGTTCAAGAATAATAAAGAATCAATAGAATACGGCGCGGAAGCAACGAGAAAAATGATACCTAAAATCAAAGAGCTTATAGGAATTGAATAAAAAACGCTTAATTGCTGTAGTATATCAGACATAATTTAAGAAAAATCGGGTGGTTATAGCTCGATTTTTTATATTTCGACGAGTTTTGAAGAATACATTTTATTTTTTGAATTTGTTATCAGGGAATATACGGCGGCGGCGTTTTCTTCCGTTCTCAGATATTCTTTATCCGTTTCCGATATTCCGACTAAATCGCTGTTTTTAATTATAAACGAACCGCAAATGTTTCCGATTTCATTTTTCAATTCTTTTCTTATTCCCAAGAGCCGAACGGGGATATTCGGGGCTGAAAAAAGAGAGCTTTTGTTTATTTCGAGTAGTGCCTGAACGCAAAGCCTGTTGATACGGGCGCGGGTATATCTTTTTGATTTTGTAAGATTTATCGCTTCATCGAGCGAATTGGATTTAAGCGCGTTTTGCCTGAGCTTGATTTCTATTCCTTCGCCGGCGTCGAATAAGTTTTCGAGTTTTTTTGTTCTTAAAGAGTATAAAATCAAGTTATTGAATAATTGCATATTCGGCAAACTGTTTGATTTGTTTTCTTCAATAAGCGCGTTAAAGCAATCGGGCGGTAAAGATTTTCCGATTTCGTTTATTTCACCGCTTAAAACCTTTTCGCGGATGGAGCTTGCGGATGAATAACCGCTTTGTAGGCGAGTGTCGTTGTGTTCTGCGCCGATTCTCTGAATTGCAACGGTTTTAATAGCGCAATTTTGTTTTAATAATTGTTTGCAATATTCAATAGCAAGCAAATTATTCGGTTTTTTAAGTATTTTGTCAGACATAACACTGTCTATTCCGTGTTTTTCGGCTACCGAAACGGTTGCTTGCGAATGCGCGACGGGATACGACTTGCCTTCGTCAAGAAATTTTTTCAGAGTGCTTTTGAAGTAATCCGATTCGTTTAATCTTATTTCCGCTAATTTTTTTATTATATTCGCATCCGAGTTTTCGCACCCGAACGCTATATGCGTTACGTTGTTTAACTGCTTCATTATATTTACTCCGCCGAAAGCGAAGCATTCTGCGTTTGCGGTCGAGTATAAGACGGGGAGTTCTATAACCGCGTCCGCACCGTTTCTCAGGGCGCTTTCCGTTCGCAACGATTTGTCTATTATCGCAGGTTCGCCGCGTTGGACGAAATTTCCGCTCATAATGCAAACGACTGCGTCGCAATCGGAATTTTTGCGTGCTTGTTCGAGTAGATATTTATGACCGTTATGCAGCGGATTGAACTCGCAGATGACCGCGCTTTTGGCTTTCGTTTCAAGGTCGTGCGTATCTATCGTCATAGACAA
>WSNJ01000052.1:0-9456 GCA_013316045.1 Clostridia bacterium
AGCGTAGGTTCTTCCGCTTTTACCGTCGGCGCGCTTCCGCCGAATATTGCGGCTGTTATGCCGACAACGAGCGCAAGCGCAATCAACAGTAGAGAGCAAACTGTCTTTGTTCTGAACGTGTTTACCTGTTTTTTCATTCTTTAATTCCCCCCATAGAAAGATTACTCATCAATTTATCTTTGAAAATTATAAACAAAATCATAGTAGGAATGGCAAGCAACATACAACCCGCCATTCTGAACGGTATCGTCGAAAAGTCGCCTTGCGAATCCTGACTCAGTCTGAATATGCCCCTTGCAAGAACGGGTTGCGACGGCATATACAACAGCGGCGTCTGATAGTCGTTCCAAAAGTCTATGAACTTTATCAATAGCACCGTGCCTATTACGTTTCGTACCATCGGCAACGCTACCGACAGCAGCACGCGCAACTCCGACGCACCGTCTACGTAAGCCGCTTCGAAAAAGTCATTTGACAACCCCGCAAACGCCGCGTAGAATATCAGATAGTACATTCCGAGAAACGAGAACTTACATATCCACATTCCCCACATATGGTCGTACAATCCGAGCGTCTTTAACATCTGCATTTCCGACGGTGCCGAGCCTACGATAGGAATAACCATAAGAGCGATTACGAACATATTTATAAACTTGCTGAACTTATACTTGAACTTACAGGTTAAGTATGCAACTATACACGGGCAGAGCGTCTGCAATATCGCCGAGCCGCCCGCATACAGCAACGTGTTTACAAGCATTCGCGGAAAATACACGCGCGTCCTGCCTACGCCTACCACCGTTACGTTTTCGTAAAAACCGAATGCAACTTTGATATAATTGCTCCATTTCCACAGCCAAGGCGCGCCTTGCGGTAACCATAAAACGTTATGACGAAATTCTTCCTGCGATTTAAGCGACGTAGTTATGCCCCAAACAAGCGGAAGCACCATCGAAACGATATAAACGGTAAGCACTACGAATATGGCTATATACAGCGGTGAACGCCTTTCATTGTTAGCTTTCGGTTTGTATAATTTAACTGTTGCCACGGCGCCCTCCTTAAATCGTCTTGGGACCCAGGCGGTCCATAAGTTTGCGCAACGCGAACGTCAACGGCAATGCAACAGCCGTAAGTATAAGTCCGAGCGCCGCAAGATACGGATACTGAGTTATCGACGAAGTGCGCATAGACACGTAGAAGTAATACCCGAACGTATACAGACTGTACTCGGCATTGTCGCCGAAGAAATTGTACAGCGCCGCCTGATTCATAAACAGTCCCGCAAAACCTACGACTACAAACGTAGCGAACGTCGGCCAGATAAGCGGTATCGTTATGTGCCACAACTCTTTAAGCGGCGTAATTCCGTCCAGCTTTGCGGCTTCGACTATCGATTCCGAAATCCCCGCCATAGTACTGCTGTACATAACGGTGCTTGTGCCGAACCCCGTCCAGATGTTATAAAATATTATCGTCGCAAGCGTCGTGTCGGAATTTGCAAGAAGCCCTTCTATTTGCTTGCCGGTAAATATTTCCGTAATCGTCGGAATGGCGCGGTCAACGAAATATTTGTATATTACGACCATAATCAACGCGCTGAGAATGTGCGGAACGAAAAGAATCGTTTTGAATACTCCGCTCATAGGCATTTTCTTATACAGATAAAACGAGAATAATACCGAAAGCGGCGTGCCGATAATCAGATTCGCCAGATAAATAATACCCGTATTTCTTATCGACGCTCCGAAAAACGGAATACGACCGAAATCATAAAACACATTTTTGAAATTGGTAAATGCGTTCCAGAAATATTGTCCCGTTTCGTAATCGTAAGTCTTAAAAGCAAGGAAAATCGAATTGATATTTACGCAAAACCAAAGCACGAACACTTGCAAAACGGGCAAAGCCATCATACAAATGTAGAAAATCATCTTCGATTTTCCGCCTATTCTTTTTTGTTTTACATTTGTTCTCATACTGCAAAATATTTGGAATAATCTCTGTTCCAGTCGCTTTGAGCTATCCAGTTACCCATAAAATAATCTTTTGCGGAAACGCCCGCTTTGAACGCGGTAAACGGCGTCTGATACGATTGACCCGATACGGTGGACCTGTGCAGATATGCCGTAAACTCCTGCTCGTTTTCCATAAACATTTGATTTCCGCTTATCGAGCGCACTACCGTGCCTTCCTGACGCATTGTCCAACAGCTTTGTCCGAATTTCGTCAAAGAAGCGAGCTGTTCGGAAGTAAGCTCGTAGTCAAGCCCTTTTGCAACGCCCGTGGTTGTCGTGAACTCCTGCAAAGATTCGTCCGTGTAGCAAAAACTTACGAACGCCTTCGCGGCGGCCACTTTCGCGGGCTTGTCGGCTATATTACCGTTAACGAAGCAATAAGATTTCATTACGTCTCTCAAAACGAGTTCGGTTGCGGGCGTTTCTCCGTCTTCCGCGCTCCATACGCCGGGAAGAGGCATCCAAGAGAAGTTGCGGTTTTCGGCTTTCGCACGGTCCGCAAATTGGTTTACACTGCGCTGATAAGCTCCCGAAACGCTCGTTTCGTTCCACCAATAGTTCCCGTCGGCAATCATTCCGATAGGCTTGTTTTCAAATTCGCCTACAAGAAATTCTTCCTGCGAATCGTAATGCGTGAAAGTCGAATTGTTGTTTGAAAGCGAATAAACGTATTTGTCGATATTTTTGATAATATTCTGCAATACCGCATAACCGAAGTATTTGCCCGATTGCTGTCTGAGCAAATAACCGTTCTCGTTGGTAACCGAGATTTGTTGCGTAATAGGCGTATCCCCGTTAAATCCCGTTATTATCTCGACGGTATCGTTGCCGCTGTCGAAAGTCAAATCGTATCTGCAAGCGTCGGCGCCCATAAATGCCTGAGCAAACGCGTCTACTATATATTCGGCATAACCGACGTACGCGCCGGGCCATACAATCGGAGTTACTCCTACCATAGCCATTCTGTCGCACAGCTTGAAAAATTCTTCTACCGTAGCGGGCAAACCGTCGTCGTAATCGCCGTACTTGCCGTTGGGACCTGCCGAACGTTTATCGGTCAGACGCATAATAAAGCCTTCGTTGCCGTTGTCCTTATCGTCAGCCAAGAATAGTTTGTTGTCTTCGAATACGGTTACGTTGTACGAAAGTCCGCGATACGCCTCGTAGTGCGGCAAAACGTAATAATTGCCGTTCATTGCCGTAAACGCCGTTTTCTGACTCTCGTCGAGCTTGCTCTCTATCGTTTCCGTTTCGCCGTAGGCGGGAGCTTTTACCACGTCGGAAATATCGAGAAGTTGCCCCTGCGAAATATAATCGTTAAACGGAACGTTTTCGCTGAAATATACTTCCCACTCGCTTGTAGGCAGAATCAGCCAAGCACCGTTAACGCTGTTATCCGTATCAACCATTACCTGAATGCCTTTTTTGCCTTCTTCGAATACGTGGTCGGCGTAAGCGGCTTCGAAACGCTGTTTTACGTTGTAGAGCCAGTCGTGTCCTATACCGCCTTTTAAGTTAGATACGTAGAGCTGAGTTTTCGACGGGTCAACTTGTTCGTACCATTTGTCATCGTCATTTCCGGGACGGTATGCGTCGCAACCGACCATAACCGCAACGGCGCAAACGGCAGATAATAAAATTGCCAATAATTTTTTCATTTCTCTCTCCTTTCAACTTTTTAATTTATACAAAAACGCGCGACTTTCGTCGCAACGGATTTGACTGCTATTTTGATTTTCCTATCATTTCGGTAAGATTTATTCCCATCATAACGTGTCCGAACGCCGACGGGTGTAAAATATCGTGCGAAAGATAATAATCTTTATTAAGAAGCTCGTGTCCGTCCAAAAGAACGGCGTTACGATATTTGCCGACGTGCATCGTTATTATGCGTCTTGTATTGGCAAAGTACTCCGCATAAGCGGGAGCTGCGGAACTTACGTCGCTCAACCCTTTTACGGGCGTTACGAAATACATCTTTTTTTCGGGGAACGTTTCGCACACCTTATCTATAAACTTACCTACTCGCGCGTCGATTACAGGGTACGGACGATTAGCAATATTTGTTCCGAGTTCAAAATACCCTATATCGAATTCTTCGCCGCAGATAAAATCGCACACGGCTTCTTCGCAAAAACAACCGCCCGAAATGGCTTTATTCTTCACCTGCCAACCGAGATTTTCAGCCGCGACGTTGATATACCTTAAATTCGGAAACGGCGTGCCTACGCCCTTTGTTATCGACGAACCGTAAGACAACGCCGTAACTTTCGGCAAATCTTCCGACGCGGGAAGTTTGTGATTGACTTTATCGACTTTAACGGCAACGGGCTCTTCCGAATCGAGCACGATACGCCACAGCTTGGAAGAAAAGCGGTTGAAAGACTGCCGATTTACACCGATTAGATTAGCGTTTTTCGCGGCTTTGAAAGAATGCCTGCCTGCGATTGCGGAAAAATGCGCGACCTGCCAATCTCCCGCAAAAACAAACGCACTTATAGGCTGCTTGCACTCGACTGTAAAACCTATCTCGTTTTCGTCGGATACAAACCTGATTTCCACGCCTACGCACGCACGCGCACCCGCTCTATGACCCGTATGTATATTCGTTTCGTTTCCGTCCGCGTCAAACTCGGGAACCGACATTTGCCCGACTATATATTCGGGATAGCGACGCAAAATAATCATTCCGTCCTGTGTTTCTTGCGTTTCGGCAACGTTAAACAGTTCGTAATTATCATATACCATCACTTTTCACCGCCTCTTTTCTCTCGTTTTTTCTTGCTTTTACTTGACCGTTCACTTATTTTACGTTATAATTATAGCACAAAATAGCATAAAAACAATGCACTATCCGACTATATTCGGTTAAAATTAGCATTATCTGAGCATATATGAATCTTTTCTATTTCAGACATAACCGTTCGGGCGGCGAACCTATTCTGCCTATGAAAATTCAGTTTACCGAGCTGACTTTTTTGCTCAACGGTTCTTTTGAATACTTTATAAATCAGAAAGCCGTTTTGATGAAAAGCGGCGACGTTATCTGCGTAAAAGAAAATCACACGAGAATACGCAAAGAAAGCGAAAACGTAGATTACGTAAGTTTCAACTTCTTTTCGGAAGAAAACGACGAGCCTTTTACTCTGCCTGTTTATATACCAAACGGCATTACAAACGAAATACGGCTTTTGCTTTCGGCTTGCGACGAAATTCACGCGCAGATGACCGACGACACCGACCGCCTTTGCCTGATTTTGCGGTGTTTGTTAAAGCAACTCGAAGCCAATCTCAATACGCACGTTTTAAGTCCGCTTACATTGCAAATCAAAAACTATGTTGCCGCGCATCTGAACGACAAAATAAACCTTGAAAACGTAAGTAAAAGCGTGCTGTTTTCTCCGCCGTATTGCGCCGCGGTATTCAGGCGCGAAACGGGAAAATCAATTATCGACTACGCTATCGACGAAAAAATCAAAGAAGCTAAAAAGCTGATTATCGAGGGCGTTCCGCTTACGAAAGTCGCAGATTTGCTGAGTTTCGACGACTACAACTATTTTTCGCGTTTATTCAAAAAGCGCACGTCCTGCACGCCGTCGCAATATCAGAAATTCACTTTCTTGAACCACGATTCGTAACACAATATTCAAAAAGCAAAACAAAAAAACGCCTGAAATCAGTTAAAATTTCAAGCGTTTTATTATTCGGATAAAATTACTATTCCATTATCGCGTCTACGAAACTTTTCGAATCGAAATCTTCGAGGTCGTCTATTCCCTCGCCGACTCCGACGTAAACCACGGGTGCCGTATACTGACCTGCCAAAGCAAGCACCACTCCGCCCTTTGCGGTTCCGTCGAGCTTTGTCAAAATTATTCCGTCTATATCGATAGCTTCGTCGAAAACGTCAACCTGCGATAATGCGTTCTGCCCCGTCGTAGCGTCGAGAACTATATAATTCAGATACGTTGCGTCGGGCATTTCGCGCTCTATTATGCGCGTTATTTTTTTCAGCTCTTCCATAAGGTTTTTCTTATTGTGAAGCCTGCCCGCCGTATCCACAAGCAACACGTCGGTATTTTTGCTTTTCGCGCTCATTATCGCGTCGTACACCACCGCTCCGGGGTCCGCACCTTCGGCGTGCTTTACTATTCTCACGCCTGCGCGTTCCGCCCAAACGGTAAGCTGGTCTGCCGCCGCCGCGCGGAAAGTGTCCGCGGCAACAACCGTAACCGATTTGCCTTCCTTTTTGAACTTGTTCGCGAGCTTGCCTATCGCCGTAGTTTTACCCACGCCGTTCACGCCCGCAACAAGCAATATAAGCGGATACCCGTAAATCGGCAACTCGTTTTCGTCGAGCATATCCACAAGTATGGTTTTAAGTTCTTCGCGCACTTCTTCGCGAAAACGCAAGTGCTTTTCGTCTATAACGTCTTTCAGCCTTTCCAGCAAAATATCGGTCGTTTCCGCACCTATATCGGCGGAAATAAGAATCATTTCGAGTTCGTCGTAAAACTCGTCGTCGAGAACGCCGCCCGTAAAAAGTTTATTCAACTTATACGAAATAGCTTCTTTCGTTTTTTTGAGTCCGGCTTTTATTTTTCCGAAAAGTCCCATATTACGCTCCCGAATAGAAATTTATCAACCTGCGTTTTGTTGCTCGGCGGCGGCTACCGCTTCGCTCAACTTAACCGAAACTATTTTACTTACACCCTTTTCTTCCATCGTAACGCCGTAAAGATTGTCGGCAAGCTCCATAGTCGGCTTTCTGTGCGTTATAACTATGAATTGCGTATCTTCCGAAAAACGCCTTAAATACTTCGCAAAGCGTCCCGCATTTGCGTCGTCGAGAGCCGCTTCTATTTCGTCGAGTACGCAGAACGGCATCGGCTTCAAGCGCAATATTGCGAACAATATAGCTATTGCCGTAAGCGCGCGTTCACCGCCCGACAAAAGCGAAATCGACTGCAATTTCTTCTCGGGCGGCTGAGCCACGATTTCGATACCCGCTTCGAGCGGATTTTCGTTTTCAAGAAGTATAAGGTCCGCGTTTCCGCCGTCGAAAAGTTCTTTGAATATCTTGCGGAAATTCGTTCTTATCTGCTCGAACTGCTCCGAGAACCTGCTAAGCATTTCGGCAGACAGTTCGGCAATAATCTTTTCAAGCTCGTACTTAGCCTTATCAAGGTCTTCCTTTTGCACGTTAAGCTCGTTATAGCTTTCGTACATTAACTTGCACTGTTCGATAGCGTCGAGATTTATATTGCCGAGATTGTGCATCTGACGCTTCAATCTCGCCGCCGCCGTAACGCCCTCGTTTATATTGTAGTTTTCTTCCTTAAAAGGCAGACAGTCTTTATATTCAAGACTGTATTCTTCCATAACGCGCTGTTGCATTTGCTCGATATCGGTATCGACTTTCAAGAGCAACATTTCTTCTTTGTTCTTCTTTTCGAGCAATTCCTGAATTTTCGATACGAGCGCCGTCTTTTCCGCGTCGAGCGCCGTAACCTTTTCCTGATTGCGTTGCTTGAATTCGTCGAGATTGGCAAGCGTCTTGCGTATCTCTTTTACTCTTTCCGTATCGCCCGCCCCTTCGTCTATCGTAAGTCTGTTCATTTCGGAATCTATCTTTGAAATAAGCGATTCGTTTTCGGAAAGCTGAGCGTTGTTGTACTCAATCTTCGTTATGTATGAGCGAACGTTGTCTTGAAGCCGCGCAATTTCGGTTTCGGTATTCGCTATTACGTTTTCGAGCGTGGACACGTCGACTTTCGCGTTAGTCATAAGCTCGTGCAATCTGTCGCGCTCGGCTCTCAGGGCTTCGAACTGTTGCTGACGTTCTTCGCCGCCGGCCGCCGCGTC
Organism: Clostridia bacterium; assembly: GCA_013316045.1. Lineage (GTDB taxonomy): Bacteria > Bacillota > Clostridia > Christensenellales > Pumilibacteraceae > RACS-047. The sequence continues at coordinate 7,884 of WSNJ01000052.1, forward strand.
TTCCTTCTCGGAAGTAATAAGGTTTTCGAGTTCCGAAACGGAGTTCAGATTATTATCGATAACGTCTATTCTTTCCGCGCTGTTCTTGATTTCGTTTTCGAGTTCTTCGGAAGACTTTTCGAGTTCTTCCACAATATCTTTCAGTTTATTGTGAGTTTCGGCTTTTCCCGCGTGTTCGACTTCGAGATTGTGAATTTCATCTCTTAATCCGCGAGTGAGTTCTTTACCCTTTTCCATAAGCGCGGACTTCTCGTCGCGCAATTTGCTAAGCTCGTCGATTTTCGCGGAAACGTCGGAAAGCTCTTTTTCGAGCGCGGCTATTTCTTTGTCGTAGCCGAAAATATTGGTAAGCTCGGACTTCTTACTGCCTCCCGTAATCGAACCGTGCGGATTTACTATATCGCCGTCGAGCGTTACAATCTTAAAGCCGTATCCCGACTTCTTGGCAAGAGCTATCGCCGTATCCATATTATCGACTATAACCGTTCCGCCGAGCAAACCTTCCACTATTCCGCGGTACTTGACGTCGCACGAAACAAGGTCGCTCGCCCTGCCGTAGCAACCGTCGGTGCGTATAAGAGCGTCGAAAGACTTATCTATATTTCTCGGTTTTATCGAAGTTATCGGTAAGAAAGTAACTCTGCCGTAGTTATGCTCTTTAAGATACGCTATAAGGAATTTGGCGTCGTCTTCGTTCTTTGTAACTATATTCTGAACGGCGTTTCCGAGCGCCATTTCGATAGCCGTTTCAAACGGAGATTTTACCGTAATCAACGACGCAACCACGCCTTCCATACTGCGGGCTACGTCCTTATCAGTCTTGGAAACGCTGATAAGTTTTTTAACGGAAAACGCAAACCCTTCGTAGGCTTGTTGCATTTCTTTCAGCATTTTGTGCCGCGTTCTAAGCGAGTAGTACGTTGCGTTGAGTTTGTCGAGTTTAACGGCGCAATCGTTGATAATCGCCAAACACTCGTTATTTAACGTAAACTTTCCGTCGCGCTCTTTTATCAGCTCGTCGCGCCTGCGCTCCATTTCCGCAAGTTCCGCGGCGACTGCGCTCTCGTTCTGCTTGTCGATTTTAAGTTTCGCTTTATTGAAAGCTATGCGGTTTTTAAGGTCGTCTATCGAAATGTGCAACGCGTCCCTTTCGGCAAGAAGCCTTGACATATTCGCCTTGATGTCGGCGAGCTTGTCCATAGCTTCTATAATGGCTTTATGGCGCTGTTCCACTTCGCCTTCGCCTACCGTCAGCGTTTCTATAACGTTAAGGTAATCGTCCGACGCTTTATCGGCTTGCACTCTCTTTTCTTCGAGCTGTTCGCGCTTTTCGGTCAATGCCGCCGAGCCTTGCTCTATGTATTCGAGCGCAAGGGCATAGTCGGCGTCGAGCTTTGCGTTTTCTTCTCTCAACTTTTCGCTTTGACTCGTAAGATAACCCAAGCGCTCTTTCAAGAGTTTCAACTCGCCCGCTTGCTTTTCCATTCCGACGGTAAGCGTCAGAAGTTCTTCTCTCAATTCTTCGATAGACTTGTCCGCCGAACCTACGGCAACCATTGCTTCGTTATAGCTC
>WSNJ01000052.1:9548-12632 GCA_013316045.1 Clostridia bacterium
TCTCTCAATTCTTCGATAGACTTGTCCGCCGAACCTACGGCAACCATTGCTTCGTTATAGCTTTTTGCAACGTCGTCGCTCTCTCTTTGGCGGAGATTCATTTCTTCCAGAATACCGTTTAAGCGGTTGTTGATAACTTCTTTCGCTTCGTTGGCGGTATCGTATTGATATATGTACGTATTGATTTCATAGTGCTTTAATTTATCGCGCAAATCGAGCCATTTACGCGCGTTTTCCGACTGACGCGTAAGCGGTTCGAGCTGTTTGGCTTTTTCTTCGAGTATATCGTTTACGCGGGTAAGATTTTCCGACGTTCTCGCAAGTTTTCTTTCGGCTTCTTTCTTGCGCGCCTTGAACTTGGAAATTCCGGCCGCCTCTTCGAATATCTCGCGTCTGTCTTCGGGCTTGGACGACAGCAACTCGTCGATTCTGCCCTGTCCGATAATCGAATATCCTTCGCGCCCCATTCCCGCGTCGCGCAACAAATCGACTATATCTTTAAGTCTGCAAACCGTTTTATTTACAAGATATTCGCTCTCGCCCGAACGGTAAAGTTTACGCGAAATAACCACTTCGTTATAATCGAGCGTGGGAAAGAGTTTCTCGCTGTTGTCAAACACAAGACTTACTTCGCAAAACGACAGCGATTTGCGCTTTTCGGTACCGTTGAAAATTACGTCCTGCATAGACGAACCGCGCAGAAGTTTTGCCGACTGTTCGCCCAAAACCCAACGGATAGAATCGGCTACGTTACTTTTACCGCAACCGTTCGGTCCGACGATGGCGGTAATACCCGCGCCGAACTTAACTTCCAATTTATCGGCGAACGACTTAAAGCCCGCCACTTCCAACTTTTTGAACTTCAAATTTAGATTCCTTTTCAGCCTTACTTATCGGTGATTTATAAAGTATATCATTTACGCGGAAAAAACGCAAATAAAATCGGGGTTGTCCGCCCGATTTATAAAATATTCAGTTTTTCGCACGCTCTTTTGCACGCTTCTTTCTCCGCGGCGGCTTTGCTGTTTCCTTTTCCCGAGAACTCTTCGCCGCCTGCCGTAACAAAGCATTCGAACGGACCGTCGCCCGAAAATTTCGGCTCGGACTTTTCAATCCTGTTTTTCTCGCAATGCTCTTTCAGCTTGCCTATATAGTTATCTTCCTTACTCGGCTCAATCAATTTAATCAGCGCGCGGCAAGGTGCGAAATCGCCTTTCGAGTCAAGATAAACGGCGGCAATCAACGCTTCGAACAAGTCCGAAACTTTCTTGTCGCCGAAAGATACGTTTTTCGAATGCTTTACGAACCGGAACAAATCGAGTTTTCTGATAAGCGCGCAAAGCGGCGACGCGGAAACTCTGCTTTCGAGTTCTTCTTTCAATACGCCCTCGCTCCCTTCAACGTTCAGAAACAGTTGCTCGGACACGAGAAAATTCAGAATTCTGTCGCCGAAAAATTCGAGCCGTTCGTTGCTTGCAACACCGTTTTCCTTTGCAAACGAGCTGTGAACGAACGCCTTGCACAATAGCCGTTTATCTTCAAAAGTATAGCCGATAATCTTTTCGATTTCGGCTATTTCTTCGGTGGAAAATATATTGTCGTAATTTAATTGCATTCGATGTCCTTACTCGCTTTTCGTTTCGCTTTGAAGCGCGGCAAGACCGCTCTTGATATTCTCCACAAGTCCGCTGCGGCAAAGATTTGCGGCTTTGAGTATAGACGCGCGGATTGCGAGAGCTTTCGACGAACCGTGCGACTTTACTATGACTTTTTCTATTCCGAGCAACGGCGCGCCGCCCTTGGCGTTGTAATTCATATCTTCTTTAAGCCGTCCGAACGCTTTTTTCATAAACAGCGAATAGCCTATCTTTGCGCTCGTACTGCTCATAATAGCGTCTTTGAGCTTTTTCATAACAAGTCCGGCAGTGCCTTCGACGCTCTTTACTAGAACGTTTCCGACAAAACCGTCGCACACGAGAACTTCGTACTCGCCGCTCAGCGCGTCGCGCGCTTCCATATTGCCTACGAAATTTATCGGCAGATTTTTAAGAAGCTCGAACGCCTGATGCGTAAGCTCGTTGCCCTTTTTGTCTTCGACTCCGACCGATACAAGCGCAACTCGCGGATTTTCCACGCCGCAGGACTTCATATAAACCGAACCCATAAGAGCGAATTGAGCCAGAAATTCGGGACGGCAATCTACGTTTGCGCCGGTATCGACAACCGTAACTTCCTTTCCGTTCACGGTCGGCAAAAGCGGAGCGAGCGCCGGTCTGTTGATTCCCTTTATACGCCCTACTTTGAATATACCGCCCGCAAGCACGGCGCCCGTGCTTCCCGCCGAAACCATTGCGCTTATGCTCTCGTCGTTTTTAAGAAGTTCCAAAGAGCGGACAAGCGAAGAATCTTTCTTCTGTTTAATCGCGCTTGTCGGCGATTCGTTATTCGTTATAACTTCCGTTGCGTTAACCACTTCGATTTTCGACGCGTCGAACCTGTATTTCGACAGCTCGTCCTTAATCGGCTGTTCCTGTCCCGCAAGCACAAGCGAAAGCTCTTTGTCGTAAGATAGAGCTTCTACCGCGCCTTTTACGATTTCGTTCGGCGAATGGTCTCCGCCGTAAATATCGACGACTATTTTCATTGTCTGCCTCCGTTTGGGTTATAACTGTAAAAAATTAGCTCCGACATAACTTGCGGAGCTTATTTTCTTATTCTTTTTCAGTTTTAATTTCGATTTTCTGAACACCGTCGTAATATCCGCAATGCGAGCATATTCTATGCTGTTGTTTGGGTTCGTGGCATTGGGGACACTCGCTTACAGAAGGTTTGGCAACCTTCCAATTAGCAAATCTCGAATTGGTCTGTTTCTTTGACGCCTTATGCTTAGGGACTGCCATTTCCGTTTACCTCCTGAATTTTAATCTTTGTAGCACCTTTTGGTACACCTTCAGAGACTCGAACTCTGGACCCACTGATTAAGAGTCAGTTGCTCTACCAACTGAGCTAAAGGTGCTTATTGGAGCGGAAGACGAGATTCGAACTCGCGACATTTGCCTTGGCAAGGCAACGCTCTACCACTGA